>NZ_JBSGEQ010000042.1:0-46840 GCF_053602975.1 Nocardia sp. NPDC004278
CGAGGGTGGCCGAGAACAGCAGTCGCTGACCGTCTTTCGGCGTCCGGTCGAGCAGCTTGGTGACCTGGGGCAGGAAGCCCATATCGGCCATATGGCGCGTCCGAGTCGTCGAAGCGCATGCGACGCAGTCGCAAGTCTCGACGGCTCGGACGCGAGACAACAGGGGGCCGCGAACACGCCGCGCCGGAGGCGCGGCCAAAGATTCAGAAGAGCGGGTCGTGGCGGATGTTCTTGGTTTGGGTACCGGCGGCCATCAATCGGAACTTGGTGGTCTGCACCATCGAGGGTGAGCCGACGATCTGCACATCCCGGTCGGCCCAGGAACCGTAACTGGCGACGACCTTGCCGATCTGGCCGGTCACCCGGGCATCCAGGCCCGGCCAGATGCGTTCGGGCTCGCCGGAATCCAGATACCACCAGGGGTTTTCATCGCTCTCGGTGACCGGGGTGACGGTGAGCCACTTATTGGCGGTGGCCAGTTGGCTCAGGATCTCCAGATCATAGAGATCACAGGGATGGTGTCCGCCGACGAACAGGTGCACCCGAGGATTGATGCGCCGCTGTGCCATCGCCATGAGCTGGGCGCGCAGGGGTGCGATGCCGGTACCGCAGCCGACCATCAGCATTTTGCGTTTCACATTGCGTGGTATGCCGAGTCCGCCCAGGGGTGAACCGAGGAACCACTGGTCACCGACGGCGGTGTGGCCGACGATGGCCGGACTGACCCAGCCGCCTAGCACTCCGCGGACATGGAATTCGATCTCCCCGTTCGCATTCGCGGGCACTGCCGGGGACATATAGCGCCACATGCGCGGCCGGGACGGAATCTGCACGCTGATGTACTGGCCAGCGGCGTACTGCATCGGCTGATCTAATTGCAGCCGGACGACGGCGAGATTGCGCAGCACCTCGCGGCACTCGACGACGGTTCCGGACCAGACCGATGGCGCCGATTCCTGTTCGGCCGCGCCGATCATGGTGTCGCCGATGATCTTCAGGCCCTCATCCCACGCCCGGTCGACCTCGTCGGTCCACATCTCGGCGCCCGCGAAGATCCGCATCGCGGACTTCAGCGAGGTGGCCACGGCGGTGTAGTGCGCGGCCTGTACACCGTACTTGCGGTGATCCCGCCCGAGTTGGGCGAGGAATGGCAATAGTTTGTCCGGCTCCTCGAGCCGATCCAGCGCATAGGAGATGGCCTTGACCAATCGGTCACGCTGCGCGTCCATGGCCGCCGGAAAAAAGTCCCTTGCGGCGGGGTAGTTGGTGAAAAGGATTGCGTAGAACGAACTGGCTAGTTTGGCGGGGCCGCCCTCCTCCGCAGCAACCGCCTTGAACGTTGTTCTGATCAAAGCGACCGTCCGCGAATCCATTTGTGTCACAACCCCTTTTTGCGCTCGAACACAATCCGTGGCCGACAAGTGAGGTGCTGCGGGACACTCGACAGCAGCCAATGCGAACGAGTGTAGGCGAGGTTTGCCAGCTACGGAATCAGTCGGATAAACATCAAGCATGTAATTCGGTTGAAACGGCGGTCAACACCACGAAAACCCTTGAAAACAAACCGAAAGAACGAACACGGCGGCGAAATCCGTCACATAACTGCCGGTTTCGCACGGCCCGTTTTGCAAGATTCATCCCATTGCGCCTCCGAGAGCGATTCCTCGGCAATCCGCGCGCCGCAACCGCTTACCCGGCTCGGGCAAACGCCGCGCATCCCGCCGACTTGGCGACCGACGAAATCGCACGGGCGATCCGGCGAATAGTTTGCTGAAATACCGCCCGCAGCAAACTTCACAGGTCGGCACATCATCGGCAACCCCATCGGTGGCGAGCCGACGCCGCGCAGCCACGAACCACCTGCCGGATGCCGAAATCCGAAGTCAGGAGTTTGCTCGAGTACTGCCAGCAGTTATTCGCCGCGGCAGCGGTTACGGCGTTGCCGCATAACGCATTTACCCATCGGCGAAATGACAACGGCTCCGAGCTCGGTTGTGTACCGAATCCCGGAGCCGTTGCTTTTGCCGAAACGCCTTTCAGCGCCGATTGCGCGGCTTCCACACCACCAGTGCGGTACTGCGTTGCGGCGGCGCGAGATCGGGGCGGTACCCCGCGCGCAGCCGATCCAGCTCGGCCGACATTTCGGCGACCCGCTGTTGCAGTTCCTCGACCTGATTGGTGAGTTCGATGATGCGCTTGATGCCCGCCAGGTTGACGCCCTCGTCCTGGGACAGCCGCTGCACCTCGCGCAGCAGCTCGACGTCCCGTGCCGAATAACGTCGACCGCCACCCGAAGTCCGTTGCGGCGTAACCAGTCCCAGGCGGTCATACGTGCGCAGTGTCTGCGCGTGCATACCCGCCAGCTGGGCCGCGACCGAGATCATGAAGAACTCGGCCCGCGCGGACCCACCGGATGCCTGCTTCGGATTATCGGACATCACGCACCTGCCCATCCTGCACGCGGATCGAACCCGCTGGTCTTCTCCGCCTCCGCGAACCGCTTGAGCGCCTCGGTGGCATTGTCGTCCAGCTTCTGCGGCACGGCCACCTTGACGGTGACGAGCAGATCGCCCGCCCCGCCGGCGGGGCCGCGCTTGGGCACGCCACGGCCACGCACCCGCAGGATGCGGCCGTCCGCGGTGCCGGGCGGCACCTTGACGCCGACGCGCCCTTCCAGCGTGGGCACGGAAACCGTTGTGCCCAGCACCAATTCACTGTAACTGACCGGCAGCACCAGGGTCAGGTCATCGCCATTGCGGCCGAAGACCTTGTCCTGGCTGACGTGCACGGTCACATAGAGGTCACCCGAGGGCGCACCACGCAGCCCGGCCTCACCCTGTCCGGCCAGCCGGATCTTCTGCCCGTCGCTGACACCGGGCGGAATCCGCACCGTGATGGTGCGCGTCCGATTCTGGATGCCGCTGCCGTGGCAGTCGACGCACGGGTCATCGATGATCGAGCCGGTACCACGGCATTCGTCGCACGGCTCGCTGAAGCCGAACGCACCCTGGTTGCGGCTGATCACGCCGTTGCCATTGCATACGGGACAGACTCGCGGACTGGTTCCCGGCTTGGCGCCGCTGCCGTGACAGGTGGTACACGGCGACGGACTGGTCATCCGCAGCGGAACGGTGACGCCCTGCGCGGCCTCGCGGAACCCGAGGGTCGTCTCGGTCTCCACATCCGCACCGCGGCGCGGGCGGCTCGAGGTTCGCGTGCCGCCCCGGTTGAACAGCCCACCCAGCAGGTCACCGAGGCCACCGTCGCCCGCATTCGCCTGGCCGAAGATGTCGCCGATATTGAAGTCCTGCGAGAAGCCGCCGCCCGTACCGGGAGTGAAGCCACCGCGCCCGTATCCGCCACCCGCGAACAGCTTTCGGGTGTCGTCGTACTCCTTGCGCTTGGCCGGATCCGACAGCACGGCATGGGCCTCACTGACGGTCTTGAACCGCTCCTCGGCCTTGGTATCGCCGGGGTTGGCATCCGGATGCAAGTCACGAGCGAGTTTGCGATACGCCTTCTTGATCTCGTCCTGCGAGGCGCTGGAGGAGACACCCAGCTCCTTGTAGAAGTCCTTTTCGATCCACTCCCGTTGACTCACCGGGCATCTCCTCCTCTCGGGTTCTTATTGGTTGTTCGCATTGGCATCATCGGATGCCTCTTCTTCGACCAGATCGGCCACGCCATCGGTTACCCCGACGAGCGCGTGCCGAAGCACCCGATCGCCGAACCGATAGCCCTTGCGCATAACTACACCGATCACCGGGTCGTGTCCGTCGCCCTCGTGCTGCACGGCCTCGTGCAGGGTCGGGTCGAAGGGCTCGCCCTCGGTACCGAATTCCTGCAGACCCTGCTTGTGCAGCGCATCGGCGAGCTTGTCCGCGACCGACTTGAGCGGTCCGGTTTCGAGGTCGCCGTGGGCGCGCGCACGATCGAGATCGTCGAGGACACCGAGCAATTCGGAGACCACGGCGGCCTTGGCCGCCTCGATGGTCGCCTGTCGGTCCCGCTCGACCCGCCGCCGGTAGTTGGCGTATTCGGCGGTCAGCCGCTGCAGATCGGCGGTGCGCTCGGCCAGCTCCTTGGTGATGGTCTCGGCCAGGACGTCGGCGCCCACATCGTTACCGAGGAGGGGTTCGGTGCCGTTCCCGGCTTCCGGGCCGGGCCCGGCGGCGGGCTCTGCCGCCGCCGGTTCCCGAACCTCACCTGTCTGTGCCGACTGGTCGCTCCGCTGGCTCCGCTCCTGCGGATCGATTCCACGATTGTCGACGAAGGTGATCGGCTCCTGTTCGGAGTTTCCCTGTGTCACTTCTTCTCCGTGTCGACCGGCTCGTCCACAACTTCGGCGTCCACAACCTGATCGTCACCAGCCGAGGAGCTGGCGGCGCCATTGCCGGAGGCAGCGGACTCGGCCGCCGACGCCTCGTAGATGGCCTGGCCCAGCGCCTGCGATTCGGTCGCGAGCTTCTCCACCGCGGACTTCACCGCGGCGATATCGGTGCCCTTGAGCGCCTCGTTCGCCTCGGCGATGGCCGCCTCGACCTTGGTCTTGACGTCCGCCGGGACCTTGTCCTCGTTCTCCTTGATGAACTTCTCGGTCTGGTGCACCAGCGACTCGGCCTGGTTGCGGGTCTCGGCCTCCTCGCGGCGGGCCTTGTCCTCGGCAGCGTGCGCCTCGGCGTCCTTGACCATCCGGTCGATCTCCTCCTTGGACAGGCCGGAGCCGTCCTGGATCTTGATCGTGTTCTCCTTGCCGGTGCCCTTGTCCTTCGCGGTCACGTGCACGATGCCGTTGGCGTCGATATCGAAGGTGACCTCGATCTGCGGCACGCCGCGCGGGGCCGGGGGGATACCGGTCAGCTCGAAGGAGCCGAGCAGCTTGTTGTGCGAAGCGATCTCGCGCTCACCCTGGAACACCTGGATCTGCACCGACGGCTGGTTGTCGTCGGCGGTGGTGAAGGTCTCCGAACGCTTGGTCGGAATGGTGGTGTTGCGCTCGATGAGCTTGGTCATCACGCCACCCTTGGTCTCGATGCCCAGCGACAGCGGGGTCACATCGAGCAGCAGGACGTCCTTGACCTCACCCTTGAGCACACCGGCCTGCAGGGCGGCGCCGACGGCGACGACCTCGTCCGGGTTCACGCCCTTGTTGGGCTCCTTGCCGCCGGTCAGCTCGCGGACCAGATCGCTCACCGCGGGCATACGGGTGGAACCACCGACGAGCACGACATGGTCGATATCGGCCACGTTGATGCCCGCGTCCTTGATCACGGACTGGAACGGCGCACGGGTGCGGTCGAGCAGGTCCGAGGTGATCTTCTGGAATTCGGCGCGGGTCAGCTGCTCGTCGAGGAAGAGCGGGTTCTTGTCCGCGTCGACGGTGATGTAGGGCAGGTTGATCGAGGTGCTCTGGCTCGAGCTGAGCTCGATCTTGGCCTTCTCAGCCGCCTCACGCAGGCGCTGCATGGCCATCTTGTCCTTGGTCAGGTCGATGCCCGCGCTGGCCTTGAACTTGTCGACCAGCCAGGTCACGACGCGCTCGTCCCAGTCGTCACCACCGAGGTGGTTGTCGCCGGAGGTGGCGCGGACCTCGACGACGCCCTCGCCGATTTCCAGCAGCGAGACGTCGAAGGTGCCGCCACCGAGGTCGAAGACCAGGATGGTCTGTTCCTTATCGCCCTTGTCCAGGCCGTACGCGAGCGCGGCCGCGGTGGGCTCGTTGACGATGCGCAGCACGTTCAGACCGGCGATCTGACCGGCCTCCTTGGTGGCCTGACGCTGCGAGTCCTCGAAGTACGCGGGCACGGTGATGACCGCGTCGGTGATCTCTTCGCCCAGGTAGGCCTCGGCGTCGCGCTTCAGCTTCATCAGCACGCGCGCGCTGATCTCCTGTGCGGTGTATTTCTTGTCGTCGATGTCCACCGACCAGTCGGTGCCGATGTGCCGCTTGACCGAGCGGATGGTGCGGTCGACGTTGGTGACCGCCTGGTTCTTGGCGGGCTGGCCGACCAGAACCTCTCCGTTCTTGGCGAACGCGACGATCGAGGGGGTAGTGCGCGATCCTTCAGAGTTCGCGACGACGACCGGCTCGCCGCCTTCGAGAACGGCGACGACCGAGTTCGTGGTCCCGAGGTCGATTCCGACCGCACGAGCCATGGTTGTTCCTCCTAGTTGACGTAACTACTTCTGTCGGTGCTGGGTAATCGCGGGTTTCGGGCAATCTGCCCGCCCGGCGACATCCGTGTTCGGCTGCCGCGAGACCTCGCCCCAAGCACCTCACGGAGCACGGTCCCAGCAACGCTGAGCGTGGTCGACTCAATCCTGCACCCGATTACGGCCGGGAGTCAACTCAAACTTGAGCCGAACCCACTCAACGTTGTCGAACGGCTCAACCGGCGTCCTGCGCGATCTATTCCCGGACCGCTCGGCAGGGCACTGTCCGCCATTCTCGCCAGCCGGATGGGCGCAGGCCAGGAACGTGCACCAGTTGTGACCAACCCCGATCCAGATCCCGACGAATCCCCCTGCCCTCGGCTTATCGGACCCCCGCCTATCGCGCTCGTCACCGTCGCCGCCTGTGCACGGAAGGCGCCGGTCCGGTCGAGCCGGTCACCCGCCTCCGCATTTCGGTGGCGCTGTCGGCCCGGGATATCGCAGGTGCTTGCCCGGCGATCGGTGCTCCACGAGGATGGCGGGCGGTGGTGCGGCCGATCGGACCGCCGAGAGGAGTGGTCGTGGCGACGAGGACGCGGTCGTGGTGGGGCTGGGGCAATGTCGAGGATGCGGTCGTCGGCGCGGAGTTGGACGCCCTGACGGCGCGGGTCGCGGCAATGCTGCCGGGGGCGGATCTCACACCACACGAACCGCCATCGGTCGAATCGCTCGGGCTGCCCGAACCGCGGATGACCGCGCCGGATTCGCTCGTCGAACTGGTATCGGCGGATCCGGCCGATCGCGCGGCACACGCACACGGTCAGGCATTTCGCGATGTGGTGCGCAATCTGCTCGGTGATGTGCGCAATGCGCCGGATCTGGTCGTTCGGCCGCGCGGCGAAGACGATGTCGTCGACATTCTGGACTGGGCGGCCGGGGCGAATATCGCGGTAATTCCGTTCGGCGGCGGGACGTCGGTGGTCGGCGGGGTGGAGCCGCGATTATCGAGTACGTCATCGACCGATTCGGCCGGCACGAACCGCGATTCCGACCGGGCGGCAGGCGAATACGCCGGGGCGATCAGCCTGGACCTGAGCGCTCTCGATCGCGTGTTGGAAATAGATCGGACCAGCCGGGCCGCGCGCATACAGGCCGGAGTGTTCGGGCCGGCATTGGAGGATCAGCTGCGCGGCGCGGATCTGACACTGCGGCATTTTCCGCAGTCGTTCGAATTCTCGACCCTCGGTGGCTGGCTGGCCACCAGGGCCGGTGGGCATTTCGCCACGCTGTACACCCATATCGATGACCTGGTCGAATCGATGCGGGTAGTGACACCGACGGGCATCAGCGAATCGAGGCGGCTGCCCGGATCCGGGGCAGGGCCGTCGCCGGACCGGATGTTCCTCGGGTCCGAGGGGATCCTCGGCATCATCACCGAGGCGTGGATGCGCCTACAGGGCCGACCACGTTGGCGCGCAACGGCTTCCGCACACTTCGACGATTATGCGAAGGCAGTTGCCGCCACCAGGGCCATCGCACAGTCCGGTCTGCACCCGAGCAATTGCCGACTGCTCGATCCGGCCGAGGCATTTCTCAATGCCGGTGCCGCCACCAGCGGGGGCGTACTGGTACTCGGATTCGAATCCGCCGATCACCCGACGCGCACCTGGATGGAACGCGCGCTGGAGTTGGTCGCCGAGCACGGCGGCACTCTGCCCGAACCCGCGCGCTACACCGAATCGGCCGTGCGCCAACCGAGTTCGGGCGCGGCCGATACCTGGCGATCGTCCTTCCTGCGGATGCCCTACCAGCGCGACGCCCTCGCGGCCCGATCGATGATCACCGAAACCTTCGAAACCGCCTGCACCTGGGACAAATTCGACAACCTGAAGGCATCGGTGACCGAGGCCGCGAACGCGGCCATCCGGTCGGTCGGCGCCACCGGCGTGGTGACCTGCCGCTTCACCCACGTGTATCCGGACGGTCCGGCACCATATTTCGGCATCTACGCCACGGGTCGCTGGGGCAGCACGCTCGCGCAGTGGGACGACATCAAAGCCGCTGTCTCCGAGGCACTCTCGGGTGCGGACGGGACCATTACCCACCATCACGCGGTCGGCCGGGATCACCGACCGTGGTACGACCGACAGCGCCCCGACCCGTTCGCGAATGCGTTGCGGGCCGCCAAATCGGCGCTGGATCCGGCCGGAATCCTCAATCCGGGTGTACTGATCTGATGCCGTAGCTCAGCCGCTACCCGGCCTGGAGGCCGGGATGAATGTCCGGGATCAGCCCATTGCCCATCGCGGTGCGCTGTAGGAGCTTGACGAGCGTCGCGCGCTCTTCGGGATCGAGCGATGCCGTCACATCCACATCCAATCCGGCCGCGATCTCCTCGGCCTGCGCGAGCAGCTTGTGCGCGGCCGGGAGCAGATAGACCGCGTGCGCCCGCCGGTCGGTCGGATGCTTGCGGCGCTCGACGAGTCCACGCTTCTCCAGTTCGTCGACGAGCCCGACCATCACATTGCGGTGAATCCGCTGCGCCTCGCACAGTTGCTGCTGCGATTGACCGTCGTTCGCGAGCAGTATCCGCAGCGTGCCGTAGTGGCGCGGGCTGATGCCGAGCGGCGCGAGCAGGTCGGTGAACCGATAGCCGACATGGAAGCCCAGCTGCCCGAGTAGGAAGGCCGGATGCTCGGACAGCGGCACGAAGGTCGGATCGTCGGTCACCAACCCAGCATACCCCAATCAACGCACTTTTAATGATTGCACACTTGATTGATAATCACTTCGTGTGCATAGTTTTGAGGAGTCGTCACATCCCACCGACCGAAAAGAGCTCCCGTGGATACCGACATCGCCCCGCACGCAGCCGCCCCACCACATCTCGATCCGCGCCGCTGGATCGCCTTCGCGGTCGTGCTGGCCGCCGGGTTCATGGACCTGCTCGACGTCACCATCGTCAATGTCGCGGTGCCGAGCATCCAGACCGATCTGGACGCGCAGTACTCGCAGGTCGAATGGATCATCGCGGCCTATGTCCTGGCCTTCGCCGCGGTGCTGATCACCGGCGGCCGACTCGGTGACAGCTACGGACGCAAGCGCATCTTCCTGATCGGCATGACCGGTTTCACGCTGGCCTCGGCCGCGTGCGGATTCAGCACGGATCCGACCATGCTGATCACCTCCCGATTCGTCCAGGGCGCGATGGCCGCGCTGATGGTGCCGCAGATCCTCGCGATCATCCGGGCCACTTTCCCGAAGGACGAGCGCGCCAAGGCGATCGCCATCTACAGCGGCGTCGGCGGTTCGGCCTCCGCGGTCGGTCTGTCACTGGGCGGACTGCTGGTGCAATGGGATCTGTTCGATCTGGCCTGGCGGCCGATCTTCCTGGTCAATGTGCCCGTCGGAATCGCGGCATTGATCGCGGCGAGCATCGTCATGCGGGATTCGCGCTCCGCGGCCGCACCGCGGCTCGATCTGGTCGGCATGTTGCTGGCGATCTCCGGGGTCCTGCTGCTGGCCTATCCGCTCACCGAGGGGCGCCGATTGGGCTGGCCCGCATGGACTTTCGTGATGATGGCGACCGCTGCGGTGGTCTTCGGTGTTTTCGTTGCCTTCGAGCGGCGGCGCGCGCGGACCGTCGGATCCCCGCTGATCGACCTGGAGCTGTTCCGGTCCCGGCCGTTCACGGTCGGCCTCGCGAGCTGGTTGCTCTTCTGGATCGGCCTCGGCGGGTTCTTCCTGGTGTGGACGCTGTTCATGCAGGCAGGTCTCGGCTGGTCGGCCATGCGGGCCGGACTCACCGCCGTGTTCTTCGCGGTCGGCGCCGGCATCGGGGCCGGCGTCTCGGTGAGTGTGCTCGCGCCGCGCTTCGGCCGCATGGTGCTGGTCGCCGGTGGTGTGGTCAATGCCGCCGGATTCGGGCTCTATGGGTGGATGGCCGCGCACTACGGTGCGTCGATCGCCTCATGGCAGATGGTGATTCCGCTGATCATCACCGGCGCCGGATTCGGAATGGTGGTCGCTCCGACCATCGACCTCATGCTGGGTCAGGTACCGGCGCGTGCGGCGGGGGCGGCATCCGGACTGCTCAATACCGGGCAGCAGCTCGGTACCGCACTCGGTGTCGCACTGGTCGGCGTGGTGTTCTTCGGTCAGCTGGACCATGATTCGGCGCGCGGCGTCGAGGCGGTCACGCCGCAGGTGCGCAGCGAGCTGACCACGATCGGTGTGCCGGAACCGGCACAGGCGGAGATCGTCACGAATTTCCTTGCGTGCGTGCGTGATCGGTCCGCCGAGGTCGATCCGACCGAGATCCCGGCCAGTTGCCGCAGTTCCGATGCGGGCAATTACGCTGTGACACAGGTGCTCACCGATGCGGGGGAACGAGCCAACGCGGTGAATTTCGCCAACACCTTCGAATACACGCTGTGGTTCGGAATCGGCCTACTGGCCGTGATGTTCCTCGGCTTCCTCGCGCTCCCCAAGGACGCACGGCCCGAGCACCTTGAAATCGATGACCCTTTGGAACTGGTACCGACAGGAGTCTGACATGCAAGTGCTTGCCATCGGCCGCGGACAAGCCGTCGTCGACACCGCGATCAAGCTGTTGCGCGCCAATGGATTTGCCGCCGAGGGCTGCATCGCCGACGCCGACGCGTTGCGCGCCCTCGACACCGGCGAGATCACCGACCTGATAATCGGCGGCGGTGTGGAACCGAATTCCCGTGCGGCACTGAAGCAAAGGGCGGCGGCACAGCAGGTCGTCGTGCACGAAGCCCAGCGCGGCGGCCGCAGCATCGAGGAATACCTGAACGACGTGGTGATCCCGACGCTGGAGCGTCAGTAATACCGCGACGGCGGCTCCCGTATCAACGCGGGAGCCGCCGCCGTTTGTGATCACGAATGCCTGAGGTCTCCGTCAGGCACGGACGAGCCGGTCGGAGGTGTCGGGCGTGACGGTTCGTCGCAGGCCCAAGCCGGCGACGGCGGCGGCGAGGGCGACTGTCTGATCCAGTCGCGCGCTTTTCGCTGTGTCCCACGAACTCGGCAGTAGGGTGGCGGCAAGGGAAGCTTCGTGCCCGCCGATCCGAGGAGTTCGTCTATGAGGGCCGCCGTCGTCACCAATACCAAGTTCGCGGTGGAGGAACTTCCGACACCGGTGCCCGGACGCGGGCAGGTACTGATCAATGTGTCACGCTGCGGGATCTGTGGTTCCGATCTGCATGCCCGCACCCATGCCGACGAGATGGCGGAGCTGGCCGGGCGCACCGGATACGACCAGTTCATGCGTTCGGATCAGAGTGTGGTGCTCGGGCACGAATTCAGTGGCGAGATAGTCGATTACGGGCCGGGCTGCCGCAAGCGGTGGCGGCCGGGCACCCCCGTGGTGGCGCTGCCCATCGTGCGCCACGACGGCACACCACAGCTGACCGGCCTTTCGACGGCGGCGCCCGGCGCCTACGCCGAGCAGGTGGTAGTCCAGGAGTCCATGACCATGCCGGTCCCCAACGGTCTTTCGGCCGAGCACGCCGCCCTCACCGAGCCGATGGCCGTCGCCTGGCACGCGGTGCGCAAGGGGCGGGTCGGCAAGGGCCAGACCGCATTCGTCATCGGCTGCGGCCCCATCGGTTTGGCGGTTATCAGCATGCTGAAGGCGGCTGGCGTGCGCACCGTCGTCGCCAGCGATTTCTCCCCGCGCCGGCGGGCCCTCGCCCTCGGCTGCGGCGCCGATATCGTGGTCGATCCCGCGACCGGATCCCCATGGGACGCAGCGCCGAAACGCGGCCGGATCAACGATGTCACCGATATCCTCAGCCTCGGATTCGACACCATGGAACGGCTGCGCCGCATCCCGAATCTGCCGTGGTGGTACCTGTTCCGCGTGGCACACACGCTCAATGCCGCACCGGTGGGCCCGGTCATCTTCGAATGTGTCGGCGTGCCGGGCATTATCGACCAGATCATCACGGCCGCGCCGCCGCTGTCGCGGGTGGTCGTCGTCGGCGTCTGCATGGAGACCGACCGCTTCCAACCCGCGATGGCCATCAATAAGGAGATCGAAGTCCGCTTCGTCCTCGGCTACGACCCGGGCGAGTTCCGCGACACGCTGCATATGCTCGCCGATGGCAAGGTCGACCCGGCTCCGCTGATCACCGGCACCGTCGGGCTGGACGGCATCGATAATGCGTTCACCGCCCTGGCGAATCCGGAGGAGCACGCAAAGATCCTCATCGATCCGGCCAGTAGCGCGACGACGCCCTGACTGGACAGGTCAGCCGAGATGGCGGTCGCGGTCGGCCTGACGGTCCAGCCACGAGGGAGCCGCCACCTCGGTACCCGGATGGACGAGCGTGGGTTGGCCGTGTTCGAGGTAGACGGCGTGGCCCTCCATGCGGGCGCGAAAGGCCTGCCAGATGCGGCGGGCCAGGCTGGGGCGGGCGAAGGTGTCGATGGTGTCGACGCGCGCCCACTGCCAGCGCTCGAGTTCGCTCGACAACTTGACCGCCGACGCGTCGCCGAGCTCACCGCAGTCGAAGATGTAGATGATCTTGTCGTCATCGGCTTTCGGTGCCCAGTCGTGCACCAACAGCCGCTGCGGCGGACGGTCCAGGCCGAGTTCGTCCCGGACCTCGCGACGACACGCCGCAGCGGGTGATTCGCCGGGCGCGGCAACGCCGCCCGGAATCTCCCAATGGCACCTATCGGCCGAATATACGAGCAGTACGTCCTCATCGCGCACGAACAGCGCTCCCGCGGCCAGCCTCACCTGGGCGAATTGTTGCTCGTCACGGTCCGGCATCACCTCACGACCTTCCTACGCTCGGTCCGGAATTACGGCGTGTTCGGCGGAGTTCCCTGCGTGCGGCATCACCGGCTGCGACGATGGGCACGGTCTCTCCACTTGTACACCGTCACTGCTCGAACAGCTCGAGAAGGTGGGCACAGCATGGCCGAGAAGATCTTCGACATCGTGTGGGATGCGATCGATGACACCCCGCGCGATCACGAGAACCTGCGGCTGCGGTCGCAGCTGATATTCGAACTGACCGACTGGATCGCCACGCGCGGCTGGAGCCGGGAGGCCGCCGCTGAGCAGCTCGGCGTGAGCGCCGCCCGGATCTCCGATCTGCACTGCGGTCGGTCGCAGCTGTTCAGCCTGGACGCATTGGTCAACATGATCTCTGCTGCCGGTATGCGGGTACACGTGCGGATCACCTGAGCCTCAGCTGGCGGCCAGGACCTGTTCGGCGATTTCGTTGTCCAGGGTGACGCGGACCAGCGCGGCGGCCAGGTCGGCGGTGTGGTTTTCCGGGGCCAGGTCGGCCAGGCGGTCCGGGTCGGTGGGTAGTCGGACGCGTTCGGCGCCGCGCAGTGCGCGTTCGTCGAAATGCGGCCGGACCCAGCTCCACACGTCCTGGACCTCGCGCAGGAAGATATCGCTTCCGGTGGGGCCGATGCCCTGGAACTGCTGCAGCAGTTGGGCGGTCCGGATCGGATCCTGCTCGGCTTCGTCGGCCAGCTTGCGCAGGTCGCCGTCGTAGCGGTCCAGGACGCGAGACGCATTGGCACCCAAGCGGGAAGCCGTGCTTTCGTCGTAGCGCTTGTAGTGGGCACGGTCGAGCGCGTCGACCAGTTCCTGCCAGTCGGCATCGGCGACCCGCTGCGGGGTGCGGTATCCGGTGCTCACCAGTTCCTTGGCCGCGGCGACCGCGATATCGGCGGAGATCCTGGTGCTGAGCAATTCGGTGAGCATGAGCAGTTGGAACAGCGGGGCGGGTTTATCGGCCAAGGCGATTCCAGCCTCGGCCGCATAGCCCGCACCCGCCCGATCCAACAGTGCGTTGACCACATCCTGCTGCGTCATCGTGTTCTCCCTGCCTCGGTAATTTCAGGCGTACCCGCGGGCGGCAGATCGACACAGGCGAGGTGTCACGCAGTCTCCAGCACCGCGTTGAGCTGCGTGGTCACCAGAGCGAGCACGCGCCCGGCGGTCGCCAGATCCGCGGCGGAGATATCGGCATAGGCCCGCGCCATCGCACCGTCGATATCCGCACGGACGCTGCCGAAACGGGATTTTCCGAGGTCGGTGACTCGGATGGTGTCGCCTTGCTCGATCAACGCGGCGGCAGCCAATTCGGCCAGTGCGTTTCGCGCGGTGGCCGCATCGGTCTTCAGCGCACCGGCCAGCCGAGACAGGAGCTGGTCGAGCTGGATTTCCCCGCCCGCGACCGCGGCGAGGGTGAGTCCGACCCACTGGTGGTAGGTCATTGTGGTGCCGCGCAGGATCTGCTCGAGCATCGCTCGATGGGCGTTCTCGGCCTGGCCGAGGATCTGCGGGTTCAGGGTGATGGTGGTGGTCATGGTGACTTCGTTCCTTTCCGGTGAACTGCTTCACCCCGTTTCGACACCGGATTCGTGGCGGCTGTGACCGGACTGCCCCGATCTTCACTGTGAGGTGCGCCACTCAGACGTCCGCGTACTCCTTGGCGGCAACAGTGCGGGCGACCTTCTGCGGGGCTCCGCCGATGAGACCGCGCCACGGCAGATATGGCAGCAGCCGGACATTCAGATTGCGCATGCGGATCATCGAATAGCTCGGCGGCGCATACCATTTGCCGACCCCCTCGGCGAAGGTCTGACAGGCCTCGACCATGGGGCGCATCGCCGCGCGATAGCGGGCGAAGGCGATGGTGTGATCGCCGCCCGCCGCGGCGAGTTCACCGGCCAGGATGTACGCGCCTACCAGCGACAGGTCGGCCCCCTGACCGGACAGCGGAGATGCACAGTAGCCCGCGTCCCCGACCAGCGCCACGCGTCCCTTGGACCAGTCGTCCATATGGATCTGCGCCATCGCGTCGAAGTAGAAGTCCTCGGCGGCATCGAGGTGCGCGAGCAGCTTCGGCACCTCCCAGCCCTGGTCCGCGAACCGATCGGCCAGGATCTTCTTCTGCTGCTCGACATCGCGGTAGTCGTAGTCGAGCTGCTCGGATTCGAATGCGAAAACCGCTTTAGCTTCGGTGTTGTTGCGTGCGCTGTAGCTGCCCGCGATGGTGCCGGGGGTGTTGTAGTCCAGCTCCCAGCGGTCGAGTTCGAGCAGGTTCGGGGTGGTGTAGATCGAGATGTAGTACCCCATATGCCGGATGAACTCCGATTCCGGACCGAAGACCAGCCTGCGGGTATTGGAATGCACGCCGTCGGCGCCGATCACCAGATCGAAGGTGCGCGGTTCGGCATTGGCGAAGGTGACGTGCACGCCCGAATCATCCTGGGCGAGTTCGACTATCGAATCACCGAAGAGGTATTCGACGTCTTCCTTGGTCGCCTCGTAGAGCACCCGGGACAAGTCGCCGCGGTGAATCTCGGTGTCGCCGTTGGCCCCGACGCCATTGAAGACCTCGCTGCTGATATCCGCCTTCACCTTGCCCGCCGCATCGACGTAGGAGGTGCCGCGCTTGCCGGTGCTCATCTCGCGCACCCGCTCCAGCAGGCCCATTCGGCGCACGACCTCGGTCGCGGTGCCGAGTACGTCGATGGCCTGACCACCCGCACGTAGTCGCGGCGCGCGCTCGACGATCGTCGGGGTGAATCCGTAGCGGCGCAACCAGTAGGCGAGTGCCGGTCCGGCGATGCTCGCCCCGGAGATGAGGACGGTGCGGTTCTTCAGGCTCTGCGTGCTGCTCATGCGCAGAACTGTACATTTGTCTTAGGCGCTTGCGCAAGACAAATGCCTAAGGCGATTGCGCTACCATGCTGACCATGGGAAATCGTGAGGATCTGCTGGCAGGCGCACGCCGGTGCCTGTTCGAGAAGGGCTATACGCGCACCACCGTGCGCGATATCTCGAATGCCGCGGGTGGGGTCAGCATGGCCGCCATCGGGTACCACTTCGGCTCCAAAGAGGCATTGCTGAATGCAGCGCTGGCGGAGGCGAATCGGGAGTGGGGCGATGAACTCGAACGCACTCTGAGCACTGTGGCCGAGCCGAATGCCACTGCCCTGCAACGCTTCGAAGCGAATTGGACCGCGGTGCTCGACTCCATCGCCGCCCACCGCGGCCTCTGGTCGGCCACCTTCGACATCCTCGCCCAATCCGGACTGGATGAGACGACCCGCGCACAACTGTCGGCGGGCCTCGATGAAGCCCGCCGCGGCCTGGCCCGGCTCTTCGAGGGCATCGATGAATCCGATACCGAGGGCGGCTACGCCATCGGCTCCTTCTACCAGGCGCTACTGACCGGCCTGGCCGCACAGGTTCTGATCGATCCGGACCACGCACCGTCGGGCAGCGAACTCGCCGACGCGCTGCGCCGGATCACCAGCTAGGTCACGCATCGGTGCGCACCCTTGGTCACGACTGCACACCGCGTGCGGCGGGTGTGCGGACGAAACGCGATGCGCCAACGCCCGCCCGCCAATTGCCCGGTCGCGGTGACGAATTCCGCATCCTGCGGCGGCGTGCGGGTGGCTTCGATCCGCGTGATCCGGCGATCGGCCGCGCGGGTCCGTCGCATATCGCCGCGGCGCGGGCGGTGATCCCTGGGGCACCGGATCGCGCACACCGAATCACTCCGGCAGCAGGCTGAGCGTCCCCTCGGCACTGCGCGCTGCGGTGAGGCAGGCGGTGGTGGTGAACTGGTCGGCCAGCGGGTGGCGGGCGCGGGCGCGCCATTTGCGCACCGCGGCCAGTGCCTGGGCGCGCTGGCCGGCGGCGTCGGTGCCGGAGGGCAGGCCGAGCCGCAGGTGGGTGGCCACGCCGGAGCCGCCGATCAGGCGGTGCAGTTCGGCGAGATCCGCTGCGGGCAGTGCCAATTCGTCGGTGCGCAGGCGGCCGAGCAGACGGAGCTCGGCGAAGCCGTGGACATCGGCGAGCAGGGTGCGGACTCGGGGCAGCAATTGATCGGCCTGGGTGCCTGGGTACACGGTGAGCACGCGCGCCAGCGCAGTCAGCGCCGAATGCGCCTTGAGTTGGTCGGCGCGCTGGCCGAATTGCACATCGAGCACCGAGCGCAGCTCGTCCACACCGCTGCGGCTGGTCAGTTCCGCTGCCAGCGTGGCGGAATCGCGCACACCGAGCCGAATCAGCGTCACCGCCATCCGAATTCCGAACAGGCCGAAGCGTTCGGCGAGCTGGGCGCGTAGTTCCGGCGGGACCGGGAGCGCAATATCGGGACGCGCGAAGCGATCCGCCGAGAGCAGTGCGGCGCTCAGCTCGTCGACCGGAACCCGGGTCAATGCCTCGAAGGCGGTGAATTCCTGCTGACGCAGCGTCGCGGCGGCGAAGGCGAGCAGACCGGCGACGGGAATGACGGCCTGGCACAGCCCGGTTCGCTCCAGCTCCCCCGCGAAACGCATCGCGACATCGCGGGCGGAGTGCAATGCATCGATTCGCCCCGCCCCGATCTCATCGGCGCGCGAAACCACTCCGATCACCCCGAGCGGTCCCGAAATACCCTGCGCCCCAGCGGCGCCGGCACCGACCTGTTCGAGAAACCGAATATCGGCGTCGTCCAGCCGACGCAGCAGATACACAATGGCGTCCGCGCCGGGAACCGAGACACCCGCACCCGCCCGGTCGCCATCCGCATCGCCCGGTGTGAGCAGTCGCGCGGTGCGCATCGACACCTCCCGCGATAGCGATGACGTGCCCGGGGTGTCGATGATGGTGGTATTCGCCAGCGCGGCGGCGGGCCACTCGACCTCGAGATGGTCGACCGGCCGCGGGCCCGGCGCATTCCAGTTCAGGCGTTCCAGCTCGAAGGTCAGCCCGTGGGTGCCGCTGCCGCGACGCACCACCACATTCGCCGTCGCCCCATCCGGTGCGTAGGCGGTAACGCTCGGGGTCGAGCCATTGCGGTACCAGGTGACGACACGCGTGCACTCGGTCGCATCGGTCGGGGCGATGTCCTGTCCGACCAGGGAGTTGAGCAGGGTCGACTTACCCGCCTTCAATGAACCGGCCAGCGCCACCCGCAGCGGTTGATCCAGGCGACGGGCACAGTCGGCCAGCAGTGCGCGCGGCCGCGGCTCTCGCGGAAAGGCCTGCCTGGCCGCGGCGACCAGCTGATGCGCCTCGGCGACGATGCCGGGCGCCTGCCGGGCATCGTGCCGGGTCACGTCTCTTCTCACGGAGCTACCGTACCGGCGGCCCATGCACCGGGCGCGGCGATGGCCGGTTACATGGCATCCGCATAGCGTCGCAGCTCGGCGACCATGTGCAGCTGCCGGTCGAGGACCGCGCAGCGCTCGGTGCGCCGCGCCGTCTCCATATTCGCCGCCTCCTGCGCGGCCCGCAGCGAATCGTCGATCGAACGCAGGGCGCGTTCGGCGATGCCGGTGTAGTGATCGCGCAGCGCCCGATGGATGCGGTGCATGCGGTCCTTGGACTCCTTGGCCGCCTGGAAGGCGACATCGTCGACGAAGCGCCGGATGGCAACCTTGGCCTCGTTGCGCCGGCGGGCCAGTCTGGCCTGCTTGTCATCGCGGAATGCCTTGCCGCCCACCAGCACACCGGCCCCGATGGAGATCGGATTGAGCATCGCGAGCCCGGCAAAGGTGGTGGCGAGCCCGACCATCAGCACACCGCCGTAGGAGCCGCGCATGCCGACCAGGATCTTGCTGCCGAAGCTGATATCGGGCTCGAGGTCGGCGAGGGTGCCGGTGCCGGTGCGACTGTCTTCGGTGTGCAGACCGGAGCTGACATCGGGCAGGTCGACCGCGCCGAGTTCGGTGAAGTGCGCGGCGACCCGTTCGGCCAGTTCGATCGCCCGGGTGTGCGTCCAGAGCAGGTTGTCGCCCAGCGCGGCGTCGATATCGCCGGTGAGCCATTCGGCGATCCGCTCCCAATGTCGGCCCGGATCGTGCTCATCGATCCACTCCTCGCCGGTTCTGGCGATCTCGCGCAGGCGTTCGCGCAGATCGTGATCGATATCGCCCGCCAGATCGGTGATGCCGTCGGACAGGGTCAGCTGCCAGGCCGAGGTGCGCCGGTGCAGATCCTCGGCGGTGGTCTTGGCCAACTGCAGCTCACGCACCGCCATTGCGCCCTGGCGCGGATCGCGCAGCGCGACCAGTTCACTGCCGAGCGCGAGCGCCAAATGCTCTGCGGCGGACTGGATATCGTGGGCCACCGCGAGCCGGGTCGCCGCCTGATCGCGGGCCACCACCTGATCGCGCAGGAACTGGTACAGCACCCCGAAGCCGGATTCGATGCCCAACTGCTGGTCCTGCAGCAGCATCGCGTGCCTGCGCAGTACCGCGGAGACCGGGATGATCGGGACATCGACGCGCGCGCGGTCCAGATGGTCCAGATCGGCCTGATGCACCTGGCGCCAATGCGGATACAGGTCGATCTTGGTGAGCAGCAGTGCGGTGGTCGGGCACAGTTCGCGGACCTGCCGGACGAAGGCGAGTTCCGGTTCGGTGAGTTCGGTGGAGGCATCGGAGAGCACCAGCACCGCGTCGGCGGTGGCGACCATGCCGAGAACGCCTGCCGCATAAGAACTCGCGTGCCCGCCGACGCCGGGGGTGTCGACCAGGACGATGCCGTCGGCGAGCAGCGGGTTCGGGAGCTGGATCTCGAGGCGCAGCACGCGACGGCCGTGCGCCTGCGGTGCGCGTGCGTGCACCGAGCCGATCTCGTTCATCGGCAACGGAACTCGCGCCTCCTCGGCACCGCTCGGACCGGCCAGCACGAGTTCGGCGCGCGGTTCGGTACCGTGCGCGAGCAAGGTCGGGACATCGGTGGTCGCATCATCGCCGACCGGGCAGATCTCGAGGTTCAACAGCGCATTGACGAAACAGCTCTTGCCCTGACCGAGCTGTCCGGTGATCACGATGCGCCGCCGCGGATCACGGACCCGGTCGGCCGCCACTTCCAGGCGGTCGACCAGATCATTGCGACCCGCGGCGCGTGCCGCGGCAATGGTTTCACCCAGTACCGTCAGCAGCGGTACTGCGGGCGGTTGAGCATGCACTGCGGGTGTCCCCATCGAACCTCTTTCGTACGGATATCTGCCGGGGCAGATACCTTCTTAGTGCAGGAAGGCGTCGCCGCCGAGATCGCCGCCCGCGTGTCCGCTCAGGTCGGCACCCGCATGCGAATCGGTGAAGAGCCCGGAGTCGCTGTGTCCGGTCACCGAGGTGTCCAGATGCGATCCGGCCGAACTGTCGAGTCCGGAACCGAAGGCACTCGAAACATCCAGCGACGACCAGGTATTCGCGGTGGAGCCGACGGTCGAGGACGCGCCGCCGGTCAGCGCGGAACCGGCGTGACCGCCGAGATCGGCGGCACCGCTGGCAGCGCCCTGCGCCGCACCGGCGGCCGAACCAGCAACACCGGAGTGCACCGTGCTGTCGACGCTCGACGAAAGACCGCCGCCGAGACCGGCATTCGCCGATCCACCGAGATCCGTGGCAAGTCCGGTTCCGGCGTGCACACCACTGTCGATGGCACCGCCGAGTCCGGTTTCCAAACCGGTTCCCGCGTGTGCGGCACCGCCGAGTCCGGTCGCCGAACCGGTTCCGGCATGCGCGCTACCGCCGAGCCCCGTTTCCAAGCCCGTTGCGGCCTGTGCACCGCCACTGGCGGCACCACCGATTCCGGTGGAAAGGCCGGTGCCCAGATGCGATCCGGCATCGACCGCACCCTGCACACCGGACGTCACGCTGCCGCCGACACCGGTGGCAGCGCCGATTCCGGTGGACAGACCCGACTGCAGTCCGGTAACCGCGTGGCCCCCGGCATCGACAGCACCGCCCACACCGGCGGACAGACCAGCACCGAGCTCCGAACCCGCGTGCGCCCCAGCACCGAGCGCGCCAGTGAGACCGGACGACAGACCCGCGCCGAGATCGGCACCCGCCTGGGCACCACCACCGAGCGCGCCAGTCAAACCGGACGACAGACCGGCACCGAGATCCGCACCCGCCTGGGCACCACCACCGAGGCCGGTGGTCAACCCGCCGTTCGCCGCACCTGCGAGCCCGGTCGTCGCATGCGCACCCCCGTCGACAGCACCACCCAGACTGGTCTCCAGACCCGACCCGACCTGTCCGCCGCCGTCGAAACCACCGCCCAGGCTCGTCGACAACCCGCCACCGAGGTCGGCGCCCGCACCGAGCGCGGCACCGGTGGCCAGCGTCGACTCCAGCCCGGTCGTCACCTGACCGGCCGCACCGACCCCGGACGACACACTGGACGACACACCAGAAGTCACACCGCCCCCCAGCCCCGTACCCGCATCCACCACGCCGCCGACACCGCTGGCCAGCCCCCCACCGAGCTCCGAACCCGCCTGCGCCCCAGCACCAAACGCACTCTCGATCCCCGAGGTCGCCTGCGCGCCAGCATCGACAGCACCACCCAGTCCAGCGGACAAGCCACCACTCAGATCGACACCCGTGTGCGCACCGGCATCGACCACACCACCGAGTCCCGTGGACAACCCGCCACCAAGTCCGGCACCAGCGTCGACGGCACCACCGATCCCGGTGGACAACGCGCCACCGAGACCGGCACCAACCTGCGCACCCGCGTCAACCGCGCCACCGATTCCCGTCGACAGCCCGCCACCAAGTCCGGCACCAGCATCAACGGCACCACCGATCCCGGTGGACAACGCGCCACCGAGACCGGCACCAACCTGCGCACCCGCGTCAACCGCGCCACCGATTCCCGTCGACAGCCCGCCACCAAGTCCGGCACCAGCATCAACGGCACCACCGATCCCGGTGGACAACGCGCCACCGAGACCGGCACCAGCATCAACGGCACCACCAATGCCGGTCGACAACCCGGTTTCCAAACCACCGGTCGCTTGGCCACTCGCATCGATCGCGCCATTCAGACCCGAGGACATCCCCGTGCCGAGATCGCTACCGACCTGCGCGCCACCACCGAGGACACCACCAATTCCAGTGGAGAGATCCGCACCCGCGTGAGTCCCGGCATCAACCGCCCCACCGATTCCCGTGGACAACGCGCCACCAAGTCCGGCACCGGCCTGCGCACCCGCGCCCGCACCGACGGCGCCGCCGATTTCCGTCTCCAGGCCCGCCGCCGCATGGGTGCCAGCATCGACGGCACCGCCGAATCCGGTGGACAGGCTCGTGCCGAGGTCGGCACCCGCTTGGGCACCGGCACCGATGGCGCTGCCCAGGCCAGCGCCGAGGTCGGCACCGGCATCGATGACGCCGTTGAGCCCGGCACCTACCTGGCCGCCCACGCCGAGACCGCCGGACAATCCGGTCTCCAAACCGGAAATCACCTGCGCACCGGTGCCGACGGCACCGCCAAGGCCCGCGCCGAGCGCACCACCCAGGCCAGTGCCCACCTGCGCACCGGCATCAATCGCACCCGACAGACCCGTAGCCAGATCGGCACCGGCCTGTGCACCGGCGCCGAGCGCACCACCGAGGCCAGCCGTGAGACCGGTCACCGCCTGCACACCGGCATCCACAACGCCGCCGAGACCAGTGGTCAGCCCCGTGCCCACATTGACAATGCCGCCGAGCCCGGTGGCCACACCGGCGCCGAGGTCGGCACCGGCCTGCAGGCCAGCGCCGATCGCGCCATTGAGGCCGGTGGCCAGGTCGAGTCCGGTGCCGATGCCCAGATCGGCGCCGAGATCGATATCGGTGCCCAGGTCGACGCCCGCGTCGGCGGCCGCGCCGACACCGACCGCCGCGGCGGTATTCGCACCCGCGGCGGCATTCGCATCGGCCGCGCCAGCGCCACCGGCCGCCACGATTGCCGACAGCTGCGAACCGCCCGCGATCAGGGCCGATTCGGCGACCATTGGGGCGACGGCGGCAATGTCTTCCGGCGTCACCGCGGGCAAACCGGCAGCCGCCAGTGCCTGTCCGGGGTTCGCGCAGTAACCCACCGCTGCCTCATGGTCGCGCAGCAGGTTGAGGATGAACTCCAGAATCGCGTTCGGTGTCATCGAAATCATCTCCCTGGATGAGCGGACCCTCGCGATCCGCGGTCGTTGGAATGCATTTCACGCTAGGGACGTCAAGCGTTACTTCGAAACGGGGCGCACCCCTACTGCGCACCGCACGTCACCGTTAGGGGCACCCGAACCATTAGGGGAATTTCCCCGCAACTTCCCCGCCTTAGTAACGGCGGATGCTCAGCAACCGACAGAAGTGTTGCGGTTGGCGGGTCCACTCCGCCCCTTCCTGAACTACAACAGCGACTACCGGGCCACACAGTTTTCGAACGGGGTTCTCGAATGACAGAGCGTCTGGCGCTCGGCATCAATGTCGGAGCGTCGAATTCGGTCGCGGTGGCGACCCGGGGGGACGGCAGCGATTTCGACCGGGGCCACTCCGGTGGCACCGTCATAACCCATCCGAGTGTGTTGCGCCTCACCCCGGAGGCGGCACCCGCGTTCGGCAGCGGCGCCCGCCCGACCGGCAGGCACTCCAATGACGTCGTACTCGAGGGCTTCCTCGCACGGGTCGGCGATCCGGTGGATATTCTCGCCGAAGACGGAAGTGCCCACTCCGCAGCGGATCTCGTGGCCACCGCGGTCAATTGTCTGATCGAGGAGATCGGCGCCGACGCAACACAATCCACGGTCGCCTGCCATCCGGCGTGGTGGTCACGGCACACCGTCGATGTGCAGCGGGCCGCGTTGGATCGCGCGGGTCTGCGCGAGGTGACCCTGGTTCCGGAACCGACCGCGGCGGCGCGCTGGCTCGAGGCCGCACACGGCCCACTCGGTGACGGCGCGGTGGTCGTCTACGACCTAGGCGCATCCGGTCTCACCGTCTCGGTGGTGCGTACCGGCGTTGCCGCGGCAGTGCTCGGCACACCACTGCGGACCACCGATGTTGCTGGCGCCGAATTCGATCTGCTGACCATGCGCTACGTCCTGGCTAATGCCCTGCGCGGAAATGATTTCGATCCGTTCGACCCGGTCATCGAACGGGAATTGTCGGCATTGCGCGATCGCTGTCGATATGCGAAAGAAGAGCTTTCCACAAATACCGCGACGGTCGTCCCGGTCCGTTTGAACCCGACCGATCACCACGCCGAAAACATCCGACTGGTCCGCGGCGAACTCGAGGATCTACTCCGCGGGCCATTGCTGACCTTGATCGACCTCATTCGCGACGCGGTACATCGCGCCGGACTCGATATCGGCAATATCGGCCGGGTGCTGCTCACCGGTGGCGGCGGCGCGATCCCACTGGTCGCCGAATTGGTCTCGACCGAATTCGGACTCCCGGTGGTCGCGGCGCCCGAGCCGAAGTTCACCAGCGCACTCGGCGCTGCCGAGCTGGCCGCGGATCTGCTCGCGGCGACGCTGGATCACACCCCGGTGGCGGCCATGGCCGTCGGCATCGCGAAGACCACCGAAATTCCGACGGCGCCACGACGCGTGGAGCCGACCGCACAGGGCGCCCGCATGACCGGCCGCACCCCGGCCGACGACAACGCCACCGTGCCCGATCAGACCTTGCCGAAAAAGCGCGACCGGTCCGGCCGGAGGCTCTCCGGCCGCCAGCGCGCCGCCATCATCGCGGGCGCGGCCCTGATACTCGGCGCACTCGCGACCGGTACCGTCGCCATCGGCACCGGCGCGCAGTCGGGGCCGAATCCGCCTGCGGGCCCCGACCCGACAACCGCGCCGGGCGCAGCGGTCGTCGCGGTGACCAATAGTGGCAACACCTCCGACACCGCGGCCACCTCCGCGAAGGACTCGCCCGCCGCAACCACGGACAGGCCGAAACCCGTTGCGGGACAACCGAGTTCCCCGACCGCGAGCACCGCCGCCGCGGTGAACGATCAGCCCGTGCCGGTCCAGACCACCGACGGCCAGCCCGCCCAGAGTCAACCGGCACAGAGTCAACCGGCGCAAGGTCAACCGATACCCGCGACCCAGCCGTCGACGGAGGCTCCGGCACCGCCGCCACGCCCGACAACGCAGCCGCAGCCGACAACGCAGCCGGTACCGCAGCCGCAGGTCCCGACCGTGCCCCTGACCCTGCCGACCGACACCCTGGGCGACACCGTCGGCGGCGTCGTATCCGCACTGCCGAAGATTCCCGGAGGCAGATGATGAGTGATATCGCCTTCGACACGCTGCCCTGTGCTCGCGAGATCTTTCGCGAATTGGACTCCGCCGACCGGCAACCGGTCGTCTATCTCATCCGCGGCCGCTCCGGCTCCGGCAAATCCACCCTCCTTTCGGTGATCCGGGCCCGCCTGCGCGCGCATGACATCCCGTTTCAAGACGATCCCGCAATGCCCGGATACCTTGCGCCGCAGGGCAACCCGGTCGACGGCGGGCATGCGATAACGGACGGTCACAATCCGGACCGGCAGCACGCCGACACCGATTCGCGCGCCAGCCGCATCCGCACGAACAGCGCGGACCAGGTCAGCGGCGACGGCCACCGCACCGGCCACCTGGTCCGAACCGCCGAAAAGCCCCGCACCGGCCAGGGCACTCGCGCCACGAACGGCACCCTTCCGGGCGCCAGCGCCCCGCGCCCCGCCCTGGTCATCGACAATGCGCACACCCTCAGCGCAGCCGATCTCGAATCCCTCTGCGCGACCATCGAATCCGGCCGCTACACCGTTATCGTCGCGACCCAGCCGCGTCCGCACGATCCGCACCTGCGCACGCTCGCCGACACCGTCGCCCGCCGCGGCCGGGTGGCCGATCTGCGCGCCCTCGGCGTCTCCGATATCGCGCCGTTCGCCCGCGAGCTGGGCATGGCGGTGCCGCGCCCGGTCGCCCAGCACATCCACCGCCAGACCGCGGGCAGCCGCGGCGGTGTGGTCGCCGCGCTGACCGCCGCCTGTTCGGCCCGCCTCGACGCCGGGATCAGCGCCGTCGACGACGCCGTCGCCGCATGGGCCCGTGCTCTCCTGGACAACCTCGAGCCGGACCTGCTCGAGACCTTGGTCGTCGCCACGACCGGCACCGGACTGGACTCCACCGAACTCGCCGAGGTCCTCGGCGTGGAAAATGCCGCGGCCCAGGACCTTATCGACCGGGCCAGGGCCAGCGCCCTGGTCACCGATGCCGATCTGCTGCTGGAACCCGCCGTCAAGCCGCTGCGCACGCTGCTCGGCGATCGCCGCTTCGTGGCCGTCCAGCGCCGATTGCTCAACGCTCGACTGGATGCGGGCCTGCTCCGCGATCACACCGCACTGCTGCTCGCCGAATCCGGCGTCCGCGACCGACGGCTGGCCGAATTCCTCAGCGCCGCAGCCGAAAAGGCGGGCCGCGAGGCGGTCCGCTACTACGCGGCCGCGGCGGCAAGCGGCGCCGATCCCGACCTCATCTCGCTGCGTTGGGCGGAGGCGGCCGCGCACACCGGCGACGGCGATACGGCCATACGGCTGGCCGAACCGCTCTTGGCTCGCCCGGGCGTCTCCGGTGTGGAACTGGCCGCGGCCGTGCGGATCTGCGCGGCAGTGCTCACCCGACGTGGTCTGGTCGGCCGCGCCGCCCAGCTGTATTCCTGGCTCGGCGCGCGGCGGATCGGCGCGGATTGGGCGGTCGGCGCCACCGTGCAGTACCTCGCGGGTGACGTGTCCGCCGCAGCAGAGCTGTCCGAATCATCGACGCAGTGGCCGCCGACCGAGGCCACTGCGCACGCCCGCCTGATCGCCAGCGCACTCGCCCGCACCATCGTCGAACACGAAACCGGTACCGCCGCAGCGGTATCCGCACTCATCCAGGCCGCGCAGGCCGATGCGGGCAGCGATCGGTTCCTGCCGTGCACCGCGGTCTCCATCGCGACGCTGCTGTGCCTGAGCACGGGTGAGCCGCGCCGCGCCGGTGAGGCGCTGCGCCGGGCCGGCACCAGCGGCCTGCGCTGTCATCAACTACAGGTGCTCACCGCGTGGGCCGCGATGCTCGGCGGCGACGAACAGGCCGCCGCGGCCACCGTGGCCGCGCTGCAACCGGATTCGCTCGATATCCGCGACCGCCTGCTCGCACACGGCGTCGCGGTCGGCCTGGCCCGCCGCGGCGGTGATCATGCCGCGCTCACTCGCGCCTGGCAGGCCGCCTATCCGCTCTTCGACGATGTCGATGCCGATCTGCTCACCCTGCTCCCGATCGGTGAGCTGTGGCTGGCGGGCATCCGGCTGCGCGATGAGCGCCGGATCGCGCCGCTGGTCGATGCCTCCCGTGCACTGCTGCGCCGGCTGGACCAACCACCCGCCTGGGCCAATGCCTTCCACTGGTACGGCGTGCAGGCCGCGATCGCGCACGAAAGTCCGGAGGAACTGCTCCCGCATGCCCGGCTGCTCAAGGCCGCGGCCGAAGCCGGGGACCGGCACGCCGCGATCCTCGCCGATGCGGGTCGCACCTGGGTGCTCGTCCTGCGCGGACAGGTCGCCGCGGCCCCGGTGCAGGCGGCCGTGGCCGGCCTCAGCGAGATCGGCCTGACCTGGGATGCCGCCAGACTCGCGAGCGAGGCCGCACTCGCGGCCGCCGATTCCGCCACCGCGACGGCACTGCTCAAACTGGCCAGAACCGTCCGCGCCGACGCCCGGCCCCAGGAACAGCCGGTCCGCCCGACCGCCCCCGCCTCGACCAACGGCGATGGGCCGACGCCGCCGGAACCCGCGCCGGACGCGGCGATTCTCAGCGACCGCGAACGCGAGGTCGCCGAACTCGTGCTACTCGGTCTGACCTATCGGGAGATCGGCGCTCGTCTGTATATTTCGGCGAAGACCGTGGAGCATCATGTCGCCCGTATCCGACGCCGGATCGGTGCCCGTTCCCGTTCGGAGCTATTGTCGATGCTCCGCGCCATGGGACACGGCTCACTGCTGGTGTGACCGGGGTGCCTGCCGATCCGTGACGCCGAAGCGAGGTAATTGAGGATGGCCACTGGGGTGGGCCTGCGCATCGCCGAGGACAACTGCACAGCAGCCATCGTGACCGATAACGGCGAACCACAGTTCATAGTCCGTGAGTCGATCCTGCACATGTCCGATGACGGCGATACCGTCCTCGGCGGTCCAGCCCCGGCCGGTCATACGCATTCGATCACCGGTTTCGCCTACGCGGTCGGCGATCCCGCCGGTATCTCCGTCGACGACGGCGAGGCCTACCGGGCCGAGGACCTGGTCGCGACGGCACTGTTCTGCCTGATCAACCTCACCGCCGAACATTTGAACGGCGCCGCCGAGTTCTACGCGACCTATCCCGCCGGCTGGCCGTCCCAATACGTGCTCTCGCTGCGCGAAGCCCTCGACTACCTCGGCCTGCGTTCGGTATTGCTGGTCAGCGAGGGTGACCTACCTGTCAGCGACGCCGTCGAACCGGAGCAGTCCTACGCCTACGACGCCGCCCGGGCGGCATTGGCCGCGGTGCTGGCGACACCCGCTGGCGCGACACCGCCGGATCCGAGCGATGCCGAGAATTCGACCGTCGTCACCGACGTCATCCCGGCGGTGCCGACGCCTGACGCACAGCTGCAGGCCTATTCGGCGGCGATCCCGATCGGCGAAACGCTCGCCGCGCCAGTCGAACCGGTTGCGCCGACCGCGGTCGAAGCGCCCGCGGCCGCCGCCGGAAAGCCCAAGCCACCGCGCGTCACCCCACTGCTGATCGGGGTCGCCGCTGTCATCGGTCTGGTGCTCGGGGGCTTGGGCATCTCGGTGCTGTTCCATGACCCGGCGACCCCGGTGCCGCCGGTGCGTGATGCCAAATCCGATCAGGTATCGGTGAGCCCGTCGCCGCAACCGCCGGTCAACCTCCCGACCGCGCCGATCACCACCACCACCGAACCACCTGTGGTCATCACCAGCAGCGAACCGGAGACGACCACCGAGGCGCCGACCACCACACCGCCGCCGACCACTCCAACCACCACCGAGCCGCCGACCACGACGACCACGACGACACCGCCGACCGCCACCACCACCACGCGCTCGAGCCGAACCACGACGACACGCCCGTTCCCCATGTGGACCGCCCCCGGCTGGAGTCCGCAGCCGTGGGAACCGCAGTACACGTTCGACTTCCCATCTCCTCGCTGATTTAGTGGGGCCCGACGTGGGTTTGTGCCTTAAAGTGATCGGCTGACCGATGTTGTCGCAAAATTTGCGCACAACAGGTCTGTTGCTGGACGAAGACTGTGCGCCGAGCGGATGCAGCCCGTGGCCCACGGACGTAGCTGGCACACCTCGTGCCGACGAAGGGACTTCATGCGCAAGTTGGTGGCGCGTAGCGCCGCGGTCAAGGCGGCCTCGATCGGATTCGCCGCGACCGTATTCATCGCACCCCTCCTCGTCACCACCGCCGCCTCGGCAGAACCGACCGCACCCGGGCAGCTGAGTGCGGAGAACCTGCCGCCCGAACTGGTGCAGGCCATCTCCCGCGATCTGAAGATGACGCCCGCGGAGTATCTGGAGCGCTCGGCCAAGGCCCAGCAGCTCAGCGACTACGCGCGCTCGTTCCGCAGCGAACGCCCCGATACCTATGCGGGCGCCTGGATCGGCACCGACGGCAAGCCGGTCGTCGCGGTCACCTCGGTCGATGCCGCCAAGATCGCCGCGGCCGACGGCTATCAGACCCGGTTGGCCCCGGTCTCGGCGAACAGCCTGGAGAACTCACTGATGCAGCTCAATCAGTGGATCAATACGCTGCCGAAGGAGATCTCCCAGTCGATCAACTCCGTCGCGATCGACTTCCTGAACAGCCAGCTGGTGATGTCGGTCGCCAATACGCCGGTCGGTCACGCGCTGAACCTGCCGACCCTGATCGCCAACGTCAAGGTCATCCTGTCGCCCAATAACGGCGGTCCAGTCGAGCGCCGTCCGATGGGCGGCGACACCTATATCACCGCGCCGACCTCGCTGAAGGACACCTCGCTGCGCGGCGTCGATGTCTGTTCGTTCGGCTTCAACAGCGTGGACGCGGCGGGCAACGCGCTGAATATCAGCGCGGGCCACTGCGATCCGAATATCGATAAGAGCGATCAGCAGGCCGCGGTCTACCTGCCCAATATCCGGGACATCCCGAACAGCATCGAGCTCGGCAACTTCGTCCAGGCGAGCCTGGGCGGCCCGAGCGCGCTCGACTACTCCGTCATCAAGCTGAACGAGCGCTCGGTCAATGCGGGTATGGACCAGCCCTCGGTGCGCGGATCCAATGGCACCACGCTGACCATCACCGGCACCGCCGAGCCGGTCACCGGCGCTCCGGTCTGCAAATCGGGCCAGTCGTCCACCTTCACCTGTGGGTTCGTGGTGGCGGATCGGGTCGAAACCCAGCTCTACACCTCCGAGGGCGTGAGCAAGACCGTGCGCGGCTTCGCCAGTTCGGCCTGCACGCTCGGCGGCGACAGCGGCGGCGCGATCGTCTCCGGCACCCTCGCCCTCGGCATCACCAGCGGTTCCAATGCGGCCGACGCACCGGACTGCAATGAGGCCAATATCGCGCTCGCGCAGTACGGCGGCACCGCGACGCTCGGCATTCCGATCCGCTCGATCCTGGCCGATATCGACGCGGCCTCCGGCGGTGGCATCGGCAATGGCATCACCGTGCGGACCCGGCCGAACGCCGGGTAATCCGGTTGCCGGACACCGTTTTTGTGCAACGCCATCCGCTGGATTCACAGTGGGCAGCACAACATTCCGACATAAGTAGGCATAACCGGCCGGACACCTTAAGGTATGGGACATGCTCCTGCCACGTATAGGTCAGTTCCGATCAGCTGCGCGACAGACCCGAGTCCGAAAATCAGTAATCGCCGCCTCGGCGGCGATTCTGCTGTTCGGTCCGACAGCGGCAGTAGCGAACGCACAACCCGATCAGCCCGCCCTGCCCGCCGAGCTGATCGCGGCGGTCGCGCGTGATCTGAAGATCTCCCCCGAGGAGTACCTGCACCGCGCCGATCTGGCCCAGCAGGTCGCGGCCTTCGCCACCACGGCGCAGCGCCAGTTCCCGCAGGTCTTCGGTGGCGCGTGGCTCGATGACGGCGGCAAGGCCGTGGTGGCGCTCGCGCAGGGCACCGGCGCCGACGAGGCCCGCAAGGCCGCCACGTCGGCCGGATTCGAGGTCCGCAATGTCGCCAAGAGCGAGGCGGCGCTGCGCGGTGAGAAGAGCGCGTTCGAGCGCTGGCTGGACGGGCAGCCCGAAGCCGTTTCCGCGCTGGTGCGCGGCGTGGTCGTCGACACCGTCAACAACAGCATCGCGGTGCGGGTCGAGCAGGCCGGTCTGCCGATGCCGAACTTCATCGATCCGTCGCGGGTCATCGTGATGGCGCCGCCGGTCGCAGGAGAGCAGCTGCAGACGACTCCGGTCGCTGGCGCGATGCAGACCGGCCCGCTGGCCGGTGGTGACGCCTACGCCTCGATCGCCGGGAAGACGTCGCTGCGGTGCTCGTTCGGCTTCAACGGCACCGACCGGGCGGGCAATGTCGTGAACATCACCGCGGGCCACTGCAACCCCGACATTGCGTCGGCGGGCTCGGCTAATGCCTCCGGCGTCTTCGAGATGGCCGGCGATCGGCCGGGCGCGCAGCTGGGCACCTTCCAGAAGTCGGTGCTCGGCGCGCAGGACTACTCGATCATCCGGATCAACGACCAGGCCAGGGATAGGTTCACGAACAACTTCGTGCGCCAGCCGGGCGCGCCCGTCGCCATCGAGGGCGTTGCTGTTCCGGTGGTCGGCGCTCCGGTCTGCAAGTCCGGTTCGCGCACCGGCTTCAGCTGCGGCATCGTCAACGCCGTCGACCAGACCGTGCAGGTCGGCGAGCGGGAGCTGACCCAGGCCTTCTCCGCCAATATCTGCGCCCTGCCCGGCGACAGCGGTGGCGCGATCGTCTCCGGCCGGATGGCGCTCGGCATTTCCAGCGCGTCGTCGGTCGCCGACTTTCCGATCTGCGAGATCCCGAATCTGATCGGCGCCCTCACCGGCAATGCACCGCAGCTGTTCGCACAGCCGGTCAGCGTGGTGCTTTCGGACAACCCGGGTCTGAAGGTCAATAACTGAGCCAGAACCGACCGGTGGGTACCCGGAACTAGCCCGGGGCTCGAAAAGGCCGACAGCGGCGACGCTGCCGGCCTTTTTGCTGTCACTGCGGGCGATCCACTGACCTTGCGCGGCCCGTACGTCGCGAAATGCCCTGTGGGGCGCGGCCCTGTTCCGGCATCCTGGACTGCATGTGTTTGGTGTTGATCGGTTGGCGGGTACATCCGGAATTTCGGTTGATCGTCGCGGCCAATCGCGATGAGTTCTACGCCCGACCGACCGAGTCGATGCGATGGTGGTCCGAGGTACCTGGACTACTGGCCGGGCGCGATCTGGGAGCGATCGGCAAACCCGCGGGCGACCCGCCCGGGACCTGGCTGGGCCTGACGCGGGAAGCGAAGGGGCGCAATCGATTCGCCACGGTGACCAATGTGCGCAACCCGAAAGCCGAACGCGGCGACGCCCGTTCGCGCGGGGCGCTGCTGATGGACTTCCTGCGCGGCACCGATGCCAGCGACGATATCCCGGGGCCGGAGCAGTACGTCCTCGATGTCGCCGCCGCTCCGGACGACTACAACGGCTACAACATGCTGGTCTCGGACCTCGAATCGCTGTGGTGGCACTCCAACCGCAGCGCAGTGCCACCGCAAGAGCTGACACCGGGGTTCCACGGCGTGTCCAACGGCACCTTCGTGACGTCGGCCGTACCGGGCTCCGCCGCGGCATTGGATGCGCCCCAACCCATTTGGCCGAAGGTGCGCGGCGGCCTCACCGATCTGCGCGCGGTGGTCGAATCGGATCCGGGAAACCTGGCCCGCTACTTCGAGGTGCTGGCCGATCGGACCGAGGCCCCCGATGATCTCTTGCCGCACACCGGAGTTCCGCTGCGCCGCGAGCGCACGCTCTCGGCCAGATTCATCGCCAACGCACTGCACGGAACCAGGGCGAGCACGCTATTGCTGGTGCGCGAGGACGGATCGTTCGAAATGGCCGAGCGTTCATTCGGGCGGTTCGGGCGCGATAAGGGTGAGGAAGTCTTCAGCGGCAGCCTGGATTTGCGCGAGCGCCAAGCCTGAAAACACAAAACCGGCCTGCCCTCCAGAGAGGGCAGGCCGGTCGAGTTCGGTTCGAGCTAGTTCGGCGTCTGAACCGGCGCAGCCGCGGGCGCCGCCACCGGCTTCTCGGCCCACTTCGTGGTGCCATCCGGAGCCTGGATGGTGTTGAGCAACTCGACGCCCGCAGCAACCAGTGTCGGACCGCCGACGGCGATGGTGCCAAGGATGCCGCCGATGCCCGCACCGGTCACCAGACCTGGAATGCAGCCGACCGGAAGACTGATGATGCAGCCAGCGATCGCACCGATCGCGGTGCCGACGAAGCCACCGACCGCAGTCGCGATGCCGAAGTTGCTGGCGAATTCGTTCTGCGCGCGCTGGTTTTCGATCGGCGACGCGATGTCCTTGGCGACGACCGGCTTTGCGACGACCGGCTTGTCCGACACCACGAGATCCGCCGGCTTCTCCGGGGTGACCTCGAGCACGGTGCCGTCGTTCTTCATATCCGCTTTGACCGGCACGAGCTTGCCGTCGACGTCCACGTTCAGCGGGAAGGAGACGAGGGTGTTGCCCTTGCCGTCACGCACGTTCGCGACCGTGGTCTTCGGATCGTCGGCAGTGGCGCCGGGCTCCTCGGTCAACGAGAAGGTCCCCCCCTTGAGCGCCGCCACAACGGTCTTGTCCACCAACTTGACGGAGTAGGTGAGACCGGGATCAGCCGGTGCGGCCGGATCGGCATGCGCGGTTCCGAGACCGATGGTCATCGCACCAATGGCCATCACGGCAGCCGCGGTGGTGCTGCGGAGTTTCATTCAGTATCCAATCCATCATCAAGGTTGTCCGCGAGCTGCCTCCGTACACGCGAGAGCGCTCATCAACCCAGAGTGGTCGGCTCCGGGTTCTCCCCGAGCAGTGTGAAGACAGGCACAGCAGACAGAACGTCGTGAGCGTAATCCAACCGACATGAAGATGCGAGATCCGGTGCCCATACTGTGATCTCCGCGTGACTAAGCCTGTCCTTAGCGGCAGAACGCCACCACTCACTGTTTACGGTGGTTAGCGCCCGAACTCACATCCGGATTGTCGGATCTTCGTGAGATCCATCACAGGCGGAATTCGTGTCAAGCCCCAGGAAGAAGGGGCTCCGGCCAACTGCCGATCGTACGATAGACAGGTAAGTTACCGGTGGGTAACTTACCTGCGGTTAGGATACGAGCCAACCGGGTGGCTGAATCGCCGCCCACGCTCGTGTTGCCTCTAAAGAAAGGTCGCGACATGAATGCCCTGACACTGACGCTGGGCACGATTGGTGTGGCGTTCAGCCTCCTGGGTTGGGCTTCATTCGTCGGCGGCGTCGGCAAGATGACCCGCGCGATCATGATCGGCCAACCCGCGCCGGATCGCTGGCGGCCGTTCTTCCCTCGGCTCAAGACAATGATCGTCGAATTCCTGGCCCACACCCGGATGAACAAATTCCGCACGGTGGGCTGGGCGCACTGGCTGGTGATGATCGGCTTCCTCGGCGGTTTCATCCTGTACTTCGAGGCGTACGGGCAGACCTTCGATCCCGAATTCCACTGGCCGATCTTCGGCAGCTGGGGCATCTACCACCTGTGGGACGAGGTGCTCGGCATCGGCACGGTGATCGGCATCATCGTGCTGATCGTCATCCGCCAGCTCAACCACCCGCGGGTGCCGGAACGGCTGTCGCGATTCAGCGGTTCGCAATTCGGTCCGGCCTATGTCATCGAGTCGATCGTCTTCCTCGAGGGCATCGGCATGGTCATGGTGAAGGCGGGCAAGATCGCCACCTACGGCCACTCCGAGGTGTGGACCGACTTCTTCACCATGCAGGTGGCCAAGCTGCTGCCGTCCAGCGTGGCGATGGTCGCCATCTTCGCGTTCATCAAGATGGTGTCGGGCAGCACCTTCCTGCTGCTGGTCGGTCGCAATATCAACTGGGGTGTGGCCTGGCACCGGTTCGCGGCCTTCTTCAATATCTACTTCAAGCGTGAGGACGACGGCAGCGTCGCGCTCGGCGCAGCCAAGCCGATGATGTCCAAGGGCAAGCCGGTCGATATGGAGACCGCCGACCCGGATGTCGACACCTTCGGCGCTGGCCGGGTCGAGGATTTCTCCTGGAAGGGCTGGCTGGACTTCACCACCTGCACCGAATGCGGTCGCTGCCAGTCGCAGTGCCCGGCCTGGAATACCGGTAAGCCGCTCTCACCCAAGCTGCTGATCATGTCGCTGCGCGACCACGGCGTCACGAAGGCGCCGTACCTGCTGGCCGGTGGCCGCAAGGATATGGGCGGCGATGAGGTCGGGCTGGTCGATGCCGACGGCAAACCCGATGAGCGCAAGCTGGCCAAGATTTCCGCGGCGGCCAAGGCCGAGGCGGAGCGTCCGCTGGTCGGTGGCGAAGATCTCAACGGCATCATCGATCCGGAAGTGCTGTGGTCGTGCACGACCTGTGGTGCGTGTGTCGAGCAGTGCCCGGTCGATATCGAGCACGTCGACCACATCATCGATATGCGCCGCTACCAGGTGCTGATCGAATCGGAGTTCCCCTCCGAGCTGGCCGGGCTGTTCAAGAACCTGGAGAACAAGGGCAACCCCTGGGGCCAGAACGCCAAGGACCGGTTGAACTGGATCAACGAACTCGACTTCCAGATCCCGGTCTTCGGTCAGGACGCCGATTCCTTCGACGGCTATGAGTACCTGTTCTGGGTCGGCTGTGCCGGTGCGTACGAGGATCGCGCCAAGCGCACCACCAAGGCGGTCGCGGAACTGCTCGCGACGGCCGGGGTGAAGTTCATGGTGCTCGGTGCCGACGAGACCTGCACCGGTGACTCCGCCCGGCGTGCGGGTAACGAGTTCCTGTTCCAGCAGCTCGCTGCCCAGAACATCGAACTGCTCAACTCGGTTTTCGAAGGCGTCGAACAGTCGCGCAAGAAGATCGTGGTCACCTGCGCGCACTGCTTCAACGCGTTGAACAACGAGTACCCGCAGGTCGGTGGCAGCTACGAGGTGGTGCACCACACCCAGCTGCTGAACCGGCTGGTGCGGCAGAAGCAGCTGATCCCGGTCGCGTCGGTATCGCAGAACGTCACCTACCACGACCCGTGCTACCTGGGCCGCCACAACAAGGTCTACAACGCGCCGCGCGAGTTGATGGAGGCCTCCGGGTCCACCCTGGTCGAAATGCCGCGCCACGGGGAGCGCTCCATGTGCTGTGGTGCCGGTGGCGCCCGCATGTGGATGGAGGAACAACTCGGCAAGCGCATCAATATCGATCGCGTCGACGAAGCCCTGTCCACCCTGGGCGGCGGCAATGAACCGTCCAAGATCGCGACCGGCTGCCCGTTCTGCCGGGTCATGCTCACCGACGGTGTCACCGCCCGCAAGGACGGCGGCGCGGTCGGCCAGGGCGTCGAGGTCGTCGATGTCGCCCAGCTCATGCTCGATGCCATCGACCGCGTCGATCCGGCCACGCTGACCGAGAACCTGACCGTGGTGCAGGAACCGAAGACGGCCCCCGAGCCGGAACCGGTCGCCGCACCCGAGCCGGCCCCGGCCGCCGAGGCTGCAGCCGAGCCGAAGGCGGCACCGACCGGTGGCGGCCTCGCGATGAAGGGCGGCGGCAAGGCTCCCGGTGGTCTCGGCATGAAGGGTGCGGCCAAGGCACCCGGTGGCGGGCTCGGGATGAAGGGAGCCGCGAAGGCTCCCGGAGCCAAGGCGGCCCCTGCCGCGGACACTGAGGCGACTTCGGCTCCGGCCGCACCGGTCAAGGGCCTGGCAATGAAGGGCCCCGCCAAAGCACCCGGAGCCAAGGCACCCGGCGGTCTCGGTATGAAGGGTGGCGCAAAGGCACCCGGCGCCAAGGCGGCCCCCGCTGCCGCGGACACAGCGGCCACCGCCGCCGAGGCGCCGGCCACCCCCGCGCCCCCGGTCAAGGGCCTGGCCATGAAGGGCCCGGCGAAGGCACCCGGCGGTAAGGGACTGGCGATGAAGGGTGCCGCCAAGGCACCCGGAGCCAAGGCACCCGGAGCCAAGGCACCCGCGACAACGGAGGCGTCGGCAGCTCCCGCCCCGGCCGCGGAAACCCCCGCCGCCGAACCGGTTTCGGCCCCCACCGAAACCAAGCCGTCCATCCCCGCCAGGGGCCTGGCCATGAAGTCCGGCTTCAAGCGCCCCGGGCCGAAGGCTCCCGGCACGGCCGCACCGTCGACCCCGGTCGAATCCACACCCGCCGCGGAAACCGCTGCGGCTCCTGCGGATTCGACCCCGGAACCGGAACAGCCCACCAATGGCACCTCCGGCAACGGCGCCCCCGAAGTCACGCCGCCGACCGCCAAGCCCGGTGGCCTGGGCTTCAAATCCGGGGCCAAGGCCCCCGGCCGTAAGAACTGACGGGAAATCCTGAAAGATCGGCCCGGGTGCGCAGTGCGCACCTGGGCCGATCGCAGTTCTGCCGATCGCCGTGGGTTACCACCGCGCCACCGATGGCGGTGGCACGGTTTCGCAACCGGGCTCACGGCCCGAAGCTGGCGCCCAGGAGGCTATGCGAGGCGGACATCCGCAGTGGCGAGGCCGAAAACCTTGCGTCCGGCAGACTTCGCGACGATGACGACAACCGCGGTCTTGCTCGCGGCGTCGACCGACTTGATGCGCCCGGTGAACTCGACACTTCCAGCGGATGCGGCTTCGATGACCGTGTAGTTCGACAGCCGGACCCCGTACCTGATCATCGCGCCCGGGTCACCGAGCCATCCGGTCACGAATCCCGCCCCCAAGCCCATGGTGAGCATGCCGTGGGCGATCACATCCGGAAGACCCGCCAGCGCAGCGACTTCGTCGTGCCAGTGGATAGGGTTCGGGTCCCCGGAGACTCCGGCATAGTTCACCAGATCGCCGCGCGTCAGGCGCATGGTTCGAGCGGGAAGCTCGTCACCGACGGCGATATCGTCGAATCTGGTTGCGGTGCGCGGAACACGCGTGCGTGAGATCTGGGACAGGCGTGGAGCGGCCTCCGGATCCGGATTCGCTACCGATGGTCCGTCGGCTGCCACAACCGCAGTCCGGGAGGTCACCTCGCGTCCGCTCTTGATGACCCGCTCGATCGTGTCGCTGATGTCGGCGCTGACGTCCTCGCTGGTGATGCCGACGACGGTGGTGTGCATGATGTGCACAATGTCACCGGTCTGGTCGGCGAAGGTGTTGGTGATGGTGAGCAGGTCCTTGCCGGCGATGCGGCGCACCGAGGCGAGTTCGACATCGCTGATCAACTGGTCGCCGGTGAGTATCGGCTTGTACATTTCGAAAACCTGATCGGTCTGCACGAACGTGTCGTAGCCGGCCATGACGGTCTGGAGCCTGCGGTTGGCCAACATCGCGGCGATGGAGATGAACGTGGTCGGTGCGATCAGACCGGCGTATCCGAGCTCACCGGCAGCGTCCTCACTCCAGTGCGCCGGGTGGAAATCCTGCACTGCTCGCGCGTACTCGCGGATCTTCTCGCGCCCCACCACGTAAGAGTCATCCGCGCGATAGCGATGCCCCACCAGCCCAGCCACATCGGACGCTGCTTCCACCAAGCCCCTCCTCCATCCGGATTTCGACGGCACTCGTAACCGGTATCGGAAGAACCGAATTCACGAGTGAAACCTCACCTTCTCACACGCCATGCCCTCATGCCGAGGAAGCAAACGTTCGTTAACGAGACACCCGCGGCCGCGACAGGTCGCCATCGAGGCGTGCCGCGTGCTCACGATCAACGATCGGATCCGCCGGCACCCGAATTCGAACAGGAGGCGCTCGGTGGTGCTACGCCAACCAGTCGTCAAGTGACGGGAGTTCGGTGGCGACCTTGCCGGTGAATGCGGGCGGACGCTTCTGCAGAAAGGACATGATGCCTTCGCGCAGGTCGGCGCTGGAGAAGGCGTAGGAGATGAGGCGGGCGTCGAGGGCGAAGACGTCTTCGGGGGTTTTGTCACCGGACATGGCGACCAGACCGCGCCGGATGGCGGCGATCGAAACGGGTGCCACCTGGGTGGCGAGTTCGGTGGCCAGGGCGTGCGCGGCGGGAAGTAGGTCTTCGGGGGCGTGCAGACTGGTGACCAGGCCTGCGGCCAGCGCCTCATCGGCGCCGAACACGCGACCGGTGATCATCCATTCCTTGGCCTTTGCCAGGCCGACAATGCGCGGGAGGAACCACAGCGAGCCGCCCTCCGGAAAGAGGCCGCGGCGGGCGAAGACGAAGCCGAAGCGGGAATCCGTTGCGGCGAGCCGGAAATCGGCGGCCAACGTCATGGACAGGCCGACGCCGACGGCGGCACCCTGCATGGCGACGATCACCGGTTTATCGAGGTCGGTCATCGGCCGGACCACGCGGGTGGACCACTCGACCCAGCCGGGTGCGGTGACATCCTCTGCGGAGCCGCCCGCCGTGAGATCCATGCCGACGCAGAAATCCTTTCCCGCCGCGGCGAATACAACGGCGCGCACGTCATCATCGTGATCGGCGGCGGTGAAGGCGGCGCCCAGTTCATCGGCCATTTCGGTGGTGAAGCCATTGCGGGCGTCGGGTCGGTTGAGGGTGATGGTGGCGACCGCGTCCGTCACGCGGTAGGTGATGGTGTTGTAGGACAATTCGACTCCCTGAGGTTGGCGCGGCGGATCAGTACTTGCCGGATGCGGCCGAGACGAGCAGTTCGACCATGGCAGTGGCCTTTTCCGACCGCGGTGGATCGCCGGTAATGACATCGCTCCAGACGAAGGCCTCGCCGAGGCGCACGATCGCGTAGGCGAGATCACGGATTTCGATGCGCGGGTCGAGATCGGGCAGCCCGGCCAAACGTGCCGCGGCCCAGTCGATCATGCGGCCCTGGACGACGCTGTAGCCGGAGGTCAGCACGCGCAGGCCGTACTCCGGGTCGTCGGCGACGAATCGGGACAGCGGTTCGAAGGTGCGCACGGTATCGGCGAGCTTGCCGAAATTGCGGACGAAACGTTCGGCGGGTGCACCGTATCCGCGCGCTTCGACCCGGGTGATCGCCTCCTCGATGATCCGCCACACCACCTCGCCGATCACCACTTCCCGACTGCCCCACCAGCGATACAGCGTGGCACGGCCGATACCGAGTTCGCGGGCGAGCTGGCGCATATCGATGCGGCGGCCGTCGAGGAACCAGCGGTGCGCGAGGTCGATCACGTCCTCGCGCACCGGCTTCGGCGCGAGCGCCACCGACGAGTCCGCACCGTCGGGCATGGCTATGGCCTCGTCAGCGCGGCGTAACGGGCCAGATGTTGGTCACTGGAACCGAATTCGTGCTCGATAGCGGTCAGCCGCTTGAAGTAGTGGCCGATCGCCAGTTCTTCGGTCATGCCCATCGCGCCGTGCAATTGCACCGCGTTCTGGCCGATGAAGCGCGCGGCCCGGCCGATGGTGACCTTCGCGGCCGAGACCGCACGCGCCCGATCCGCCGCGGCCGCGCCCAGCGAATAGATGGCCAGATAAACCGCGGCGATGGCCTGCTCGAGTTCGATGTACATATCGACCATGCGGTGCTGGAGCACCTGGAAGCTGCCGATCGGCTGGCCGAATTGCTGCCGCTGTTTGGTGTATTCGACGGTGTCCGCCAGTACTTTCCGCATGCAGCCGACGGCCTCGGAGGCGATCGCCGCGATCGCCTCGTCCACGGTGACATCGATTGCGTCCCACGCCGCGCCCTCGGCGCCCAGCAGCGCGGCGGCGGGCAATCGGAGGCCGGTGCAGGTGATGTCGGATCCGACCCGGTCATCGATCGTCCGGTAGGAATGCACTTGCACACCGGCGGGCGGATTCGTCGCGTCGAATTCGGTGAGGAACAGCGATATGCCGTCCTTATCGCGCCGAGCACCGGCGGTGCGCGCGGTAATGAGGAGATGGGTCGCCAGCGGCGCACTGGTCACAACGGTCTTGACGCCGTCGATCAGCCACGAATCACCATCGCGGCGCGCGGTGGTCGAAACGTCGTGCAGCGTCTGCCCCGAGGTCGGCTCCAGTGCAGCGAAGGCGGTCCGCGCGGCACCGGAAACGATCCGTCGCAGTACCGAATCGGCGAGCTCACCGCCGCAGCGGTTTAACAGCCCCGCGCCGACGACCACGGTGTCGACGTAGGGCTCGACGACCAGCGCGCGGCCGAGTTCCTCGGTGATGATCATCAGCTCGACCGGACCGCCGCCCATACCGTCGACCCGCTCGGGCAGCGTGGCCCCGAGAATGCCCAGCTCCTCGGCGAATCCGCGCCAGACCCCCGGCTGCCAGCCGATATCGGATTTCGCCGCACTCCGACTCTTCGCCAATTCGTAACGGGCACCGAGGAATCCGGCCACCGCAGCGCGGAGTAGTTCCTGCTCATCGGTGAAGGTGAAGTCCATCAGAGCCCCAATGCTGCCTTGGCGAGGATATTTCGCTGAATTTCATTGCTGCCCGCGTAGATCGAGCCGGCGCGGTCGTTGAAGTAGCGCAGCGGTGCGACCGCCTGCCAGTCCTCGCCGCTGCGATAGCCGTCCGCGGGCGGGGTGAATTCGGCGATCGGCCCGCCGGGTTCGGTGGCATGCGGCTGATAGACCCGGCCGCGCGGACCGGCCGCCTCCAGCGCCAATTCGGTGAGCTGCTGGCTCAACTCGGTGGCCAGAATTTTCAGCATCGATGCGGCCGGGCCCGGATTCTTGCCGTGTGCCATTGTCGAAAGCGTTCGGTACTCCAGGATTTCGAGCACTTCGGTGCGAATTCGGGCCTGCGCCAACTTCGCCGCGAACGCCGCGTCATCGATCAGCGGATTGCCGTCGGGTCCGGTCTGCCCGGCCGCCGCGGTCGCCACCTCCTGGGCCATGACCTGCAGTATCGGCGAGGCCGCGCCGCCGCGCTCGTGGACCAGCAGATATTTTGCGACGGTCCAACCGTCATCGATGCGACCGAGCACATTGCTCTTGGGCACCCGGACGTTATCGAAGAAGATCTGATTCTGCACCTGTTCACCGGAGGTCATCACCAGTGGGCGAATCTCGATGCCGGGCGTGGTCATATCGATCAGCAGGAAGGTGATGCCCTGCTGCTTCTTGCCCTCGCGTGCGGTCCGCACCAGACAGAAGATCCAATTCGCCACTGTCGCATGCGTGGTCCAGATCTTGCTGCCGGTGCAGACGAAATCCGCGCCGTCATCGACAGCCGCCATGGTCAGCGATGCCAGGTCCGAACCGGCCTCCGGCTCCGAATACCCTTGGCAGAAGAAGATTTCCCCGGTCAGGATGCGCGGCAGATAGAAATCCTGTTGCGCCGGCGTGCCGAAGGCGATGATCGCGGGCGCGACCATTCTGATCCCCATCGGCGACAGGGTCGGCGCACCGGCAAGAGTCGATTCGCGGTTGAAGATGTAGTGCTGGGTGAGGCTCCAATCGCAGCCGCCGTGTTGCACCGGCCAGGCGGGTGCGGCCCAGCCGCGCTCGTGCAGGATGTGCTGCCACTGCATGCTGGCCTCGTGGTCCGGATACACACTCGTCGCCAAGCGCCCGGCCCGCCGTAGTTCCGGCGTCAGCTTCTCGTCGAGGAAGGCGCGAACCTCGTCACGGAAGGCCAGATCGGCCGCTGACCAGTCGTAATCCATCTGCCCTCCCGGAGGGATATGCGTCTTCGCATCCGTGTGGCCATATGCCCCACGAGACACAATCTACGACTGTCTCATCTCGAAATCAAACTGAAGTCACCCGACAGCACTTGTTTCCCCGAGCTACTTCGAACAAGCCGCGCAACACCCGATGGCGCGGCGCTAGCAGTCTTCGAAGAAGGCCTTGAGGTAACCGGCGGATTGGTAGACGTAGTCGTAGGCCCAGCGCCGAATCGAGATATGCGGTTCCGGGTCGACCATGAGAAGCTCACCGTCCCAGCACTTTCCGAGGATGTAGCGGGCCCGCGAAATATGCGGGGTGAAGGTGATGACGATGACGCGGTGCCAGTTTTCGGCGGCAGCGAGTCTGGCCAGTTCGCGACCTTCGCCGCGGGTGGTGCGCGGCGAAGGATCGAAGCAGGTGACCTGGAAGCTGTAGCGGCTGTGGCAGATTCGATTCATCAGGGCGCTGTCCTCATACGGATCGGACAACAGCACCCTGGGTGCATAGCCCGCGCTGGCCAGCCGCAGCCCCAGCTTTTCGCGCCCGTCGTGCGCGCCGCCGAGCACCAGGATCGCATCGGCCCGCGCGGGCGCGTCGACCCGAGGCCGGACGTACACCGGCCACAGACCCGCGATCAGGACCACCAGCGCAACGCCGAGCACCAACCAGACGTTGCGTGCCCGGTTCTTGTGGCGGCCTCGCACAAGATCGATGGTAACGGGGGCTTCGCCAGCACAGTTCGCGCAGTTCAGCAGCCCATCGACGATTCTTGTCGCCACCTGTACACCTGCTGTTGCCGAGACCCTTGCCTCACTGACCAGCGGCGGCCATCGTCGGGTCCTATCAATCGATCATGCGATGCACAGTCTTCGGAACCGGGTACCTCGGGGCCACGCACGCTGCGTGCATGGCCGAACTCGGGCACGACGTGATCGGCGTGGATATCGATCCGGGCAAGGTCGCGAAGCTGTCCGATGGCGTGGTGCCGTTCTATGAACCCGGGCTCGAGGAGGTGCTGCGGCGCAACCTCGATGCGGGTCGGCTGCGGTTCACCACCTCGTACGCGGAGGCGGCGGCCCACGCGCAGGTGCATTTCCTCGGGGTCGGGACGCCGCAGAAGAAGGGCGAGTACGCCGCGGACCTGAAATATGTGCATGCCGTGGTCGATACGCTCGCGCCGCTGCTGGAGCGGCCGTCGGTGATCGTCGGGAAGTCGACGGTGCCGGTCGGAACCGCGGCCGCATTGGGCGCGCGGGCACGAGCGCTCACCGACGCCGAGGTGGAGGTGGCGTGGAATCCGGAGTTCCTGCGTGAGGGTTTCGCGGTGAAGGACACACTGCGACCGGATCGACTGGTGCTCGGGGTGGACGGCGAGCGCGACGCCGCGGCTTGGGTCGAGGAGCTTGTGCGGGATATCTACGCCGACCTGATCGCGGCCGAGGTGCCGTTCCTGCTGACCGATCTGGCCACCGCCGAATTGGTCAAGGTCTCCGCGAATGCCTTTCTCGCGACCAAGATCTCATTCATCAACGCGGTATCGGAGGTCTGCGAGGCGACCGGTGCGGATGTGACGATGCTGGCCGACGCACTCGGCTACGACGCGCGCATCGGCCGCCGATTCCTCAATGCCGGACTGGGTTTCGGCGGCGGCTGCCTACCCAAGGACATTCGCGCGTTCATGGCGCGCTCCGGTGAACTCGGCGCCGATCACGCGGTGGCATTCCTGCGCGAGGTCGACAACATCAATATGCGCCGCCGCACCAAAATGGTCGATATGGCCACCCGGGCCTGCGGCGGATCGCTGCTCGGCGCCAATGTCGCGGTGCTCGGCGCGGCGTTCAAACCCGAATCCGATGATGTCCGTGACTCGCCCGCGCTGAATGTCGCCGGAATGATCCAGCTGCACGGCGCAGTGGTGACGGTGTACGACCCGAAGGCCGCGGAGAATTCGCGACGGGTCTTTCCCACTTTGAACTACGCAACATCGGTGACGGAGGCCTGCGATCGCGCGGATGTGGTGCTGGTGTTGACCGAGTGGGATGAGTTCGTCACATTGCGTCCGCAAGACCTCGATCCGGTGGTCCGGAAGCGGTCGATCATCGATGGCCGCAACTGTCTCAATCGTGCCACCTGGAGAGCCGCGGGATGGGTGTACGCCGGACTCGGCACACCGTAAAGTTGCGTGCGACGCGGGGGCGATGCCGGGGCGACCAGGTCCTGCCTTCGGCACTGTCGGACGTCGGCGGTATGGTCCCGAGGGCGGGCCAATCCACCGGCGAGCGGCGCAGGCTCGCATGTCGTGATGTGTGAAACGGGATGGGCAGCTGATGAGTTCGGTTCTGGGTGTTTCGGTGGGGGCCGGTGCCGTTCGTATGGCACGACCACACACCGGGAACCCCCACGGCCCGGTCGCGCCGCATTCCTTCGATCTGCAGACGATTCCGGTTGTCGAACATCAGGTGGAGGAGCTGGCGGCCGAGGCGATCGGCGTCACGCTGGAGTCCATGCCCGGCATCGCGGCCACCGCCATCGCCTACCGCAGTGAGCAGCATGCCAGGGCGCTGCGGGCGGCCATGGCGCGTCAGCAGCTCACCAATTACGAACTGGTGCCCGAGATCGTCGCTGCGCTCGAATTCGCCCAGTCCACCGGGGATATTCGCGGCATCTCCTCACTGGTCGTCTACGACCTCGGCAGCTCCGGACTGACGGTCAGCGTCGTCGACACCCAGACCCGCGAGATCCGCCACAGCGAACGCACCAGCGATATCAGCGGCGACTACCTCGATTCGCTGATCCGCGAACAGCAGATCGCCTCCGGCCGGATCGCGCATCCGCCGGATTCGGCGGGGCTGGCCGCCCTGGATGCGCTGTGCCGCGAGGCCAAGGAACAGCTGTCGACCAATACCGCGGTGGCGCTGCCCAGCGAACAGGGTCTGGTGCTGCTCGCCCAGGAGAATTTCGAAGCCCTCATCATGCTGGCGATCGAATCGTCGGCACGCATGGCGCGCGATGTCATCGTGCGCTCCGACCGTCCGGTGCACGGTGTGCTCGCGATCGGCGGCTGCGCCCGAATTCCGCTGATCGCCAAGGTGCTCGAACGGTGGATGGGCGTACCGGTCATCGTTCCCGACAGCCCGGAGACCGTGGTCACCCGCGGCGCCGCCATGCTGGCCCGGCCGATTCGCACCGTCATCGCCACCCCGCAACACCACGCGCCGGTCGCGGGTCAGCTGCTCGATGACGACGAGCTCTCCCCTGCCTGGCTATCCACACCGCCCAAGGGCCGCCGCGGCAAGCGGGAGATCAATGGCGCGGTGCTGACCGTCAGCGCACTGGCCGTCGTCGCCGCCATCGGACTCGGACTCGGCTACGGCCCGCAGGTCCTCGAACGCGATTCGCAGAGCAGCGACCGCCCCACCTCGGTCGCCCCGACCAGCGCGCCGCGCACCACCACCCTCGACCCACAGATCGCCGTCGCCCCGGGCAGCACCACCGAGACCAGCGAATCGCTCGCCGCACCGCCCCCGCGCCGCACCACGACGACAACGGAGCCGCCCCCCACCACACCCGGCCCGAATACCATTGTCGTGCCGGGTCTTCCGCCGATCGTGGTGCCGACCCTTCCGCCGGAGGTCTTCCCCTTCCCGCCACCCGGCCCGCACTGAGCCCGGTACGCCAGGGCGGCCAATGCCAGGGCCACAGAATGAACCGCGCCACGTCGGGCACCCCTGGACAACCGATCACCATGCACTCATGCACCCAAGCGAGAGCTCCCCTGCACCAGCGCATCTCGACTGATCAGGTGGCCCTGGTGGCGATTGGCCGGTTGCTCGGCGGGCCATGTTGGGCGGGGCGCGAAGTCAGGCAGGGCGCGAAGTCGGGCAGGGCGCGAAGTCGGGCAGGGCGCGAAGTCAGGCGGGGCGCGAAGTCGGGCAGGGCGCGAAGTCAGGCGGGGCGCGAAGTCGGGCAGGGCGCGAAGTCAGGCGGGGCGCGAAGTCGGGCAGGGCGCGAAGT
>NZ_JBSGEQ010000042.1:46936-47056 GCF_053602975.1 Nocardia sp. NPDC004278
AAGTCGGGCAGGGCGCGAAGTCAGGCAGGGCGCGAAGTCAGGCAGGGCGCGAAGTCAGGCAGGGCGCGAAGTCAGGCAGGGCGCGAAGTCAGGCAGGGCGCGAAGTCAGGCAGGGCGCGA
>NZ_JBSGEQ010000042.1:47152-61390 GCF_053602975.1 Nocardia sp. NPDC004278
GCGAAGTCAGGCGGGGCGCGAAGTCGGGCAGGGCGCGAAGTCAGGCAGGGCGCGAAGTCGGGCGGAGCGTGGAACTACCACGAGAGGTGTCGTGCCGGGTCGGGGTGAGTCGCGCCTGGTCCGATCGAGCTGGATGCACTGTGCCTTTGATCGCGACACATGTGCCATGGTTACGGCGCGTGCGCGATCGCTTGTGCGGTGACCTCGTATGTGGTCGTCGACCGCGATAGCGGCGGTTACCTGCGGGGACCGGAACTGTCGTCGCCCCAGTGGCCTTCGTAGCCGCGGGGGTCGGGGGTGCGATAGCCACGGGGGCCGGTGTCGTAATCGAGTTCGTGCGGTTGCGGATCGCTCCGGTAGCTGCGATTGCGTTCGTATGCCCGGGGATTCGGTTGCCCGTCCCGGGAGACCCGCCTGTGCGAGCCGGTACCCGACTCATTGTCCCGGGAGACCCGCCTGTGCGAGCCGGTACCCGATTCATTGTCCCGGGAGACCCGCCTGTGCGAGCCGGTACCCGACTCGTAGTCCCGGGAGACCTGCCTGTGCGAGCCGGTGCCCGACTCATCCCCGGTTTGATCCGAGATCCGCTGGCGTCCGGTATCTCTCGGATCGGTCGCGACCGCGATGCCGGACGGGTTGGATGATGCGGACGAACGCGACGAACCTCCGGAGCGCCGGGCCGGGCCGGTCGACTCGGACTTCGCACGCCGAGAGTGGCGGCGGGCGGGGGTCACCGGTTCGGGCTTACGACCGAACGGACGCGCGAGCATGACCGCGATGGCGGTGGTCAGCGGGACCGACAGGGCCAGCGCGATGCCACCGACCGAGGAGCGAGCGATTTCGATGGCGACCGCATCACCGGTCAGAACGTCGCGGATGGAGCGGCCCGCGACGCTGAACAGCAGCAGCAATGGGAGCGCGCCGCCCGCGTAGGCCAGGACCAGGGTGTAGACGGTACTCGCGATATGGTCGCGGCCGACGCGCATGGCGGCGGCGAAGATCTCGCGGCGCGAGGCGGATTCGTCGATGGCAGCGAGTTCGAAGGCGGCCGACGCCTGGGTGATGGTGACATCGTTGAGCACACCGAGCGAGCCGATAATGAAGCCGGCCAGCAGTAGACCGGTAATGCTGACGTGCTGAATGTAGGTGGCGACGTTGGTGTTCTGTTCCTCGGACAGCCCGGTCAGATTCGTGATCTTGATGGCCACCCACGACAACACCGCCGCCACGATCATCGACGTCAGGGTGCCGAGCAGCGCCGAACTTGTCCGCAGATTTACACCGTGTGCGAGATAGAGCACGGCATACAGAATCAGCGCACCCGCGACCAGCGCGACCGGGATCGCGGGTTTGCCGTCCAGCAGCGCGGGCAGCATGAACAGCACCAGCACCGCAAAGGCGAAGCCCAAGCCGAGCAGCGCCCGCAGGCCGCGCCAGCGCGCGACCACGATGACCACGACCACGAAGGCCAGCACGATCAGCGTCAGCGGCAGCCCGCGGGAGTAGTCCTCGAACGAATACAGCGGCATTCCGCTCGGATCGGTCTGGCGGACGATCCGGATGTGGTCACCGGCGTGCAGATCGGGCTGCCCCGGGCCGGGCGCGATTTCGAACAGGGTGCGATTGCCCTTGTGCGGACCCGAATCGATGCTGATCAGACTGCGCTGGCAGGTATAGCCAGCGGCACGCGGCTGTTCGGGTTTATCGATGAACACCTTGCCGATCGAACTGCTGCCGCACGCACCGACATCCTGCAGCACCACGGTTCCAGCCTCGGTCTGCACCGCGCCGCCGCCCGCGTTCTGCATCGGCAGCGGGATATCGATGTGCTGGCTGCTCGGCCACAGCACGATGGCGGCGATGACGACGACGACACCGATCGCGGCGAGCAGCCCGATGACGACGCGGGCGGCAGTCGCTCCGATGGCAATGGGGCCCGAGTGGTCGTGGTGATGGTGGTGATGATGGTCACTCATGACGCCGCCTCGGCGCTCGTCCCCGCAGTGCGCGAGACGCGTGGTGTTGTCGGTCGCTGGCTCACCGGACTCCTACCTTTTCGTCTGTCGTCCCGGGTGCGAGCTTAACGGATTTCATTTTCAAGATCGGTTTCGCGGACCGGACATCGAACGACCTGGCGTCGGTAAATTGCCCACCACCCGTCACCCAGCCACCACCCCTCATCGAATCGCTGCGCGATGCGGTATTCGGTGGAGAAAGCGGGAGGGGGCGGCGGAGAGCAGGGGGATGTCTCCGCCGCCCGCAGGTTGGCGCCCAGGGGGGTAGGCAGCCTAACCCGAGGTCAGGTTGTCCAGGGGGGGTAGACAACTTGACCGGGCACTCGAAGTGCCAAGAGAGACTGTACACAAAAAGTCTCGTTTAGCGCTAGCTAGTAACTAAAACTCCCAACTATTCGTACGCAGAGTATGTTTTGAACCCCGAAGCGGGGCGACGCGGTTGCCCGAAACGCGCTAGAGCAGGGCATTTACCGACCGACCGGTCGCTATCCCCTACTGCCGATAGCTCGACAGGAAGTTCCCGAAGCGCTCGATCGCGACCGCGAGGTCGCGTGCCCACGGCAGCGTGACGATCCGCAGATGATCATGATGCGGCCAATTGAATCCGGTCCCCTGCACCATCAAGATCTTCTCCTGCAGCAGCAGATCCAGGATCAGCTTCGAATCATCGTGGATCTCATAGACGTTCGGATCCAACTTCGGGAACGCGTAGAGCGCACCCTTCGGCTTCACACACGACACGCCCGGGATGATGTTCAGCCGCTCCCACGCGACATCGCGCTGCTCCAGCAGTCGCCCGCCGGGCAGGATCAGATCCTCGATGCTCTGATGTCCGCCGAGCGCCACCTGAATCGCGTGCTGCGCGGGAACATTCGGGCAAAGCCTGGTCGAGGCGAGCAGATCGATACCCTCGAGGAAACCGGCCGCATGCTCCTTGGGTCCGGTGATCGCCAGCCAGCCGGAGCGGTAGCCCGCAACCCGGTAGGCCTTCGACAGTCCGTTGAAGGTCAGGCAGAGCAGATCGGGCGCGAGCGTCGCCAGCGAAATGTGCTTGGCATCGTCGTAGAGGATCTTGTCGTAGATCTCATCGGCCAGCAGTAGCAATTGATGTTTGCGCGCCAGGTCGACCAGCTGCTGGAGCACCTCGGTGGAGTACACCGCGCCGGTCGGGTTGTTCGGATTGATGACCAGCAGCGCCTTGGTCTTGGCGGTGATCTTCGATTCGATATCGGCGATATCGGGCTGCCAGCCATTGGACTCGTCACACAGGTAGTGCACCGGGGTGCCGCCGGCCAGGCTGGTCATGGCGGTCCACAGCGGATAGTCGGGCGCCGGGATCAGCACCTCGTCACCGTTGTCGAGCAGCGCCTGCATGGTGATGGTGATCAGCTCGGAGACACCATTGCCCAGATAGACGTCATCGACATCGAGTTCGGGGAAGCCTGGGACCAGTTCGTAGCGGGTCACGATGGCGCGCCTGGCCGAGAGGATGCCCTTGGACTCCGAATACCCCTGGGCATACGGCAGCGCGGCGATGATGTCGCGCATGATCACATCGGGCGCCTCGAATCCGAACGGGGCCGGATTGCCGATATTGAGCTTGAGGATGCGATGCCCCTCCGCCTCCAGCCGTGCCGCATGCGCGTGTACCGGTCCACGAATTTCGTAGAGGACATTCTGCAGCTTGGTGGACTGCTCCAGCGTGCGCGGCGGGTGATGCGGGAGATGGCTTGGACTCACCCGTCCTATGGTGCCATCCCATGCAACCAGTTAATCCACGTCACAGGGGGTTGAACCGACCGGTATGCGCGACACCATGCCCGCCCCGATCCGACGGGTACGGCAGAGCCCGGATCAGGCGGACGAACCACCCGGCGGGATGCCTTTGGCCGCAGTGGATCCGCAGAATTCTTCGATCCGTTCATCGAGGTAGCGCGCTTCCACCGCATCGCGGAACGCCGGTCCCGCGATCCGCCGCCGTACGCCGACGAGCCGTTCTTCGAGTTGCGCGATGCGCTTGTCCTCGGCGAGCCCGAGCACCGGAACCAGTGCGGCGGCCGCGCCGTCGAGACTTCCATTGATCAGATGCGCCGCGGCATTGTCCACCCGGGCCAACGCTTCGGCGCCGTAGGAGCGCTGCTCCGAGGGGCCGTTCGCATACAGCTCGATGGTCCGCTGGGTCGCGGCCAGTGCGGGTTCGGCCTGGCCGAGGTGGATATAGGTCGCGCCCGCGTAGTAGTGGGCCTTCGCCTCGTTGAAGCCGAAGACACCGCCGACCTCGTCGTGCAGGCTGTCGCTCTCGGACGCCTCGCGGGCGTCGTCCGCGGCGCGAATGCAGCGGTCGGCATCGGCATGACTGCCCAATCGAGACCAGATCCTGGCCTCGATATTCAATAGTCGAACCTTGGCCGTGGCCGATTCGGCGAACTCCTGCCCGCTCTGCGCGAGCAGTACGCCGCGGCGCGGCCGGTCGGACCAGTATTCGATGAGCGCGTGCATGCCGCGGGTCCAGGCGCGCAATCCGTTGTGTCCGCACAGTTCCGAGTAGGCCCAGGCCGCTCTGATCTGCTCGCCCGCGGCATCGAAGTACCCGAGGTCGGTACTCGCGTTGGCGAGTAGTCCCGACAGTGTGCCCGCCAGCAGGTAGAGATGGCTGGTGTCGGCGGGGCGCTGATGTCCTTCCAACAGCCGGTACACCCGGCGTCGGACTCGCAGCATCTCCACCATCATCGGCACCGGTGGGACGTGCACGTAATCATTCGCGATGCGCGTGACATCGGCATCGAGCTGTTCCAAGGTGGTGGCACCCACATTGGTACTCTCTGCCTTCCCGGCGTGCTCGCTCGCCTCGTGGGCAGCCGCCATGATCAGATCCCTCTCTGAAATCGCTGCTAACGCATCACCTCTCACCGCACCGGCGTCTATGAGAGCCAAAAGATCCGCGTCACTGGAATAGCTGGCGCGGGCCGATGCGTCGGCCCGCCTGTCGAATCCGGGCTCGGCCGGTCGATCGACTGCCGGCTGATCGATCATGGCCGCGAACCGTGCCCGCACAACATCGTCGGACCTGGCCAGCGAGGTATCGAGGGCGGCTTGGTTGATCGGGCGTGGATGGACCCGCGCGCCACCGGCCTCCCACTTCGATACCAGGCGCTCGTGCACTCCCAGGTGTGCCGCGAACTCTCGGATACTCATCCGCCTGGCATCGCGAAGCGCACGGGCCTCTCTACCTGACCAGTGCCGGACCACGGTGTCATCCCTTCCGAACGAACTCCTTCCCAGGGTACGAGCGGTTTGTGAGTGCGGCCACATCCAAAAGCATTCCGCTATCAGGGGCAGCGGAATGGCAGTGGAAGGCGGGCAGGTGGACATAGCCGAATCGTCGTCTCGCGCAGGACCCTTGAACGGAGGAGGCAAGGAGTGGTTGTGAATGCGGACAAACTCAGGACGGTCGACGACTGGGCGGCCTTCTACCGGCACGAATTCGAACTACCGGTAACCGAACGTGGCGGATTCGTGATGCTGCCCATCACCGGCCGGGTCTGCGTTGTCCACCTGCCAACGGTTCGGGCCGAAAAGGTCAGGGCCGCACTGGAACAGCAGGGGACGAGGGGCCCCATGCTGGCCAGGCAGATCCGCTGGAGCTTCCTTGCCGAGCCGGACAGTCGGCCGGGCGCGCAGGTATTGGAGGTGCTGAACCGTCTCGATATCGGCATACCCGCCATCGGCAGTGCCGTGATGTTGCCGACCGGGCTCGGCCGGTGGACCCGGGAAGGGTGCTTCTGGGTCAACCCACCGAGTCGCGGCGACACGCTCCCACCGCTATCCGTCATCATCACGACGGCCCTCGCGGTGGGGGCGGGCGGCGGGGACTGAATGCGTCGTCGGTCCCCGCCGCTCGGCGCCGGACCTGCCGAGTCCGCCCCTCAACTGGCAGTCGACAGGGGCGGACTCGGTGGGTCGTTCTTGGTCGGTTCACGCGATCTACCGTGGACCAATGGGCAGCGAAAGGGCAGCGGATCTGCGTGGGACCTATCAGGTCGACGCCCGCCACATCGTGCACGGCCCCGCCTTATCCGGTCTCGATGTGATCCGGTGCTTCGGCTTCGATGTGCTGGAGCCGAGACCCGTACGCAGGCGCAAGATTCCGGGTGGCACGGTGAAAATCGTTTTCGCGATGGAGGGTACGTTCGCGGGGCGGGCCATGGATCCGGCCGCACTGGTGATCGGGTTGCACGATCGGGCGGGCACAGCCGAGCATTTCGGGCGGATGCGCAGTGTGCAGGTGCAATTGGAGCCATTGGCGGCGCGGCGGCTACTCGGGGTGCCGCTCGATGAAATACGCAATACCGCAGTGAATTTGGGCGAGCTCTTCGGCGACTCGGCGCGGCGGTTCACCGAACGGCTGGCGGAGACGGCAAGCTGGTCACGGCGATTCGAGCTGGTCGGCGATTATCTTCGGAACCGATCGGCGCAAGCGGAGACCGACTCGACGATCGTGTCGGCCGTTCGCCAACTGCGGATATCAGGGGGCAGAATGCCTCTCACCGACCTGGCCGTCGAATCCGGCTGGAGTCGAAGACATTTCCGCAGACGATTCACCGAACAGGTCGGGCTGCCACCGAAGACCTATGCATCGCTGATGCGTTTCTCGGACGCCTTTGCCGCCCTGACGGTCATGCCCGAGATCGAAATAGGCGCTCTGGCCAGCGATTTCGGTTTCTACGACCAATCCCATCTGTGCCGAGACTTCCAGCGCTTCGCCGGAACAACGCCCGGACACCTACTCGGCTTGGCGAATTCGTCGAGCGCCGGTTCGTGAGGCGATACATCCAGGGTCAACTTCCCTCGTGACAAGTCACCCACCGCGACTCACCCGGTTGTGACTGGTCCAGCCGCGACCCATCCAGAGGCCCTCGCCAGAGACAGTCCCCAGCCGCAACTCACTCCGCCGTGCCGACCCGGAGGCGACCGGCCCAGAGCCGACGGATCCGGAAGTGACTCGTTCAAAGTTGGTCCCCAGAAGACTTGTTGTTCGAAGCCGCGCGGGCTCAGGCGGTACAACGTGGAGGGCCATTTGAATCGGGCGAATTCTTCCGTGGCCGTTTTGTCCAATACCGTGCCACGCTGGCTCCGTAGCGTTCCGGCCATGTCCGGGACACCGACAACCGTGCGTATCGCCGCCCTCGGGATCGGCATCCATGCGATCGATCACATCATCGTGCTGTTATGGCCGCCGTTCGGTTGGCACGTCGGCACGGTGTTCCACCTGATCAGCGGGCCGGTCTATGCGGCGCTCATTCTGCCGGTGGTGCGTGGGCGGAACTGGGCGCGCATCACGATCTCGTTCCTGCTCGGCGGTCAGTTCATCGGCCGGTTCGTGGTCTGGATGTTGTTCTCCTCCAGCGGAGCCCACGCGGCACTCCTGGCAGGCTGGACGCTGTCGGTGATCGTGCTCGCGCTGCTGTGGATTCCGGCCGCAACGCGCCGTCACTTCCGACCCACGAGAACCTGGTACTAGGTGGGCAGCGGGAAGTTGAGGTAGGACCTGGAGGGAGTCGGGCCGCGTTGCCCCTGGTACTTCGAGCCCGCAGTGGCGCTGCCGTACGGGTGCTCGGCCGGGCTGGTCAGGCGCAGCAGGCACAGCTGGCCGATCTTCATACCGGGCCACAGGGTGATCGGCAGGTTCGCGACATTCGACAGTTCCAGCGTGATGTGACCGCTGAAGCCCGGGTCGATGAACCCCGCCGTCGAGTGGGTGAGCAGACCGAGCCGCCCGAGGCTCGACTTGCCCTCCAGCCGACCGGCCAGATCATTCGGCAGCGTGCACACCTCGAGCGTGGAACCGAGCACGAATTCGCCCGGATGCAGCACAAACGGCTCACCATTGTCGGGCTCGACCAGGCTGGTCAGCTCGTCCTGGCGGCGCGCGGGATCGATATGGGTGTAGCGGGTGTTGTCGAACACCCGGAAGAATCGGTCCAGGCGCACATCGATACTCGACGGCTGGATCAGATTTTCCAGCAGCGGCTCGACGCCGAGACGCCCAGCGGCGATCTCCGCACGGATGTCACGATCGGAAAGCAGCACGCCGACGAGCGTAGCGCCTGCTCGAAGACGCTCCGCAGCCACCGCAGGGTGAGCAGCCGGGACGCCCGCCGCGCAGACCACCCGAATGCCCCAGAGCCGGACGTAGTTCAGTCCTGCCGCAGGAACTCTCGGACTGCCTCGGCGAATCCGATGGGGTCGCCCTTGTGTACGAAATGATCGGTATCGAGCGTGACCAGCGTGGAGTTCGGTCGCCGGGCGATCATCTCCGCGATGAGGCCCGCGTCGACGCACGATTGTCGACTGCCCGCGATTTGTGCAAGACATTTGTGCAAATGTGGGCGTAGCTCAGCGGCCAGACAGTGACCTCACGGCGCATTCGCCCAGGTGGGACTGCACGGGCAAGCCAGCCACGTGACACAGACCATCGCATCACCGCAAGGCAAGTAAGAGTTGCTCGAAGAGATCGCGGCCGATGCCAAAGCACCGGGCGCGCAACATCATCGATTCGCCTACGATGCCGAACAGATCCTCGTCATCGACGAATGAGATAGGCCGGAGCCGTTCCGACGTCCTTCACCGACAACACCGAAGCGACCCAGGACGCAGGAATCCTGTGCCCACCATCTTCGGCGTTCTTCGAAACTGTCGACTCTCCTGACGATCACCGAACCCCGCCAACATGAGCGGAAAGACCCAGCGTAAACCCGCCCCTGGGCCGCCAACCGAGCCCCGGCCCGACCCCGCGGACGGAAGTTGACCGACATAGCGCGTGGTCTGATAGAGTCGCGAACGCGCATAACGCACTGCCGATGTAGTTCAATGGTAGAACTTCTGCTTCCCAAGCAGACAGCGCGGGTTCGATTCCCGTCATCGGCTCAACCAAAATACCAGCCCTGACCAGGGCGTTCACTCGAGTCGCCCGGGTATCCGATAGGGCTGCCAGCTAGAACCCGAACATGTGACAGCTCGTATCCGCTGCCATTACGAAAGCCGTTCCCCGGCTGCAGATTCGGCCGTTCGGGGCGGCCGCCGTAAGCCGTATCCGAATGGGTGGCCGAGCGTTCGCGGGGGGTGGAGTCCAGTACTGGGGTGTGAGCGGGGGATGGCTCGCTGGAGGGATGTGGGTGGGCGGGCGGCGCGGTGAGGATCGCGTCATGGTTTTCCGCACTGTGTTCTGCGCTGCTCTGGCGGCCACGCTGATACCGGCCGCCTTGGTCGGCTGCACCTCCGCATCGAGTCGGACACCGAGCCCGGACTGGCGGCCCTGTCAGGAGAATGCCGAATTCGACTGTGCGACAGTGGCTGTGCCGGTCGACTGGGCCGATGCTGATGGCGCGACGATCGATATCGCCGTGGTACGGGACAAGGCCGATGATCCGGCGCGGAAGCTGGGGACGCTGGTTTCGCTGCCCGGCGGGCCGGGGGGCTCCGGTGTGGACGACATCTTGAAGGGCGGGAAGTTTTCGGCCGAACTGCGGGCACGATTCGACATCATCAGCCTCGATCCGCGTGGGGTGAAGCGCAGCCATCCGCTGCGCTGTGATGCCGGGCTGGTTGGGCACTGGCCGAATATGGTGCCGGATCTCGGCGGTCGTATCGACGAAGTTCGTTCCTATGCAAGGGATCTCGCGGCGAGCTGTCGGGAACATACCGGGCCGCTGGTCGATCATCTCGATGCCGTGAGCGTCGCGCGTGACGTGGAGGCACTGCGGGTCGCGCTCGGGGTGGATCAGCTGAGCCTCTACAGCCGGTCCTACGGGACCATGTACGCGCAGGCGTACGCGGAGCTGTTCCCGCAGCGGCTGCGGGCGTCGCTGCTGGACAGCGTGGATGACCACAGCCTCGACGGACGCGGTTTCTTCGCATCCGAAGCGCGTGCGGGACAGGACACCTTCGAGGAATACGCGGCGTGGTGCGAACGCGACGTGACGTGCGCGCTGCACGGCACGGACGTGCACCGGGTCTACGGCGAACTCTTCGCCAGAGCCGGGCGTGGGGAACTGCGCGACCTCGCCAAGCCGGAGCGGGTGCTCGACCCGATGGATCTGAGCACCAAGGTGACACAACGGCTTTACCGCCCCGATTGGCCCGGTCTGACCACCGATCTACAGGCTCTCACCGCCCAACCACCAGCCTCGCCCCAGCCTGCCGCAGCCCAGCGATCGGGCGAGTCGACACCAGCCCCGGAGACAATCGTCTGCGCGGACTGGAAGTTCGACATCACCGATCAAGATGCCTGGACCCAGCAGTGGCATGAGCAGAACACCAACGCCCCCACGCTGCGCGCCCATTTCGCCTGGGCCGCAGGCACTCTCTGCTCCGGCTGGCCGACCCCGCCGCAGAATCTCCCCCACCGCCCGCGAACCGAGGGCACCCCGCCGATCCTCATCCTCAACGGTCGGCACGACCCCGCCACCCCACTCGAATGGGCAACCCGGGTAGCCGCCCAAACCCCCGACACCACCCTGCTCACCTACGACGGCTGGGGCCATGGCATCTACAGCCGCACCCCCTGCACCACCTCCGCCGCCGACCGCTACCTCATCGATCTCACCGTCCCAGCCCCCTCGACGCACTGCCCAGCCGCCTGACCAGGGCCGCCAACGATGTCGGTGCCCATCGCTACAGTCACGGAGTGACCGGCGCGCGATACTCCTTCACGGCGGAGGTATGGGAACACCATGGCCAGGGCGCATGGCATTTCATCGATGTACCCGAGGCGATAGCGGATGAGATCGAGGAAAAGTACGCACCTCGTGCCACCGGTTTCGGCTCGGTGAAAGTCGAGGTGACCATCGGCACCAGCCGCTGGTCCACCTCACTGTTCCCCGACAAATCCCGAGCCACCTACGTACTCCCCCTCAAAAAGGCGATCCGAATTGCCGAGGCCCTGGCCGCAGGCTCGCCAGCACACGTCGACCTGATCATCGTCGCCTGACCATCGAGAGGACGGCGCGTGCACTCGAAATCCGAACAGGCCGAACAGATTCCGCGTATCTCCGCCCGACTGCTCCTACTCGACGAACGAGACCGCCTACTGCTGTTGTCCAGCACCGACGAATCCGACGGCCACACCTTCTGGTTCACGGTCGGCGGCGGTCGCGAGCCGGGCGAGACACTGGCGCAGACTGCGGCCCGCGAAGCGCGCGAGGAGACCGGTCTAGCCGAATTCCAACTCGGCCCCGAGGTGTGGCGCCGTCACCTGACCGTCGCGCGCAACGGCGTCGACTACGACTGGCAGGAGCACTACTTTCTCGCCCGCGTCATCGGTTTCGACATCGACACAACGGGTTTCACTGCGCAGGAGCGCGGCTCGATCACCGGCCACCACTGGTGGACCTCGGCCGAGCTGAACACGACCGATGACCGACTGGTACCCGGCGACCTGCACTCACTACTGGCAGATCTGCTGATCGCCGGGCCACCACGGGAGCCCATCACACTGACGGACTGACACGACCGCGCAGTGATCAGCTCAACTCCCGCGGCATTCGGTGAAGATCTTGGAGTTGGCCTCGCGGGCCTTGTCGGCATCCGATTGGCTCATGCCGAAGTTATTCGGGTCGGCGGCCTTGGCATCGTATTCGTCACTGATCATCTTGCGCAGGCCCTCTTGCGAAATGCCCTGGTCCACATAGAGTTTCGCGGCGCAGTCGGCCAGCGCCTTGTTCTTGAGGCCCTTGTCCTGTAGCGACTTGGCGAGGTCGGCCTGGGTTACCGCGGGCTGGTCCGCGGCCTTGTCGTTACCGCACGCCGCCAATACCGGCAGCGCGACGAGCGCTGCGGCGATAAGGAAGGTCCGCACCTGATTCCTCTTCTCAGTTCAGTCTGCACATGTGACGGCCACCGCGTGGCGCCGCAACGATAATGCCGTACGGCACGCGGCGGTAGCCGAGTGAGCGACTTCCCAGTCCGGAGACACACTAGAGGGCAGCCGGATCGGCCGAGCAGGGTCAAAGATCCATGGCCGCACGCAACGCGGTATCCAACCGTTCCAGCGCATCCGATTCCATTTCATCGATGGGCTCGGCCAGCCAGCCGCGATAGATGCGGCCGATATTCCCGGCGTGCACCCACCCGTGCCGCTCGACGGGTACGGACAGGATGTCCTGCGGATCCTCGTCGACGACCTCGGCGGCGATCAGCCACTGTCTCGGTGATTCGTTGATGCCATCACTGCTGATGAGCACGACGGTACGGCGCCGCGGCGAACCGTGTGGGTGATAGATCCACAGTTCACCCCTGCGCACGCATCTCCTCCTCGGCGGCGGTCAGCTCCACCTCGTCCGCCGCGGCCTGGGCCGTCACATCGCGCACCGGACCGACACCGGTCCGTACGGCTTCGCGACGCGCGGCCTTGGATATCCACGCCGAAGGTGACATCCCCGCGCGAGCCGCCGCCTGTTCGGCGAAGGCCCAGGACGCCTCGTCCAGCGAAAGGGTGACCTTACGCGTTGCCATACCATTTATCGTACCCACGTTTCGGCCGGCTGCCAGCGGAAATCCGGTCGGGGTGCTGGCCGGAAATCTCGGTCCGACGACCGGTCACGGCTGTTACCGTCGCAATATGACGACGTTGAACCACCATCGGGTCGGCGCGGGCGAACCACTGGTGCTGGTACATGGGGTCGGCAGCCGCTGGCAGGTGTGGGAGCCGATCATCGACACCCTCGCCAAATCCTTCGATGTCATCGCCGTCGATCTGCCCGGCTTCGGGAGTTCGGCACCGATCGCGCACACCACCGTCGACACCCTCACCGAGGCGCTGCTCGAATTCCTCACCGAACAGGGCATCGAGCGGCCGCATCTGGCCGGCAATTCGATGGGCGGGCTCATCGCGCTGAACCTCGGCGCGCGTGGGCTGGCCCGCTCGGTCACGGCCTACTCCCCGATCGGATTCTGGGACACCCCGGGCCGCGTGTGGTGCCAGCAGTCACTCGGCAAGTCCCGCCAGCTCGCGCGTGCGCTGCGTCCGATCTGGTCGGCCGTCCTGGGCACCGCCGCAGGCCGCACGGCCTTCCTTACCCTGATCTTCGGCAAGCCGTGGGCGATCGATACGCAGGTGGCCATCGATACCGCGCGCGGCGGCGTCGACGCACCCGGCTTCGAACCCGCCCTCGCCTCCTTCACTGATGCGAAGCTGCACGAAATCGGCGCGCTGACAAATATTCCCGTCACCATCGCCTGGGGCAACCGCGACATCCTACTGACCTACGCCACCCAGAGCTCGCGCGCACGCACCGTACTCCCGAACGCCCGCCACATCACCCTGCACGGCAGCGGCCACACCCCGTTCTTCGACGATCCGGCCGGATGCGCGAAGGTTCTGCTGGACACGATCAGTCCGCATCCCTGACCGGTCGCGGCTCGGTCAGGGTGGCCGGATCGGCCGTGCCGAGCAGGATGCGCACCGCATTTCGCCAGCGGTGCTGCAGGATTCGGTTGCGGTCGAGGTCACCGGTCAGCAGGACCCGCAGGGCGAGCCCGGTCATGATCTCGATGGTGAATTCGGTAATGGTGGGCACCCGCGGATCGTCGGGAAACTCCTGACGGAAGATGTCGCGAATGCTGTTGTGCATCAGGTCGAACAGTCGATGTTCCAGGGGCAGGAATGCCGCCAGCAGTTCGGGATCGGTGCGCGCGGCGACCCACATCTCCAGTGCCGCCCAGAATGTCGGCCCGGTGAACATGCGCATGGTCAGCTCGACGGCCGTTTCGAGCCGGTCCGCTTCGGCGGGGATGGCCTCGAATTCCCGTGTCAGCTGGGCGAATCGGCGCTCGGCAAGATGTTCGACGGCACCGGCGAGCAGATCCGCCCTGGTCGGGAAGTGGTGCTGAAGGGTGCCGCGCGGCACCCCGGCCCGCTTCTGCACCTCGAGCGTGGTGGTGCCCGCGTAACCGACCTCGACCAGACTGTCCACCGCCGCGTCCAGCAGCCGCGTGCGCATGCGCGAGCGGCGCTGCGCCTGGGTCTCCCGAACGCGTTCGAGGCCGCCCGTCGCCCGGCCACCCCGCTGGGTGGCGTCGCCGCGCGACGCTGAATGCCCACCCGTCACCCGACCACCGCCGCTCATCGAGTCGCCGCGCGACGCTGAATGCCCACCCGTCACCCGACCACCGCCCCTCATGGAGTCGCCGCGCGACGCTGAATGCCCACCCGTCACCCGACCAC
>NZ_JBSGEQ010000042.1:61488-72193 GCF_053602975.1 Nocardia sp. NPDC004278
ACCGCCCCTCATGGAGTCGCTCCGCGACGCGGAATTCAATTGGTCACTGTCCCTGCCACTGGGGTTCGCGCTTCTGCGCGAAGGCCAGCGCACCCTCGGCGGCATCCTTGGAGAACAGTGCGGGCAAGGCGATTTCGCCCTGCTTCGCGAAGCCCTCGGCGACCGACCAATCCGGCGACTCGTCGATGATGCGCTTACTCGCGGCCACCGCAAGCGGCGCGGCCGCAACGATTTCGGCCGCCAGGGCCAACGCACCCGCCAGCGCGCCTCCGGGTTCGGTGATCCGGTTGATCAGGCCGAGCTGGTAGAGCCGTTCGGCGTCGATGCGCCCGCCGGTGAGCGCCAGCTCCGCGGCGATGGGACGCGGCAGCCGCTGGGTCAGCCGCAGCACACCGCCGCCCGCGGCGACCAGGCCGCGCTTCACCTCCGGAATGCCGAACTGGGCGTTGCTCGCGGCGACGATGAGATCACCGGCGAGCGCGAGCTCGAAACCACCGGCGAGCGCAAAGCCCTCGACGGCCGAAATCATCGGCTTGGCGGGTGGTTTCGCGGCGATGCCGAGCGGGCCGCGGTTGGCGGTCATCGGCATCTCGCCCTTCGATGCGGCGACGAGATCCATTCCGGCGCTGAAGGTTCCGCCCGCACCGGTGAGCACGAGCACGCGCGCGGCAGGGTCGGCCTCGAATTCGTCGACGGCGACCTCGATGGCCTGCGCGGTGGCGAGGTTGATGGCGTTGCGGGCGTCCGGACGGTTGACCGTCAGCACGGTGATCGCATCGCGGCGTTCGACCAGTACCAGGTCGGACCCACCGCTGACGGAATCGCCTTGCGCTGCTGTACTCATTGGACGGTCCTCTCGGTGGTGAGCAGGGTGAGCCTATTGGCGGCGGCCACATCGGCGCTCGCGCCGATCGGGTCGCCATCGGTGAACGCCGCGATGGTGTCGGCATCGGACGCCCGGACCAGTATGCGGGCACCGGCCGGTGTCAGTGCGCTGATCACCACGGCCTCGGGTTCGTCGGCGTGGTCGGGCGCGGGGCCCTTGCGATAGGCGACCGTGTACGCCTCAACGGTCACCGGTCCGGTATAGCCCGAAGCCGTATCACGCCGTGCCGCAGGCACTTCCGCTTCGACGGCGCGGAAGAGTCGCGCGGGCGGTCGCGCCGAGTAGACGCCGATACCGTGTTTGGTGATGTACCAGCCGAGTGCGCTCGCCAAGCCGTAGGCCGACGGGTCCGCGCGCAGCCGACCGGCCAGTGTTGCGATCGAATGCGTCGCGTAGTTATTGCCCGGACCGCCCGCGAAGGTGAGCCCGCCGGTGACCGACAGCGGCCGCGCCGGATCGTCGATCGGCAGACCGAGCGCCTCGGCCGCGACCTGCACCGCAACCGGGAAGCAGGAGTACAGATCGATATGCGCGACCTCGTCGATGCCGATCCCCGCACCGGACAGCGCGGCCCGCCCGGCCGCGGCAATGGCGGGTGAGGTGGACATATCCGCGCGTTCGGAAACGAACCACTCATCGGTGGCGGTGCCGCCGCCATGCGGAAAGACCCAGCGTTCCCGCGGCACGCCCGCCGCATCGGCCGCCGCCGCACTGCACAGGATGAGTCCCGCGCCTTGGTCCACCGATAGGTTCGCGACGAGCAGCTTCGGATACGGCGTCGACACCATGCGGTTCGCGCGCGTCGCCGTCAGCACCCCGTCGACGGATTGTGCGCTCGGCTGCCACGCATACGGATTCCGCGCCGCCACCGCCGAGAGCCGCGACCACAGTCCGCCGATCCGCTCCCGATGCGCGGTCTCACTCAGACCGAGCCGCCCGCGCAGCGCGGTCTCCATCAGCGCGTAGAAGTAGACCGGACCCCACAGCCCCGCCGCGGTCTCCATCTCGGTATTGGGTCCGCGGTCGGTGCCGACGATCTGGGTCGGCCGCACATCCTCGGCCTGTTCGGGCCAATCGAGTGCGGCGCCGGTCCGGTTGGCCGCATTCCAGGACGCGACCGATTCGGCTCCGGTGATCAGCGCGACCTCGCAGCGTCCGTCGGCAATGGCCTGCGCGACGGTATTGACCAGGCGCTGCGGTGCGTCACCGCCGAATCGCACCGATTGCAGGGTGCGCTTCGGCGCAGCGCCCAGTTCCGCGGCGACCAGCGCGCCGAGGTCCGGATATGGCCTGCTGACCGAGGCCGCCGCGGCAATCAGATCGGCCGATCGCAAGAGCCGGTCACCGGTGCCGCTGTCCGCGCCCGCGCGGCGCAGGGATTCGGTGGCGAGTTCAACGGGTCCGGGCAGTCCCGGCTCACCGTTGCGATGCACGACCTGTCCGACGCCGACGAGCACCGGCGTTCGCGGATCCAATCCGGGTGGCAGCATCATCCCTCCACTCTTTACCGTCAGCATTGACGGTAACTTGCGTTCGATTAGAACAGAGCGCAGGTGTCCGGGCAATGCTCTCGACATGAACTGACTCATGAGTAAGATCTGCAGAATGGGCTCTGACATCGCGCTACAGTTCGACGGCGATCGCGCCTACGTCACGCTGAACCGGCCGGACAAGCACAACGGCCTCACCATCGACATGCTGCGCGACCTCGTCACCACCGCGCACACCATCGCCGGTCGCAAGGACGTCCGCGCGGTCATCCTGTCCGGCAACGGCCCGAGTTTCAGCAGCGGACTCGATGTCGCCGCGGCGACCAGCAATCCACTCACCGTCGTGCGCAACTTCGTCCCGCTGCCCTGGCGCGGCACCAACACCTTCCAGGAGGCGTGCTGGGCGTGGCGCCGACTGCCCGTGCCGGTGATCGCCGCGGTGCACGGCCGCTGCTTCGGCGGCGGACTGCAGATCGCGCTGGCCGCCGACATCCGGTTCGCGACCCCCGACGCGGAGTTCTCGGTCATGGAGGCCAAGCACGGCCTGGTCCCGGATATGACCGGCGCGGCGACGCTGTCCCGCCTGATCGGCATCGACCAGGCCCTGCTGCTCACCATGACCGCCGATACCGTCGACGCCGCCTACGCCGCGCGCATCGGTCTGATCACCGAGGTGACCGCGGACCCGGTCGCGGCGGCGAAGCAACTCGCCAACCGCATCGCGACCCGCTCCCCGCACGCGGTCGCGGGAGCCAAACAACTCTTCGATCGCTCCTGGCACGCATCGGCACGGCGCACCTTCGCGATCGAACGGGCGACCCAGCTGCCATTGATCCTGCGACTGACCTTATCTCGCAGCAAACCTTCGGCAACTTAGATACGGAAGTATTCGCAACTTTCACTACAAGTGACACAAGCCACAAATTTCACTGGTTTCACTGTTAATATCTTGAACGATTTGCCAGCCCGCCGAAATGTGACGCGACACACACGGTAGGTACTGCGTATCGCGCCGCTTCGGCCAGAAACCGGAGGGCTCAGAGACTTTGAACAAGTCCGCATCCGCCTTGCTCTCGGCATTGGCAGGAGCATCGGCCTTGCTCCTCATAGCGACTACCCCTGCCTCGGCAAACCCGAACGCGATCAATCCGATTCCGGTCCTCAACGGCAGCAGCGGTCTGCCCAACCTGGGCGGGCGCACCAGGGCGGTATTCCAGATGACCGGACTGGCCAGCCCGAACAACACCCAGAGCTATAACGTGCTCGGCACCGACCTCGGCATCATGTGGGACAACGGCGACGGTGAGATGCTGACCGCATTCGGTGATACCGCCGGGCTCGGCCTGCCGAATCTGCTGGCTGGCAGCACCTGGGCGTGGCGCAGCAATATTCTGGTGCGCAGCCACACCCACGATCCGTCCAATGGGATCTACTTCGACAGCGTCGTGCGCGACATCTTCGGCCAGGCGCGGGACCTGATCCCCAGTCCGAAGATCCCATTCGTGGAGATCAGCCGCATCCCGACCGCGGGCATTTCGGTCAACGGCGTTCAGTTCATGAGCATGATGTCGGTGCGGACCTGGGACGATGTCGGCCAATGGACCACCAACTTCTCCGGGCTCGCCGCCTCCGGTGACAATGGGGAGACCTGGGCCGATCTGACCAACACGCGGCGTCCGAATGAGGGCGCCAATGCCAATTTCCAGATGAACGCGTTCCTCGAGAACGCCGGGTACGTCTACGAGTACGGCACCCAATCCGGGCGCAATCGGGCGGCGTATGTCGCGCGGGTGCGCGATGGCGATATCGCGAACCTGGGCGAATACGAATACTGGGACGGCGAGCACTGGAGCAAGAAGGGCGATGTCGATGCGGCGGCGCCCATCATGGGTGGCGTCGGCGAGCTGTCGGTGATGTACAACGAGTACCTCGGTCAGTTCGTCTCGCTGACCACCGATCCGTTCAATTCCGTGGTTATGCGGCGGGCCGCCACGCCGCAGGGGCCATGGAGCGATCCCGAGGTGCTGATCGATACGCGGGAGCTGCCGAGCGCGTACGCGCCGTCGATCTTCCCCTATCAGACCGGGCGTGATCTGTACTTCCTGACGACGGTGCATTCGCAGTACAACGTGATTTTGATGCGCACAACGCTCTGAATTCACCGGATCGACGGGGCATGGCCGCAGTATCGGCGGCCGTGCCCCGTCGATCTTTTCGAGCTCGACTTGACCTGAACATCACTTCAGGTATGAAGCTGATCGCATCGGATCGTCGAGCTTCGGGAGAAGTCATGGGCAGCACCGCTGCAACCAGCGAATCAGTCACCGCCGCAGCAGATTTGCGGGCATGGCTGCGAGCGAATGCGCGGCCGATCTCCGATACCGACGCGAACGGCACCGGCCGCGATCTCGCGCCGCTCACCGATCGGCTCGGATCGGCGACCGTGGTGGGCCTCGGTGAATCGACCCGATTCTCCCGGCAGACCTTCGGAGTGCGTGAGCGTGTATTCCGGGTGCTGGTCGAGGAATACGGCTATCGGGCGCTCGCGGTGCAGGACAGTGCGCGCTCCGGCGAGCGGCTCGACGCTTATGTGCGCGCTGGCGTGGGGGATCCAGCATCGGTGCTCGCCGGTGCGTGGCGGCCGAACCGGACGGCCGAAATGGCGGCCGCGCTGTCCTGGATTCGTGCCTTCAACCAGGAGCACCCCGACGATCCGGTCCGGATCTTCGGCGTCGAGCCGCCGCGTGCGGAATCCTCGGACTACGAGGTGGTGCTGGATTACCTGCGCCAGCACGCACCGGATCACTTGGCTGCCATCGAATCTCACCTCACTCCGATTCGCACCGCACACCGAGTTGATGAACATGTGCAGCGCCATCAAGGAATTCATCCGGGCCGCCCGTTCATCGATGACGCCCGTGCTGCCCTCGCAATATTCGAAAAACTTCCGGCGACAACAGAATTCGACAAAGCACTGACACATTTGCGACTTATCGTCGATTTCCACGAGAAAAGCGTTGCCGGACAGGGCGGTTTCGCACGTGATGAGCGACCCGCGGCGGATCGGGTCATCGAATGGCAGCGCAGCACCGGCGCGAAGATCGCCTATTGGGACGGTATCGGCCACACCGCCGCCCTCCCACTCGGGGACGGCCCAGCCGAAACATCCGAATTCCGCGGCGCCGGTAGCTATTTGCGCGCACACTTCGGCGCGCAATACGCATCGGTGGCCATCGGCTTCCATCACGGAGATCTCGGCATGGCAGTGGCACCAGAACCACTACCGGACCTCATCGACGCCACCCTCGGCGAACTGGATCTGCCCGCCTGCTACCTGGATCTGCACAACACCGCCCCGGTCTCGGTTCGGCAGTGGCTACACCGCCCCGCGAAATTGCGCACGATCAGCGGCATCTACGACCCCGCCAAAGACGCCACCGCCCACACCCCGGTCCGATCCCTCATCGACGCATTCGACGTACTCATCCACATCCGCGAAACCTCTCCGGTGCACTGGCTGCCGGAAGCCGGCGCGTAGGGCTGGCGACGAACCGAGGGCGTTGCGGCGCTTCCGCAGTAGGAGCGGTGGCGCGATGGTTGCGCGGGGCAGAGCGGAGCCGTGGGGGTGGATGTGGGTTTGCGGTATTGCCTTGACGTCGGCGACAAGGTTTACGGTTGCCGCAGCGGTCTCGAGAGGAGGGGCACATGCTGATCGGAGAGCTGGCCGAGCGCGCTGGCACGAGTACACGCACGGTGCGCTACTACGAGGAGCACGGACTCGTGCAGCCCGGCCGGTCGGCCAACGGTTACCGCGTATACGACGAGCACGAGCTCGAGATCGTGCGGAAAATCCGGGCATTGCTGGAGTTGGGTTTCGACCTGGCCGATGCCCGCCCGTTCGTCACCTGCTTGCGCAACGGCCACCGGTCCGCCGACGAATGCCCGGAATCGGTCGAGTCCCTGCGGCGCAAGCTCGCCGAGATCGACGACGCGATCGACCGGCTCTCCGCTGCGCGGCGACACGTGAGCGCGCGAATCAGCGCCGTGGCCGGCCCGGCCCCGAAGTGTGAATTCTCCCTCTAGCACTGTTTTTTACGGTCGAGCCCGCACGGCAATGACCGTTTCCCCATCCGTACCAGGAAGGATTCTCGTAAATGCGGTTTGCGACCAGCTACGGCACGGCGTTCAACGGCACCGATCCCGATCGCCTCGTAACGTTCGCCCAGCACGCGGAAGACCTCGGGTTCGAGGCACTGTATGTCCAGGACCATATCGCGCTGTATCCCGGCGCTGACTACGGCGCGGGCGAGCTGCCGCCCACGTTGCCGTATTTCGATCCGCTGGATTGCCTGAGCTTCGTCGCCGCGGCCACACATCGGATTCTGCTCGGTACCGGTGTACTACTACTGCCGTATCGGCATCCGGTGGTCCTGGCCAAGCGGTTGGCCACCGTCGACGTGCTGTCCCGAGGCAGGATGCGACTCCTCACCGTCGGCCTCGGCGCCTTGCCCGGGGAAGCCCACGCGATGGGCGTCGATTTCCGCAGCCGTGGCCGCCGCGCGGACGAGGCCATCGATGTGCTGCGCCTGCTGTGGTCGGGCGGCCCGGACGGCGTCAGCCATCACGGCGAGTTCTTCGCCTTCGACAACCTGTGCAGTTATCCCAAACCGCACCAAACGACCGCGCTACCCATCCACATCGGGGGCTCCAGCGCGGCAGCAGCCCAACGCGCCGGACGACGCGGTGACGGCTATTTCGCCGGCGGCATGCTGACCGAACACGAACGTGACCGGCAGATCGAACTGGCCCACAAGACCGCAACCGATGCAGGACGTGATCCCGCCGAAATCGAGTACACCCGCTGGGGATCAGCCGACATATCCCCCGAACGCGTCGAGGAATTCGCCGAGCACGGTGTGGATCGGATCGTTGTTGGCTTCGCTGGTGCCGACCCCGCGCAGCAACACGACCAGATGTCGGAATTCGCCGAACGATTCGACCTTTCACCGCGACAACGAACAGCACAACCGCCGACGATCTGAAACAGCGGAATCTCGAGGCCGAAAGCCAAGATCCAACTTCGAGAAGTCAACACCCATCAGCCGGGTGCGCGGGGGTGGCCGGGTGTGCGGGGTCAATAGAATCGCGGGTATGGACGCGACCGATTGGGATACGCGGTATGCGCAGAGCGAATTGGTGTGGGGCGCACCGCCGAACAGCACCGTGGTGGAGCATGTGTACGGGCTGGAGCGGGTTGCTCCGCTGATGCCGGACGTGCCCGATGGCGAGGCGCCCGGTCTCCCGCGCGCGCTGGACCTCGCGTGCGGCGAAGGTCGTAACGCCTTGTGGCTGGCCACGCACGGGTGGCAGGTGCATGCCGTCGACTATTCACAGGTGGGGGTCGATAAGGGCCGCACCATCGCGACGCGATTGTCCCGCTCGGTTCGCGGCCGCATCAGCTGGCAGTGCGCGGACGTCACCGATCTGGATGCCGCGGGCATCACCGGTCCATACGAACTGGTGCTGATGGTCTTCCTGCACCTGTCCGCCGAATACCGCCGCCCGCTCGTCCACCGCCTGCCCGACCTGCTCGCCCCAGGGGGCACTCTGCTGATCCTCGGCCACGACAGCACCAATCTCACCGACGGCTTCGGCGGCCCGAAGGACCCCTCGGTCCTGTTCACCCCCGACGACATCATCGCCGATCTCGGCCACGACACCGACCGCATCCGCGTCCGCATCGCCGACCGCGTCTACCGCCCCACCGAGGAACGCGACGCCATCGACGCCCTCGTCGTCGCCACCAAACCCGCCCCATCTCCACCGGCCATCGAACCCCCCTCCGCACTCAGCTGAGCCGAACACGACTCGCCGGAACCGGCCGAATCGCCGGTCAGCCGCTATCGGCCCGACGAGCTCCAGCGCTCCAGCCAGGGCTTGACCGTTTCCGCGATGATGTCGAATCCGGATCGGAAAGAGTGGGGCTGACCAGGAATAACGCGAACCTCGGCCGCGTCGGCGGGGTCGGGGATGCCGAATGGGTCGTTCGCGCCATTGATCACGACGACCTCGATATCGCCCGGGGCGAGCAGTTCCTCGCGCCGAGTCTTCTCCGGCTTACCCGGCGGATGCAGCGGAAACGACAATGCGAGCACCCCGCGGGCATCGGCGTCGATGGCGGTGCGGCAGGCGACTCGGGCGCCATTGCTGCGTCCGCCCTGGATCAGCGGCACCTTCCGCACCCGCCGACGCAGGTCGGCGACGATCTCCAGCCACGCCTCGTCCTGTTTGATCGCCGACCCGGGCGCACGCCGCCCGGCAACCCGATACGGCTGCACCACCCGCGCCACCGCGCCACCCAGTTCATAGGCGCAGTCCCGCACCGCGAGCAGGTCTTTCGCGTCCACACCGCCACCGGATCCGTGCGTAAGCAGCAGCAGAAACGCCGCCTTGCGCGGTTTGTCGAGCTCGATCTCCGCGGGCCCGGCGCTCGTCTCGATTCGCACAATCCCACGGTAGTCCGGGCTTACTCCAAACCCCCAGCCCCGACAAACGCGTCGGCCACACGAAACCCACCGAAACCTCAGCCCCGGCCCCCATCGACACCCCGTACGCAATACCGAAAGCGCGGGCACTGCACCGGCCGCGCCCCGCGAGGCCGAATGCGCACCGGCCACTCAGCACCACCTGCCACTCGAAGCACACCGATAGCCCAACTCACAGGCCATCGCGAACCCATCGGGCCACGTCGAACTCACAGCTGCCAGCCGAACGCACCCCTGCTACTCCAAGCACACAGGCCACTCAAAACCCACCAGCAACCGAACAAATCGTCTACTACGCGAACCGTAGACAGACGGCAACGTCCTTTGGTGTTTTCCGCGTCACATTGCCCGCTGGAGTCTTTGCGAGCCCATTACCGACCGGTAATATGACTCATAAGTTACCCGCGAGTAGCATGCGGAAAACCGGCATGGCTTACCCGGTGGACGACAACGGGCGGGAACGGCAACCAACCGACCGCACCAACTCAACGGAGAGTGAGTACTGACATGGGCCACTACAAGAGCAACGTCCGCGACCTGGAGTTCAACCTCTTCGAGGTACTCGGCCTCGGCACCATCCTCGACAGCGAAGCCTACGGTGACCTCGACACCGAGACCGTCAAGGAGATGCTCAACGAGGTGCGTCGCCTGGCCGAGGGTCCGCTGGCCGATTCGTTCGTCGACGGTGACCGCAACCCGCCGACCTTCGATCCCGAGACCCACACGGTCACTCTCCCCGAATCCTTCAAGAAGTCCTACCGCGCGCTGGAAGACGCGGGCTGGGCCAAGGTCGCCGTCCGCGAGGAACTGGGCGGCCTGGGTGCCCCGAGCGCCGTCTCCTGGGCACTCGGCGAGATGATCCTCGGCGCCAACCCGCCCGCGCAGATGTACGCAGCGGGTGCCGGTTTCGCGCAGGTCTTCTACAACAACGGCACCGATGAGCAGAAGAAGTGGGCCCAGATCATTGCCGAGCGCAACTGGGGCGCCACCATGGTGCTGACCGAGCCGGATGCCGGTTCCGACGTCGGCGCCGGCCGCACCAAGGCGATCCAGCAGGAGGACGGCTCCTGGCACATCGAGGGCGTCAAGCGCTTCATCACCTCGGGTGACTCCGACGACCTGTTCGAGAACATCATGCACCTGGTGCTGGCCCGCCCCGAGGGCGCTGGCCCCGGTACCAAGGGCCTGTCGCTGTTCTACGTGCCGAAGTGGCACTTCGACTTCGAGACCCAGACCCTGGGCGACCGCAACGGTGTCTTCGTCACCAATGTCGAGCACAAGATGGGCATCAAGGTCTCGGCCACCTGTGAGGTCACCTTCGGCGGCCACGGCGTGCCCGCCAAGGGCTGGCTGGTCGGCGAGGTGCACAACGGCATCGCGCAGATGTTCGACGTCATCGAGAACGCGCGCATGATGGTGGGCACCAAGGCCATCGCGACCCTGTCGACCGGTTACCTGAACGCTCTGGACTACGCCAAGCAGCGCGTCCAGGGTGCGGACCTGACCCAGATGACCGATAAGGCCGCCCCGCGCGTCACCATCACCCACCACCCGGATGTGCGTCGCAGCCTGGCCCTGCAGAAGGCCTACGCCGAGGGTCTGCGCGCGATCTACCTCTACACCGCCGCGCACCAGGATGCCGATATCGCGCAGCTGGTCTCCGGTGCGGATGAGGATGTGGCCTTCCGGGTCAACGATCTGCTGCTGCCGATCGTCAAGGGTGTCGGCTCCGAGCGGGCCTACCAGTACCTGACCGAATCGCTGCAGACCTTCGGTGGCTCCGG
>NZ_JBSGEQ010000043.1:0-6522 GCF_053602975.1 Nocardia sp. NPDC004278
GTTCGTTCTCGATGCGGTCACCGGGTGCGAGTCGACCGCTGAGTATCGCGTTCTCGATGCCTTGTGCCAGTTGGAAATACAGCGGGACCGGGCTCTTGGATGCGAGACTGCGCAGCGCGTCGACAAGTGCGCGTCGGCAACCAAGGGTGGGCAGCGGCAGGTTAGGGACCGCCCGGGAGGCGGCGGCGGCCGGTGGTGAGGTCGGTGGTCAGGTCTTCGTAGGCGATGGCCAGTTCGGCTAGGCGCTCCCAGGCCTCGCCGAGGGCGTGGTCGGAGGGGCTGGTGAGGGCGGTGTAGGCGGTTGCGGTGTAGGCGGCTAGGCGGTCGACTACGGTGCCGAGGGTTTCGGTGTGTACTGAGGCGGAGCCGTGGGCGGGGGGTAGGTTGGCGTGGATCCAGTGGTCGATTTCGCGGACCAGATGTGTTCTGCGGGTGTCGATTTCGGGGTTCTGGCAGGCGTGGTCGGGTGGGCATTGTGGTGCGAGTCCGTTGGGGGCGGCGGTGGGGGATGGGTGGGGGCGGCGGCGTTCGTGCAAGCAGGTGAGTTCGTAGGCCGCCTGTAGCAGTGGGTGTTCGGTGTGTTCGACGCCGCGGCAGGCGCGCAGCACCGCTCCTTTGGTCGGCAGCGGGTCGATCAGCATGGCAGCCCTCGGGGTGCGCCGGATGCGTCGACTGCTGGGTGGGTCATGGATGCCTCGGTTCGTAGCGGTGAATTCCGGTGCGCCCGGCCGAATTTCCGGATAACGGCGATCCGTTGTGATCCAATAGGTTTCTCGGTTTCCTACGGCTCCCCGGCCGGGCGCGGCAACAGCAGAGCACGCGACAGGCGGAGGAGTCAGCGTCTTCATGGGGTTTTCCAGCCATTCGCACCGAAGTGCGAGGACGAAATCCGTTTCGCGTGGCACACATCCATCCACGGACGAATCTCTTCAGATCCGAGACCGAAGGCAGGGGGCCATGTCGGAAACAGGAAGCACGGTGCCGCGACGGCAGCTGGGACGGCACCTCCGAGACCTGCGCTTGCAGGCCGGAATGACCATGCCGGAAGCCGCGCGGCTGATCGAACGCGGCACGACGACGCTACAGCGATTGGAGACTGGACAGACGAATAAGATACGGCTGCTGGATATTCGGGAGCTGTGCAGCGTGTACGACGCCAACGATGTCGTGACCGCCGGATTGCTCGGGCTGGCGCAGGAGGCTTCGGGGAAGTGCTGGTGGCATGAGTACGGGAAGTTGATACCGGAAGACTTCAATGTCTACGTGGGCTTGGAGGCGGGAGCGCGCAGGTTGACTTCGTATGCGCCGGATGTCGTGCTGGGGCTGTTGCAAGCGCCCGATTACACACGTGAACTGTTGCGCTTGGGCTTCCCCAACGCTTCGAGTGCAGAGGTCGATCGCCGGGTGGAGCTGAAACAGCGACGACGGCGGATACTCACCCGCAAACGTCAGCCAACTGAAATGAATGCCGTACTTCTGGAGTGCGCGCTGCGCAGGGTGGTTGGAAGCCGCAAAGTCATGGCAGCACAGCTGCGGCACCTCGCCGACATGTCAACACTGCCGAACATCACACTTCAGGTGCTGCCGTTCTCGGCCGGTATCCCCATGGGTGACCCGGTAGGGCTGTTCACCATTGTCGATTTCGGTGTCGACCGGCAAAGAGAGCCGATCGAGCCGTCGGTCGTCTATCTCGAAAACCTCACTGGTGACTTGTATCTGGAGCAGGCCGCAGACGTCGGGCGCTACCATGTGGCTCATGAAGCTATCCGGCGCGGTGCGCTGGATGAGACGGCGAGCAGAAGTCTGCTTCGGCAGATTGCAAGGGAGTATGCCGCGTGATCAACAAACATGACATCGACCTCTCTGGGGCTCACTGGTTCAAGAGCACCCGCAGCTCAGCTGCGAAGGACTGCGTCGAGGTCGCCTTCCTGTCCAGTGATCTCATCGGGGTCCGGGACTCGAAGAACCCTGATGGCCCGGCACTGGTTTTCGGTGGTGACGCGTGGGACGCGTTCGCTGCTGCTGTCGCTGATGGGGAATTTCGTCGGCCGTAGTCGATCGATTCGAGACCTCTCGCTCGTCCGATGCGAGAGGTCTCGATCTTGTTGGACCTGCGCTCTCATTGCTGGTCGCAAGCGTCCAACGGTAAAGTGCGGGGCAGCGGGGGATGTTCGTAGCCCCTCGGCACTAGGTGGTAGTGAAGGGGTCCGCGAATGACTGGTAGAGCGAAGGTGCTGCCCACTGCGGCTTTAGCCCTTGGCGTGACGCTGCTGCTCGCTGGGTGTAATGGCGATTCCACGGGAGGTACGCCGACTTCGGCCACCACGAGCGCACCGCACACAAGCACTGCCGCAACGACATCGGCCGACCCTGAAGCCACGATCTGGGATCCATGCACCATCCCCGATTCCGCAATCTCTGCGCTTGGGCTGAACACTTCCACCAAGGACAACAAGGTCGCGGGAGTCGACTTCACCGGCTGGAAGGTTTGCAGTTGGTTGTCCGTGCCCAAGACATACACCCTCGGGGTCCTGTCGTCCGCGCATTCGCTGGAGGAAGTCCGACAAAGGACCGACCGCGAGGGCTTCACGCCTACGACGGTCGGCTCACACCAAGCTCTGCAGTATCAGGTAGTGGGTGATACGCAGAACCTGAAGTGCTACATCAGCGCAGAGGTGCCACACGGAATGGTCGACTTCCTCGTACAGAACCGGTACGGGGTTGCTGGGGCTGGCGATCCGTGTGTCGAAGCGCACCGCCTGAGTGATGCTTTGGCCAAGTATCTGCCTGAAAAATAAGGAGGGGGAATGATCAACGGCATTGATCCTGCTGAATGGACACGCTTGCTAGACCGAGCCAAGGTTGGTGAGTTGTCGCTGGATCCGGAGGTCGGGAAGGACTTGGACAAGGTCTGCGATGACCAGATCGACAGGCTGAACCGCGTTCTGGAGCGAATGGAATTCATCAGTCAGATCAACGGTTTCGGCACATTCAACTCTGGCAAGATTCTTGAGAAGAAATTCTCCGAAACTGCCTCTGGAACAGACCGGTCACTCGATACCGTGATCAAGCAGCACATCGATGCCGTTAACACCACGAAAGAAGTTGTCGCGAAAGCAATCGCGAACTTCGTCGCCCAAGACCAAGACCGCGCCTCCCAGTTCGCGCAGGTGAACCCCGAATGACTTACGAGGACTACCAGCGCCGCATCATCGAAGCGCAGGAACAGTGGAACCGGGATCGCGACTGGATCTATAAGACCGAATCCGGCTACGACAACTTCGACGGCGAGACGCAACCGCCGCACATCACCACTCCGGACAGCTACGACCACCTCACTCTCCAGGAAATGCAGACCGCCGTCTCGGCGATGAAGCCCAAACTGGTCGATGAAGCGGTCACCGCGTGGGCGAATATCGGTCTAGAACTTCAGGGTTCGTTCGAAACCTTTAAAAGCGAATTCGCGCGCACCATCACCGGCCAGAACGGCCACTCCGGCTGGACCGGCACGGCGGCACAGGCCGCGACGACTGCCGTGAACAACTACTACGAAAAATCCGTCCCCCTCGCCACGGCGGCAACGCTGACCAGCCTCAAACTCTCCGAAATGAAGACCGGCCTCGAGCAGACCCAGGCACTCATGCCCGGCCTCACCGAACGCCCGGAGATCACCGGTAAGACGCTGCCCAAGGACGGCGTCATGAAGTCCGGCGAATACACCCAAACCGAGGCCGAGCAGGAGGGCCGCAGAATCCTGCGGACGGTCTACGGCCAGGTGGCGGGGCAGACCGATGTCGGACTTCCGTATATGCCCACCGCGCCGACGATCACGGACGGCCCCGGCGGCCCGGTCACACCAGGGCCGAATCCCGGTGGCTCACCAGGCGATTCAGGTGGGGGTGGTGGCTCCGGCAACGGCAACGGAAACGGCGGCCCGACAGGCGGGGACTCGGGATCCGGTACGGGCGGACAAACGGGCACGCAGCCAACGGCGGTGACGTCGGATACCACGACGCCCACCAGTACGAATCCGCAAAGCACCACACCGACAACGCAATCCAGTTCACCCACCACCGCAACACCGACCACGTCCGGAACCAGCGGTCCGTCCACGGGCACCCCGCACTCCGCGACACCCGGAATCGGCAGCCCCTCGAGTGGCCGCGTCGGCACCGGTGGTCCGGGCACCACCTCGGGCGGCCCGGGCCGCAGCGTCGCGGGCACACCCACCACCGGCTCCACCGCAGCCGCCTCGGCCGCGCGCCAGAGCACCACGGCATCGGGCCGGGCCGGAACATCCGGAATGTCGGGCATGGGCGGGGCCGGTCAGGGGAAGGGCAGCGATGAGGATCGCAAGAAGGGTGTTCCCGATTACCTCATCACCGCCGAGCACGGACAAGAAGCCACCGGACTGGATTCGCTACCCAAGACCGTGCCCCCGGTGATCGGCGGTGACCACGACGGTGCACAGCAGTACTAGGGGGATGGCAGCCGACGGGGTCAGTAAGCACAGGCTCACCGGCTTGGAGTTCGAAATGCTCTGGGCCGCATACGGTCGCGACCGGCTGCCGTACCCGCTGCACTACCGCACCGAAATCACCGAATTCGACGAGCTGGAACGCCACCGCGAGGCCGCCCTCACCGCCCTGCTCGACAAGTACTCACCCGAACTCGAACACGCCATCGAGGTGCTGCTCGAGCCGGACGCCCGGGTGGAGTCGAAAGGTTTCGGCGGCCCCTACCTATCCGAGACCTACCGATTCCACGGCGCGGTCCGCGACCGCATGGGTGCCGCGCTGACCCAATTGCCCGGCGTCACCGCCGACACCGGCGGCGATGTGGTCATCACATACTGCACCGCCCAGCAGGTCTGCAGCCACGCCGTCGCCGCCTTGCCGCAGCGCGGTCCCGGCACGCAACCGCGACTGGAGTTCCGGCGCGAGGAGATCGCCGCCGACCGCGACCGCCATATCCGCCGCGCCCACGACTACGGCCCCCTCGAACAACTGGACCGCATTTTCCAGCGCACCCGCTCCGGCCTGGGTGAGATCACCATCTACGCGGGCCCGGCCGTCGATGCCCGCCCCACCCCTGGTCGCGGCTTCTGGTGGATGGACTACCCCGACGGCCGCTACTACGTCAAAACCGGCGACCCCATCATCGCCGCCCCCATGGACGCCCCCGCCATGGCCGCCGAAATCCACCGCCTACTCACCCTCACCCAGCGCTACCACCGCGAAGACCTCGCCCACGACGAATACCTCCGCTCCCGCCGCTGACCCGCCCCGCCCCTCCCCGTCAACCAGCCGCGCGCGAAACCGAGCAAATGACACCTCGACACAGCGGCCGCCACCAGCAGCTGGAGGCGGGCATCTTCGATCCGAGCCAGAGCACCGGACCCGTAGATCACGGAATGACAGATCGCTCCGTCGACCGAGGTCGATCTGCGACGACCGTTCCTGCCGTCGCCCCCTTCACGCGGCCACCTACTCCCCCGCCCCTGCACTCCCAATCCGATCGGTCGAGAATGCGCTAGTGCAGGGGTGCTCTCGGGATTTGCCTGCATCAGCGCATGGTGATCGCTTGTCCAATATTGGGGGTTGTTGGGGTATGGCTGGCCGTGCGCAGTCTTGCCGCCGACGGCGGGGGTGTGCCCACTTCGGCTGCTCGCCGAACGTAGTCATCTGGCGGTCGACTACGGCCCGAGTGACCACCGTTCGACTACCTTCGACGCCCCTGGACCCAGGGGGGCGATACGGCAGGAGCTATCTGGACGTGGCAGTAGGCCGGAGCCGGTGCGAGCCGTCACCTGTGGCAGGGGTGAGGACTTGCATCGTGCGTGAGTAGCTGGGCCCGCACTGAATCGATAAATATTAAACAATCTTGAAAAATAGATAGATTCCGATAGATTTTCGATACTTCGGATTCGTGATCGCCCGATAGCAATCTCTAGCGATTTCTAGGAAATCTGATCAAATCTGATCAATTAGCCGACAAATTCCGGCCGGCCATGGTTATCTACCCGAATCTAGCGTCTAACCTATTGGCTCTTAGATTCACCGAGCGGCGAGCGGACGACCCCGCGATGTCGATCGGCGGCCTCAGTTGGACAACGCGTACATAACGACCGGTATGGAGCGTTAACGACCCGGGAATCCACATCGACAACCGGGCAAGAACGCTCCGTAAGGGTGTCCAACGAGGCACAGGAGAACCTTCATGTCCATGACCATCGCCCGCCGGGCCGCCGACTACGACGGCCATCGCATTACGGTGTCGGCCGACGACGGTGTCCCGATCGCGGTCCGCACCCACGGCGCCGACGACGCGCCCCTGACCATCGTCTTCGTGCACGGTCACTGCCTGCGCACCGAATCCTGGTCATTCCTGCGCGATCAGTTGCTCCGACAGTGGGGGACAGTCCGCGAACCCGCGGGTAGGCACAGCGGGCCGGCAGTCGGCGAAGCCGCGGGTTGGCACAGCGGGCTGACGTTCGGCGAAGCGGACGGGCCGGGTTGGCAC
>NZ_JBSGEQ010000043.1:6620-68541 GCF_053602975.1 Nocardia sp. NPDC004278
ACAGCGGGCTGGCAGTCAGCGAAGCCGACGGGCCGGGTTGGCACAGCGGGCTGGCAGTCAGCGAAGCCGACGGGCCGGGTTGGCACAGCGGGCTGGCAGTCAGCGAAGCCGACGGGCCGGGTTGGCACAGCGGGCTGACGGTCAGCGAAGCCGACGGGCCGGGTTGGCACAGCGGGCTGACGGTCAGCGAAGCCGACGGGCCGAGTAAGTACAGCGACGGAGCGGTCGGCGAAGTCGACGTGGCCGACTATCGAGGAACCGACCCTCGAATGGTTTTCTACGACCACCGTGGCCACGGCGAGTCCGGCGTTGCCCACCCCTCGACCTACACCATCGAACAGCTCGGCCACGACCTCGACGCCGTACTGCGCACGGTCGTGCCGACCGGACCGATCATCCTGGTCGGACATTCGATGGGCGCGATGGTGACCCTGGCCTACTCCCGGCTGTTCCCGGCGGCGATCGGCACCCGAGTGGTCGGCATCGGCCTGATCGCGGGCGCGGCCAACGGGCTCACCGAGGTGGGACTCGGTCGGTTGCTGAATCGGCGCGCGGTGAACTCGCTACAGACTGCGGTGCTGCGCGCACCGCGGCTCATGCATGCCTCCAAGCGGCTGTCCCGCCGGATCTTTGAACCGATCGCCCGCGAGGCAAATATGGGCACCAAGACGACGAACCGTCGCATGGTCGCGATCGCCGCGGCGATGATGAACGACACCCCGCTGCTCACCATGTCGAGCTTCCTCGCCTCGCTGATCACCTTCGACGAGAGCGCGGCGCTGCCGGTCCTCGGCGACATTCCGGCGTTGGTGCTGGCCGGTTCGGCCGACATTGTCGTGCCGTTCACGCATTCGGTGGTGCTGGCCTCGCAACTGGCGGGCTCACAGCTGGTCCGGCTCGAGGGAGCGGGACACAGCGTGCACCTGGAACGCGCCGAAGAGGTGGCCTCCTACATAGTCGACCTGGTCGATCGGGTCTTCATCGCCATGCGCGGTCAGGGTCCCGGATACGCCACGGCCAGCTGAGCTCGCGTTCGTCGAAGCGCACGGATGACTTGCCACGCCCATTGGCAATGTTTGGGCAAACATCCGAAAAGTTGGTCCGACGAGCCAGATCGCAATTCCTCACGTACTGTGTTGTAGATCACGTTGTGTGGTGAGTCACACGACTTGGTGCGGGGCGCTCCCAGGCAGACCATGGAGGCATCCGCTACCCACCGAGTTCGTCTGCCCGCCAAGGAACACAGGAGGTATCGATGACACGCAGCGAAATAGCTGAACTCCGCTACGCGGTCGGGCAGCTCCGGCAATCCATCGGCGCACTGCGCACGCACTACGGCGACGCCAATTCGGTGCGCCGCCTGGAAAACGACCTCGAGCGGCTCGTGATCGATGCCGATGAACTCGAGCAGTCACCGCCGCAGCAGCTCACGCGTCGCCCGCAGGAGACCATCTACGTCCCGGACAGCAAGTCCGACGAGGCGGCGTGGATGGGCGCGCAGGACGAGGGCCTCGGCTTCCACTCCCGCCCGCGTACGAAGTAGCTCCCCCGGTTCCGCGCGCCGTCCGTACCGGTCGGCGCGGAAGCCGACATACGCGCTTTGGTCACCGCACACGCGCAATCGCACGTGTGCGGTGAACAACCCATATGTGTGGCGGCCCCGCAGCTCGGGATGTACTGCGCCCCTGGCATATTCGCTCGCGCTCTCTCCCCGCGATACTGCTGCCGCGGTCCGTCCGGATTGCTCAGCGGCCGCTAGAACAGCGCGTGCGCGGCCTCGATCTGATCCTCCGACTCAGGAGGCGCGGTGCCGACCGGACCTGCGGGACGGGCGGACGCCGTGAAAGCGGGCGCCGCGGGGAGTCTCGGGGATCGGGGCGGCGCCCGCCGATTCGAAGAGAGCCGCGATGCCGTGGTCGGGGCCGAGTGCGATCGCCTCCAGACCGTAATTGCCGTTGGTGCGGGCCAGCTCGTGCAGCATCGTGGTCATGATCCGCAGGCCGGTCGCGCCGACCGGATGACCGAGCGCGATCGCCGAACCGTTGACGTTGAGCCGCTCACGCGGATCCAGCTCCCATTCCCGTGCCAGCGCAAGCACTTCCACGGCAAAGCCCTCATTGACCTCGATCAGATCGAGGTCGTCGAGGGTGAATCCGGTGCGGCCGAGCAGTTTGGCGACGGCCGGGGCGGCGCCGAGAGTCGCGGTGTCCGAATCACATCCGGCCGCGGCCCAGCCGACCAGATAGGCCATCGGCACCAGGCCGAGTTCGTCGAGCCGGTCCTCGGCCACGACCAGGCAGGCCGACGCACCGTGCCGATATGAACTCATATTGCCCGCGGTGACCACACCGTCGGAAATCAGCGGGCGCAGCATTGCCAAGGTACGGGTGGAGACGTCCTCGCGCACACCTTCGTCGCGCATGATCCGATGGCGCACCGCGGTATCGAATTCGTTCCAGTCCGTGTCATCGTCGACGACCCCGACCGGGATCACCTCGGCGGAGAAGGTGCCCTGCCGCCACGCGCGGGCGGCCTTGCGATGGCTTGCGACGGCGAACTCGTCGGCCGCCTGCCGGCTGATGCCGTAATAGCGGGCCAGCTCTTCGACATTCGCCAACTCTTCGGCATTGGCCAGATCGCCGGTCCGGTACGGATCGGTCGACAGGCAATCGCTGGCGGCCGAACATTCGACCCCACCGGCGACCACCACATCGGCCGCACCGGTCTGCACCATCATCGCCGCGGTGATCACCGCCTGCAGACCACTGCCGCAGCGGCGGTCGGTCAGGAATCCGGGCACCGCGAACGGCAGTCCGGCGACCCGTGCGGCCAGCCGGCTCAGCTCGGGGGCGCTGGCCCGGTTGTCGACACTGGCCATCGCGACATCCTCGATGCGCAGCGGATCGATGCCCGCGCGGGCGATCACCGCCGAAAGGACGGTCGAGGCCAGCCATTCCGGCGGCATACCGGACAGTGCACCACCCTCGATCCCGCTCGGGGTCCGGACCGGCGCCACGATCGCGGCTCTCCTCATCTGGGTCACTCCTTCCCCCGGGCGGGCTGTCCGCAAGCAGCGGTCGCATCAGCGCACGTCAGCGGTTGAATCTCCAGAAAGGTGACCACACGTTTGTTGCCGCCGCGTGACGTTCGTGCGGCCGAGAAATCGACCTGCGGTTTCCTTGCCGGTGGGCTCGCTCGAATCCTGTTCTGTTTTACGAGAGTTCGGCGGTTTCGCGGTCGGCTCGCCGCGGCCCGCGGGAGGCAGACCTCGATCGAATGTGGCGGAAATCACGGACCTGAGGGTGGGTCATGTTTGGCGGGACCTCGCTCACTCGATAGCCGGGTTGTCGTATGGTGCTCAGCATCACATTCGATTGCGGAGGTCACGGGGACCGTCCGCACAGCAGATCAGCGAGGCATCCACCTGTGAGTGCCGCACCGACCGCCACCCCGGAAACGGGCACCGGCGTCTTCAGCAAGACCAGGGCCGCCATCTCCGCGCGCACACTGCGCACCGACCGATGGTGGATCCCACCGCTAACGACGGCCGCAGGACTGGCCGCCTTCGTCATCTACGCGACGATCAGATCGTATGTGCGAACGGCATATTGGGTAGATGACTACCACTACCTGACGCCGTTCTACTCACCGTGTGTGAGCACCGACTGCGTCGAGGGCGCGCGTCACTTCGGCGCCTGGTTCGGCCATATCCCGGCGATCCTGCCGCTGGGCTTCCTGGTCCTGCCGTTCCTGCTCGGATTCCGGCTGACCTGCTACTACTACCGCAAGGCCTATTACCGCGCGGTGTGGTTCTCGCCGCCCGCCTGCGCGGTCGCCGAACCGCACGCCAAATACACCGGCGAGACCAAACTGCCGCTGATCATCCAGAACGCGCACCGCTATTTCTTCTATGTGGCCGTACTGGTTTCACTGGTCAACACCTGGGACGCGATCTACGCATTCCACGGCAAGACCGGCGGCTTCGGCTTCGGCCTCGGCAATATCGTGCTGCTCGGCAACGTGATCCTGCTCTGGGCCTACACCCTGTCGTGCCATTCCTGCAGGCACATCATGGGCGGCAAGCTCAAGCACTTCTCCGCGCACCCGGTGCGGTACTGGTTCTGGACCCAGGTCTCCAAGCTCAACACCCGCCATATGGCACTGGCCTGGACCACCCTCGGCACGCTGGTGCTGACCGACTTCTACGTGATGTTGGTTGCCAGCGACACGATTTCGGATCTGCGGTTCATCAACTAACCGCCCTCACAAACCAGGAGTTTCGCGGCCATGCCAGAAGTGGAACGGCACAAATACGACGTCGTCGTCATCGGTGCCGGTGGCGCCGGACTGCGCGCGGTGATCGAAGCACGCGAACACGGTCTGTCCGTCGCGGTGGTGTGCAAGTCATTGTTCGGCAAGGCGCACACCGTGATGGCCGAGGGCGGTTGCGCCGCCTCGATGGGCAATGCCAATGAAAAGGACAACTGGCAAACCCATTTCAAGGACACCATGCGCGGTGGCAAGTTCCTCAACAACTGGCGCATGGCCGAATTGCATGCCCAGGAGGCGCCCGACCGGGTATGGGAGCTGGAAACCTATGGGGCGCTGTTCGATCGGACCGCCGATGGTCGGATCAGCCAGCGCAACTTCGGTGGCCACACCTACCCGCGACTGGCGCATGTCGGCGACCGCACCGGACTCGAGATCATCCGGACCATGCAACAGAAGATCGTTTCGCTGCAGCAGGAGGATTTCGCGGAGACCGGCGACTACGAGTCGCGCATCAAGGTTTTCGCCGAATGCACCATTACCGAATTGCTGAAGGACGGCGACCGGATCTCGGGCGCGTTCGGCTATTGGCGCGAGTCCGGGCGCTTCGTCCTGTTCGAAACGCCCGCGGTGGTGCTGGCGACCGGTGGCATCGGCAAGTCCTACAAGGTCACCTCCAACTCGTGGGAGTACACCGGCGACGGACACGCGCTGGCGCTGCGGGCCGGGGCGACGCTGATCAATATGGAATTCCTGCAGTTCCATCCGACCGGCATGGTCTGGCCGCCCAGTGTGAAGGGCATTCTCGTCACCGAGGGTGTGCGCGGTGACGGTGGCGTGCTGAAGAACAGCGAAGGCAAGCGGTTCATGTTCGAGTACATCCCGCCGGTCTTCAAGGGGCAGTACGCCGAAACCGAGGAAGAAGCCGATCAGTGGTTGCGCGATAACGACTCCGCGCGCCGCACCCCGGATCTGCTGCCCCGCGATGAAGTGGCCCGCGCCATCAACTCGGAGGTGAAGGCGGGGCGCGGCACCGAACACGGTGGGGTGTACCTGGATATCGCCTCGCGGCTGCCCGCCGAGGAGATCCGGCGGCGACTGCCCTCGATGCACCATCAGTTCAAAGAGCTCGCGGATGTGGACATCACCAAGGAGCCGATGGAGGTCGGCCCCACCTGCCATTACGTCATGGGCGGCATCGAGGTCGATCCGGATACCGGCGCGGCCACCGTGCCCGGATTGTTCGCCGCGGGTGAGTGTTCCGGCGGTATGCACGGTTCGAACCGGCTCGGCGGCAATTCACTGTCGGACCTGCTGGTATTCGGTCGGCGGGCCGGACTCGGCGCCGCGACCTACGTCGAGGAACTGGCCGAGCGGCCAACGGTATCCGACACCGATATCAGTGCCGCCGCGAAAGCTGCGGTGGCGCCGTTCGATCCGCCTGTCGAAGGGACGGGGGAGAACCCGTACAGCCTGCACACCGATCTGCAGCAGGCGATGAACGATCTGGTCGGCATCATCCGCAAGGAACGCGAACTGCAGGAGGCCATCACGCGCCTGGCAGACCTGCGTAAACGCTTCGACAATGTCACGGTGGAGGGGCATCGGCAGTTCAACCCGGGCTGGCATCTCGCCCTCGACCTGCGCAATATGCTGCTGATCAGCGAATGTGTTTCGCAGGCAGCGCTTTTGCGCACCGAGAGCCGGGGCGGACACACCCGCGACGACTTCCCGACCATGGATGCCGCCTGGCGCAACAAGCTGCTGGTGTGCTCGATCGATCCCGCCGACGCGGACGGACCGGTGCCGGGCGTTCGGGTCGTTTCCGAGGACCAGATCCCGATGCGGGCCGACCTGCTCTCGCTCTTCGATCTCGGTGAGCTCGAAAAGTATTACAACCCAGCCGAACTCGCCTCCCATCCGGCAAGTTCGGTATCAGCCACGGAAGGCGAGGCGTAGGGAAAATGGGTTATGACGCCGAATTCCGCGTGTGGCGCGGCGATATCGACGGCGGTGAACTGCACGATTTCACCGTCGAGGTGAATGAGGGTGAGGTGGTGCTCGACATCATCCACCGCCTGCAGGCCACCCAGGCGCCCGATCTCGCGGTGCGGTGGAATTGCAAAGCGGGCAAATGTGGTTCGTGTTCGGCCGAGGTGAACGGTCGGCCGCGGCTGCTATGTATGACCCGGATGTCGACATTCCAGCCGGATGAACTGATCACCGTCACGCCGATGCGCACCTTCCCGGTGATCCGGGATCTGGTGACCGACGTGTCGTTCAACTACCAGAAGGCGAGGGAGATACCGTCTTTCACGCCTCCCGACGATCTCAAGCCCGGCGACTACCGGATGCAGCAGGTCGATGTGGAACGCTCCCAGGAGTTCCGCAAGTGCATCGAATGCTTCCTGTGCCAGAACACCTGTCACGTGGTCCGCGACCACGAGGAGAACAAGGAAGCCTTCGCCGGTCCGCGGTTCCTGATGCGGATCGCCGAGTTGGAGATGCATCCGCTCGATGTGGCCGACCGCCGCAATCTGGCGCAGGACGAGCAGGGACTCGGACTCTGCAATATCACCAAATGCTGCACCGAGGTCTGCCCGGAACACATCAAGATCACCGATAACGCCCTGATCCCGATGAAGGAACGGGTGGCGGACCAGAAGTACGATCCGCTGGTCTGGTTGGGCAACAAGCTCTTCCGGCGCTGACCCACCCTCGCGACCACCGGCCGGGATTCGATGCCCGGCCGGTCGGCGCACCCTTTATAACAACGCGACTACTCCGACGGCGACCATCCATACCAGCACGCCGACGAACAGCGACGATAGAAATGAGCCGGTGAGGACAAAGACACCCACCGCCGACACCGCGAAAAGCAGTGCCACGATCAGCCATTCCACCCAATCGCCCGGACGCAACTTCTTGTACCGGGGATGGGAACTCTTGAGCCCACGGTCCACAAGTTGTTGTCTACCCGTAATCGCCAGCGGCAAACACAGTTTCGTTGTCGAATCTGCACTGTTTCGTGATCTCCCCGATCACATCTGATCACCGGGCATCGCACGGCCGTCACGTGACTGGACCCGGCGGGCACTCCGCCGGGTCGGTCGCACTACTCGGGCCGGTCGAACTCACCATCGTGCACACCCGCGGTGAAGGCGGCCCATTCACCGGGCGTGAAGACCAGGACCGGGCCATCGGGATTCTTACCGTCGCGCAATGCGACGTGCCCCTCCGCTAGCAACGCCACCTCCACGCTGTCCTTTCCGGTGCCATCACCGGCCTTACGCCAGATAGCATCGGACAGATCAACATTCGCACCCTTGTTGATGCTCACGCCTCGCAACTCCCTCAGAACTCGCCACCCGCCACACCGGCGGTGCGGACATCCCATGCGCCCGGGGTGAAGACCAGGGCGGATCCACTCAGATTCTTGCTGTCGCGCACGCCGACCCGACCGCCTTCCAGGACGGCGACGCAGTCCTTACCCGCGCCACTGCGGGTGAGCTCGAACCACTGCGCGCCAACCAGATCCATACTCATGCCGCATACTCCTTCGCCACCTGCCGAAGCAGATGTCTGCTGGGTTGAATATCCAGCGCACTGCGCTGGAGGCACTCGTGCGCACGATCGTACCGCCGGACATCGGCTTGTCTTTCGAGATAGAGATCCCCGGTCAAGCCCTCGGCGTACACCACCGGCGGCTCGACCGGCTGGCCCTTGCTATCGGTTCCGAATGCCAGAACCGTGAACGGTCCGGTGGAAACTCCCAGTGGCACACCGGCCGCGAACGGCAGGATACGCAGGCAGATATTGGGTTGGGTACTGATATCGGCAAGATGACGTAGCTGCGCCGCCATCACTTTGGCGCCACCGACCACCCGGCGCAGGACCGATTCGTGCAACACCACATCCACCGTCGCCGGTACGGCCTTGCGGGTGATCAAAGCCTGGCGCTGCAACCGCAATTGGACACGCCGCTCGATTTCGGCATCCGAATCATCGGGATAGCCAAGGCGATTGAGGGCTCGGGCATAGTCGGCGATCTGGAACAGGCCGAGTACGAGTTCGGATTGGTAGCAGGCGAGTCGCCGGGCCGATGCCTCCAATCCGACGTAGACGTCGAAGTTCTCCGGGATGAGGTCGCCGTAGGCGTGCCACCAGCTCTTGACCGCGGCCTGCTGGGCCAGGCCCTTCAGGCCGTCGGACAGTTCGTCCGGGATGCCGTAGATGTGACACAGCTCTTGGATATCGATGGTGCGAATGCGGTCTGCCTGGCCTTTTTCCAAGCGCTGCAGGGTGCTTGCGCCCCACTCCATCAGCCTGGACGCTTCGGCGATGGTGAGGCCCGCCTGGGTGCGCCAGTCCCGAAGATATCGGCCGAGTTGACGTCTGGGTAGGGTAGAGGCGGTGCTGTCGGGGGATAGTCGGTCCGAAGGTTCGGTCCCGCGCGCGGCATCCCGGGAACTGTCTGACGCTCTTACCGAACTCGCTGACACAGCACGCTCCGTTCTGTATTCAATTGCGACGTTCGCGGGTCCCTACGTCAGCACGCAGGCTTCCGCCTCCGGACCCACGGCGCACACCGCGGGCTCGGATACAGACCCAAAGGTTTGCTCCGGGGCGACCCCACAAGCTCGGTTCCCCGTCACTTCGCTTGGGTAGCGGGTTGTTTCGTCCACTATGGAGAATCCTCCCTTCCCGGTTGGGTTTTGTGCTGGGAATTCGCGCCAAATCTTCGGATATCCCCCAAGGACGTCGTTCGTGACATGTCACGGTGGTGTGCTGGAAATGTGCCCGGAGTGAACAGGCGTCGTTCCCCTCGCTTGGTGAAAGCTCCGGGCACGCACAGTATTCGATGGCGACGCTCGCGGCGCCCTCCGTGGTCACGCAAGCTACCGCCGCCGGGCGCGTCGCGAGCGTCGCAGGATTCGATGGCGACACTCGCGGCGCCCTCCGTGGTCACGCAAGCTACCGCCTACGGGCGCGTCGCGAGCGTCGCAGGAATCGCACGTAGGAACGAGGAGTCATGGCTGTAAGTGTCATAGCGTCGTCGTTGATGACCAGCGATTTGACCCCGCATCGAGCCCGCAGCGTCGGGCAGGAGAGCTGGGTGGTTTCCTATTTGCCCGGGCGCACCCTGACCTGCCCCCAGGCGGTTGCCGCCCTGCAGGTTGCTGAGGTGGTGCCGGCACTGCTCGGCGCGGTCGGCAATCTCGCCGAAGGGATCGGACTCACCCCACTCGAGGCCCTGGGGATGGCGATTCAGCAGGCCCCGTGGGACGACGGGCCGGTCTCCCGATACAGCCGATATGTCCGCTCGGTCCGCCGCCGGGCGGAGGTGGTCTGATGCAACTCACCAACCTGAATATGCAGGTCGCATCGCTACTGGCCTGTGGCAGCGACCCCGGTGTGCTGACAACCGAACAAGCCCATGCCGCAATGCAATTGCATATCGACTGCACCGTCGACCGGTGCCGGGTCCGCCGCGCGGCACGCACGACACTGGTCGAGGCGGGCAAATGCGTGTTGGACGAGCGCGCGCTGCAGTTATGAGCGCCGCCGAGCCGACAGCCATTGTCTCGACCACCCGCCAGCACGGCGTCCCGGATGTGCTGCTGGACTGCCTTCGGGTCCTGCGGTGGGTGACTGCCGAATCGGTGGCCCATCGCCGGCATGCCGCCGCCCGACCGCCGGATGAGCTGCCGAAACATATTGTCCGGCAAGGGCTCCGGTCAGTGCCAGGTGTGATCGGTGAGCGGGGTGCGCGGGCCGAACTTCGGCTTGTGCGCGTACCCGCTGATCTCCAGCAGGCGGACGGCCCGATAGCGGTGTGGCCGTAGCGGTTCCAGATATTCGACCATCGCGGCATCGTCGATGGGCTCTCCGAGCAGGGTCCAGCCGACGATGGCCGCGAGGTGGTAGTCGCCGACCGATAGGGCATCGGCATCGCCGAAGGCGCGCTGGCCGATCTCCGCTGCGGTCCATACGCCGATACCGGACACCGTCCGCAGGCGCCGTGCGGCCACCGCGGGTTCCTCGGCGACCGCCCGCTCCAGCGCATCCGCCAGCCGGGCCGCGCGCACGATCGTCTGCGCGCGCTGCGGCCCGACATTGGCGCGATGCCAGGTCCAGGACGGGATCCGACGCCAGGTATCGGCATCCGGCGGCAGCAGCAATCCGGCGGGTGCCGGCCCCGGTGCGGGCGAGCCGAACTGCCGCACCAGCTTTCGCCAGGACGCGCGGGCGGAGACGGTATGCACCTTCTGTTCGAGTACCGCGGGCACCAATGCCTCGAAGACCAGGCCGGTGCGCAGCATGCGCAGTCCGGGGAAGCGGCGGTGCGCGTCGACGATCTTCGGATGTTCCGGGACGAAATCGGACAGATCCTCGTCCAGGCACAGCATATGGTCGAGACCGTCGAGGAATTCGGCGGCGCCGGGGCCCCAGGCGCGGGCGTCGACCGCATGACTACCGGCTTGGCTGAGGCGGTAGGTGACCGGGCCGGTCGGCATCCGGGAGGCATGCCAGTGCGCACCGTCGGTGGTGACCTGGTGACACGGGTCACCACGACCGCGGGAAAGCGGCGCGAGGGTTGGCGCGAGGTCGATCGGGCCCTCGGCGGTGACCGTCCTGGTCAGACCGGACCGGCTCTGGTCCGGTTCGGCCGTCTGATTGCGCACCGACCTATTGTGCCCGCCGGACCTGTGCGCGGACCTCTCGCCCACCGTTGCCGCGTGCGAATGTTGCGTGGCAAACCGGAGTTTCGGTCCGAGTGTGCGATTCTTGATAGAGATTCGACATAACCCCAGATACGCCGACATTTAGTAACGCGACAAATAACTGTGGCGATATTGTTGCGTTCGGCAAATAGCTGGCAGTCGCCAAAACGGAGGTTTCGAATGATCACCACTGTGCTCAACTGGTTGCTCAATGCCTGGGGTGCGGTTTCCGCGGGCAGCTCTGGCTACCAGATTCCGCCCGGCACCCTGCCGTTCGGCAGCTGACACTCACTCGCCGAGCAGGAATTGCGCAAGGTGTAGCCCGCGGCGGCCGCTCAGCTGCGCCGCCTGGGTGCGACATGAGAAACCGTCCGCGATCAAGATCGAATCGTCGTGCGCGTTTCGCAGCGCGGGGAGCAGGCCATTCTCGGCCACCGCGACCGAAATGTCGTAATGCCCGGACTGCATTCCGAAGTTTCCCGCGAGGCCGCAACATCCGGTGACCTCGGTCACATTTGTTCCCATGCTGGCTAACAGTTGGCGATCGGCATCGAAGCCGAGCACGGCATGGTGATGGCAATGCGGTTGGACCACCACGGATTGTCCGGTCCGCGGTGGCGGTCGCCAATTCGGCTGTTCGGCGAGGAACTCCGCGAGGGTGCGCACGGCCGCGGCGGTCGCGGTCGCACGGGGATCCTCCGGTAGCAGTTCCGGCAGGTCCGCGCGCAGCACGGCCGTGCACGACGGTTCGAGGCCGACGACAATGCCGCCGCCGCGCACATGCTCATCCAGGGCATCCAGGGTCGCCCGCAATCGGGCTCGGGCGCCGTCGAGTTGACCGGTGCTGATCCAGGTGAGTCCGCAGCACACGCGCCGCCGGGGGATGCGCACGCGATAGCCGAGCGACTCGATCAATGCCACTGCGGCCAAGCCTATTTCGGGGTCGAAGACGTCGGTGAACGTATCGACCCACAGCATGACCTGCCGCGCCGCAACACCCTGCCCGTGCGAGGCGTCCGCCGATGGCAGGCCCGCCGGCGCTCGGGCGATATCGGTCGACGCGATTGCCGGCGCTCGACCGGTCGCGGGCTCCGCTGCGCGCGGATGGTTCGACGAATCCGCCTGCTCGTTCAGCTCACGCCAGATCCGGCGGAAGCTGCGGTCCGCCAGCCTCGGAACCGCGCGGCGCGGATCCATTCCGGCGGCGCGTAAACCAATTCGGCGCAACCATCCGATATCCGCCGCTGCGTTCACCGCGCGCGGCATTCGGCTCATGGCAGCCAGCCAGCGCGGCAGCCAGCCCAGCGTGTAGTGATCGATCGGGCGCGGGCGGTGTCGGTACCGGCGGTAGAGCGCCTCGGACTTATAGGTCGCCACATCGACCCCGGCGGGGCAGTCGGAGCGACATGCCTTGCAGGACAGGCACAGCTCGAGCGATTCGGCGACCGCCTCGGACGACCAGGGGAGTGCGCCGCGCACTACCTCCTGGAGCACACGGGCCCGGCCGCGGGTGCTGTCCTTCTCGTCGGCGGTGGCCAGATAGGACGGGCACATGAAACCACCGGTCGCCCGGGTGTCGGCACGGCATTTGCCGACACCGACACAGCGATGTACGGCCGCGGCGAGATCACCGTTGTCCTGTGGAAACGCGAAACCACCGGCACGTTCGATCGGACGCACACCGACCAGCCGCAGATCCGCATCGATCGGACGCGGGGCGACCAGTACCCCCGGATTCAGTACCTCGTCCGGATCGAAAAGTGCCTTGTACCCAGCGAATACGTCGAGTGCATCCGGGGAGTACATGGCCGAGAGCAATTCCGAGCGGGCCCGGCCGTCGCCGTGCTCACCGGACAGTGATCCGCCGTAGCGGACCACCAGTTCGGTCGCGTCGTGCAGGAAGGTCCGAAAGCGTTGCGGCGCATCGGCAATGGGCAGATCGAGCCGGACGTGGATACAGCCGTCGCCGATATGGCCGTATAACAGACCGTCCACGCCATGGTCGCTGGTCAGCGCGGCGAAATCGCGCAGATACGCGCCGAGGTGCTCCGGCGGGACGGCCGCATCCTCCCAGCCCGGCCACGCCGGATGACCCGCCGGAGTGCGTCCGGCCAATCCGGCTCCTTCGGCTCGAATCCGCCAGAGTGCCGCGGCGACACCGGGATCGGTGACGATCTTGGCATCGAGCGCACCGACGCTCCGGCAGAGCTTTTCGGCCGCGGCATATGCCTCGGCGGCGGTGTCGGCGGCGGATTCGACGAACAGCCAGCCGCTGCCGCGCGGCAGTTCCGGTACGCCGCTGGTGGCGCCGCGGTGTACGCGCACGATATCGACCAGTCGCGCGTCGATGCCCTCGACCGCAATCGGATCACCTGCCATAACGGCCGCGATATCGTCCGCGGCGCTGGCGATATCGGGATAGCCGAGCACCGTGAGCACCGTGGCCCGTGGCAGCGGGACCAATGCCACCGTGGCCTCGAGCAATATCCCGCAGGTGCCCTCGCTGCCGACGAACGATTTGGCGACCGCGGAACCGCGTTCCGGCACTAGATGTTCGAGCCCATAGCCGGAGGCCTGCCGATCGAATCGGCCGAGTTCGGTGCGCAGCACGGCCAGACTCGCCCTGGTGAATTCGGTCAGCCCGGGGATTGCCGACGGATCGTCCGCGAGCGTCCGCGCCGCACCGGTGCCATCGAGAATCCGCAGTTCACGCACATTGTCCGAGGTGCGCCCCCACTCCACCGCATGCGGTCCGCACGCATTGTTGCCGATCATCCCGCCGAGCGTGCACCGATTCTGCGTCGACGGATCGGGCCCGAACCGCAGTCCGTACGCCCCCGCCCGACGCTGTAGTTCCGAAAGGACGACACCCGGCTGGACCCGCGCCACCCGCTGCTCCGGGTCCAAATCGAGGACGGCATTCATATGTCGGCTGAAGTCGAGCACGATCCCAGGGCCGACGGCATTGCCCGCCACCGAGGTTCCCGCGCCCCGCGCGGTAATCGACAGCCCGTGGTCTCTGGCGAACTCGAGAGTGCGCGCCACATCCGCGTCCGCGCGTGGGAACACGACGGCGGTGGGGAGGACGCGATAGTTCGACGCATCGGAGGAGTACTCCGCGCGCCTGCGTGCGGACGCGTCGACCGCACCGGCGATCGTGCGCCGCAACCCCTCGACCACCCGCTCCGCATCCACCCCGCCAGCCTATGCACCACCGCGCCACCACCGCGAGATTCGCGCGCTTTATCGGGGTTCGCACTGTCACTCGACTTTCGCGGTGCTCGACGAACGGATGTTCGGTGCACATCGCGCCCTTCGCGGCATTACGGGGCATCGACGCCATCGTGATGGTGCTCGATCGCGTGGCCGTCGAAGGCCTGTGTCACGGCGAGGCTGTCCTCGTAGACATGGTGTCGGATAATGAGACCGTTTTCGACAGTGAGGTGCAGGGCGAAACGGGACCGATAGGCGCGACCGGTGCTGCGGGCAGTTTGGCGAATTTCGCCTAGAACCACCGCATCTGGACCATCGATCAAGATGCGTTCGATCACGGTGCCGACATGTTCGGGGATATGGTGGCGGGCGATCTCGCGATAGTGCTCGGCGGCGTCGGCGCGTGTGGAGCGGTACTGAATCCACGGGGTCGCGGATCGACCGTGCTCGTTGTCCGGCCAGTTCAGTTTCCAGTCGCTGACCGGGGCGTACATCGCTGCGGTGGCGTCGGGATCGCCCACGCCGATTCGGCGTAGCAACTCCTCGACAACAGTACGGGTAGTGCTGGTCGCGAAATCACTCATGGCTGCCATCCTGACCACACTGACCTACCCTGTCGATTACCTCCGGGGTATCGCTGTTCGCCGCAGATTTGTCTTTGGTGGGACCGGCGAATGCTCGCACATCGGCATGAGGGTGCACGGCGCTCAGTAGTCCCAGCAAGCCAGACTTCAGCGGTTCCGAGACTTCAGCGGTTCAGCGGCTCCGGACGTTTCGGCGGCTCCGGACGTTTCGGCGGCTCCAGTGCTTCGGCGGCTCCAGTGCTTCAGCGGCTCCAGTGCTTCAGCGGCTCCAGTGCTTCAGCGGCTCCAGTGCTTCGGCGGCTCCAGTGCTTCAGCGGCTCCAGTGCTTCAGCGGCTCCAGTGCTTCGGCGGCTCCGGTGCTTCAGCGGCTCCGGTGCTTCTGCGGCTTCGGCGCGACAGTCGATTCGGCAATTGGCTCTGTGCGGATTCCGCGAAGGCGTGTGGCCGGTTCGCTATGCGCGGAATCGGGGCGGAATGGGCTTGCTCTCAACCAATGTTGAGGTCTTAGTGTCGGTGGCCAGGTGTTCAATGGCGGGGAGCGAGAGGGAGTACGTCGGTGAGTATCGAATCGGTGGCGTGGAGCCAGATGTATCGGCGGGCGAATGCGCCGCAGGAGCAGCGGCCGTTCCGGCTCGCGACGGCCCAACGCATCCTGCGGTTCGCGGGGCCGCATCGCCGCCGGATCGGTGCGTTCTTGCTGTTCAGCGTGATATCCGCACTGCTGGCGGTGGCCACGCCGGTGCTGGCCGGTCGGGTCGTCAATGACATCGTCGGCGGGGCCGCGCCGCGGGTGGTCGTCATCCTCGCGATGGTGATCGGCGGGCTCGCGGTGGTCGATGCCGCACTCGGGCTGCTGATTCGCTGGCTGTCCTCGCGCATCGGTGAGGGGCTGATCCTGGATCTGCGGACGGCCGTCTTCGATCATGTGCAGAAGATGCCGGTCGCGTTCTTCACCCGGACCCGCACCGGCGCGCTGGTCAGCCGGTTGAACAGCGATGTGATCGGGGCGCAGCGCGCGTTCAGCGACACCCTCTCCGGGGTGGTCACGAATCTGGTCACCCTTGCACTCACGCTCGCCGTCATGGTCCGCATCTCCTGGCAGATCACCCTGCTCGCGCTGGTGCTGCTGCCGGTATTCGTCGTTCCGACGCGGCGGATGGGCAATCGGCTCGCTGGCATGCAGCGCGAGGCGGCCGGACTCAATGCGGCCATGAGCACCCAGATGACCGAACGGTTCTCCGCACCCGGCGCGACCCTGGTGAAGCTGTTCGGGCGGCCGCAACAGGAGTCCGAGGAATTCGCGCTGCGGGCGCGCCGGGTGCGCGATATCGGGGTGCGCACGGCGATGCTGCAGACCGTCTTCGTCACCTCGCTGACCCTGGTTTCGGCGCTGGCACTGGCGCTGGTCTACGGACTCGGCGGTTGGTACGCGCTGCGCGGGCAGTTGGATGCCGGTGCGGTGGTATCGCTTTCGCTACTGCTGACCCGGCTCTACACGCCGCTGACCGCACTGGCCAGCGCGCGGATGGAGATCATGTCCGCGCTGGTGAGCTTCGAGCGGGTCTTCGAGGTGCTCGATCTGCGGCCGCTCATCGAGGACGCACCCGATGCCGTCGCGGTGCCCGCGGGTCCGGTCGCGGTCGAGTTGGACAATGTCAGCTTCGGATACCCATCCGCCGACAAGGTATCGCTGGCCTCGCTGGAGGATGTCGCGACGTTGGACACCCGCGGTGGGGTCGAGGTACTGCACAATGTGTCGCTGCGGGCCGAACCCGGCCAGCTCGTCGCGCTGGTCGGCTCCTCGGGCGCCGGAAAATCCACGGTGGCCCAACTCGTTTCCCGGCTCTACGACGTGGACAGCGGTGCGGTTCGACTGAACGGGACCGATGTGCGCGCACTGAGCACAACTTCGATCCGCGATACCGTCGGCCTGGTCACCCAGGACGGCCACCTGTTCCACGACACGATTCGCGCCAATCTGCTGCTGGCCCGCCCGGAGGCGACCGAGGTGCAACTGTGGGATGCGTTGCAGCGGGCCCGGTTGCGCGATCTGGTCGAGTCACTGCAGGACGGTCTGGATACCGTCGTCGGCGAGCGCGGCTACCGACTCTCCGGCGGTGAACGCCAGCGGTTGACCATCGCCCGGCTGCTGCTGAAGCAACCGCGCGTGGTGATCCTCGACGAGGCGACCGCATCGCTGGACTCGACCTCGGAAGCCGCTGTGCAAGAGGCGCTTTCGGAGGCGCTGGACGGCCGCACGGCACTGGTGATCGCCCATCGCCTGTCCACCATTCGCGCCGCCGACCAGATCCTGGTGCTCGAGGACGGCCGAATCGTGGAACGCGGCACACACACCCAGCTGCTGGCCGCCGACGGCCGCTATGCCGAGTTGTACCGCACGCAGTTCGCGGAGGAACCGGTCACCGTCGCGGCCTGACCGGCTCGGTCCGTCCGGTCGGTTGGCTCGAAATCAATTGCGGCGACCATGTCGGAGTCGCCGTAGTCGTCGGGCCAACCGTCTTCGCCTACCTCGCACAGAGACCCGTCGGCCCGCTCCAGCAGGGCCGGGCCGTCGGTCGGAGCCACCCGCAGCTTGGTTCGGGTGTCCCGGTCGGATCGGGCCTGATCGGCCCCGGAATCCAGAAGCTGGCCCGAGCCGCAAAAGTAGCTTCGCGCGCATGCTGATTCGTCTACAGTGTCGGCAAGATGCGCTGGACCAGGCCTAGCGCGCTAGACCTGGTCCAGCAGTTCCGACCTCGAATTCGGGTCTACGGCAAAACCAGTTCCGGGCTGTAGATACGAGCAATCCCCTGGCCGTTTTTGGTGACTTCGGTGAAACTGACATAGCGATGACCGGCCTTCGCCAGTGCCGCATCCACAGTCAACGGCGGGGAGGGATACTTTCCATCCAGGCAAGGGAATTCGCCACTGGTGGCGACCACTTCATCGCTCGCCCCGCTGGCATAGGCATCCTTATCCACCACGGTCACAGCCATGGTGCAATTTTCGCGGGTGATGGTGTCATTCTTGATCGTGAGGCCGCCAAATGCCCTGGGTACGCCATTCTCGACGTAGACACATGACTCCACCTCCGCGGAGCCATCATTCGACAGATAGGGGCCCATGCAGCTGTAAGGGCTATCCGGGGTGGCAGCAGCCTCCGGTGCCATCAAGAGCAGCGGCGCCGCACTGGCGAAAACGCAAGACAGGACACGTGACAACGAACCGATGGGCATGTAAGACCTTTCGATTTCAGATGATTCAGATCTGCGACGAATGAACTCATCCCGCCTTGTATACGTCATCCGTTCGGCCAGGTAGCCGCCGGGATCACTCCTGTTCGGTCGCTAGCGTGAGGTAGCGGTGCAGTGATGTCTATGGATGCCGGTCTTGCTCGTGATTTCGCCGAGGGTGTTCCCTGCTCGCGGAGCAGCCGGGCGTAGTCGATCTTGTCGTCGGGCCAGGTGGTGGGTCGGCCGATGTGGCGGCCTTTGGATTCGGCGACGGCGCGGGCGGTGCGCTCGGCGGTGCAGGTGCGCTCCATCTCCGCGAACAGCGCGAGCAGCAGGAACGCGATGCGGGCCATGCCATCGTCGGCGGTGTTGATCGGATGGGGTCGGCCAGCGTGCGCACGGCGATTCCGGGGCCTGATCGGAAGCCCGGCTCGATCACATCGAGCCGGGCCTTTCGGTTGCGATCAGAATTCGCCAGCAACACCGAAGACGGTGCGGCCGGAATGAGCGCCGCGCTGGATGGCGCGCAGCACCTTTTCGGCGTCGGTGATCGGGGCGAAGTTCTCGATCGTCGAAAGGTGCTGGGGCCGAAGCTCATTGGCGAGTCGGGACCACAGGGCGCGGCGCTTCTCGATCGGAACATAGGCGGAATCGATGCCGAGCAGCGATACGCCGCGCAGGATGAACGGCATGACGGTGGTGGGCAGATCCGAGCCACCGGTCAGTCCGCTCACCGCGACCGAGCCGCCGTAGCCGATGGCACTGAGGATGTAGGCGAGGGATTTGCCGCCGACGCTGTCCACCGCACCGGCCCAGGTGGCCTTCGACAACGCGCGGAGTTTGGCGTCGGGATCCTGCGGCAGTCGGCCGATCACCTCGTTGGCGCCGAGTTCGGCGAGCAGGTCGCCCGCATCGGTCTTGCCGGTGGAGGCGATCACCTCGAAGCCGAGACCGGACAGGATATCGATGGCCACGCTGCCCACGCCGCCCGTCGCGCCGGTGACCAGCACCGCGCCGGTCTCCGGGGTGAGTCCGTGATCGAGTAGGCCCTGCACGCTCAGTGCGGCGGTGAAACCGGCAGTGCCGAGCGCGGCCGCGTCGCGGGTGTCCAGACCGTCCAGCTTGACCACCCAGTCGGCGGGCACCCTGGCATATTCGGCGAAACCGCCGTTGTGCGAGACGCCGATATCGTAGCCGTGCGCAACCACCAGGTCGCCCGGGGCGAAATCGTCGACTTCGGAGGAGAAGACCTCACCGGTGATATCGATGCCGGGAATGATCGGATAGTTGCGGACCACGCCACCGCCCGCGGTGATCGCCAGTCCGTCCTTATAGTTCGCGCTCGAGTAATGCACCTTGATCGTGACTTCGCCCGGCCCGAGGAAGTCCTCGTCGACCTGCTGCCGGGTGAGCACGATCCCGCTGTCCGATTCGTGTGCCACCATCGCCAAGAACTCCATGCCGACGAGCATACGAGCGTGGGCGCTGCCCGGGACAGATCCCGCGGCCACATCGACCCCACCGCCGTGTCGATATGAAGGCGCTATGCCTCATTCGGGAACCAGTTCGAGTCGGACGCCGAGGAGGCGGACCGGGCGATCGAGTTCGAAGCGATCGATAATGCGTAGGGCGGTTTCGACGATCGTCGCGATATCGGTGGTCGGCTCGGGCAGCTTTTCCTGTTTGCTGCGGGTGTAGAAGGTATTGGTGCGGACGGTCACCGCGACGCGCAGCGGAATGCGACCGGCGGCGGCCATCTCCTCGGCCACCTCGGTGGCCAGGCGCGCGACCTGGGCCCGGATCTCCGCCGGATCGGTCAGGTCGTGTGGAAAGGTTTCGGATTTGCTGCGCCCCACCGGAATTCGCGGTTCGGTCGTCACGTCGGTATCGCCCTTGCCATGACCGAGGACCCACAGATACGGCCCGGTATTCGGGCCGAATTCGGCGGCGAGGCGATGCCGGTCGGCGGCCATCAGGTCGGCGACGGTTTCGATGCCGAGTTCGGCCATCCGGGCCGCGATCCGATTTCCGATGCCCCACAACGCATTTGTCGGACGATGCGCCATGACCTCGACCCAGTTCGCGGCGGTGAGCCGAAACATGCCCGCCGCCGCGCCGTCGGTATCGGCGGGTGCGGCCGAGGATTTGCCCGCGGATTTGGCGAAACCGGTCGCCAGCTTGGCCGTAAGCTTATTGTCGCCGATGCCGATGGCGCAGGTCAGATCCAATTCGGCAATGGCGCTTCGGATTTCGCGCGCCAACTGCTCGGGATCGTCGGTATCGGCGGCGAGGAAGGCCTCGTCCCAGCCCCATACCTCGACGCGGCCGGGGAAGGTCCGCAGCAGCGCCATGACCTCGTCGGAGGCCTCCTCGTAGGTGGCCATATCCAGCGGCAGGAAAATACCGTCGGGGCATTTGCGTTTGGCCGAGCGCAACGGCATTCCCGCGCGCACCCCGAATGCCCTGGCCGGATAGGACGCGCAGGTCACGACCTTGCGCGGTTCGTCGGGATCGCCATTGCCGCCAACGATGACCGGCCGGCCGCGCAGCTCGGGATGGCGGCGGAACTCCACCGCCGCCTGGAACTGGTCGAGATCGACGTGCAGCAGCCACCTGGGCATTCCGCCTCCCCGAAACTTTTGCCGGTCGTGGGTGGGTGGAGAAGTCGCGTCGCGGGCCGACAGTAGGTTGTTCGGTCGCGGTCTGGATGTCCCCGACGAGTTACCCATGTACGAACGAAATCAGCTCTTGCGTTGTTGTGATCGGACGTTACTCCGGTCGTACGATCGCAGCAGACGAGCAAGGGGAATACTGCGATGACCGATGCACAGGACAACCTGCCTGCGGTGCCCGCGGCCAGAGTCGGCGATATCGATCGCGAGGTGGCGGCCCGGCAGCTGCAGCTCGCCGTCGACGAGGGTCAGCTCGACCTGATCGAGCTGGATAAGCGACTGGTCGCGGTGTACTCGGCGCAGACGTCGACCGAACTCGTCGCCGCCACCGCCGACCTGCCGGTGGTCGCGGCGGCCCGCGAACCGATCGAATTGCGCACCGGAAGTGGCTCGCGGGTGAAGGACGGTGAGTGGATCGTCCCGGCCGAGATCACGGCCGAATGCAGTTCCGGCGCCATCAGATTCGACTTCACCCGGGCACTGTGCCCGCATCGCGAGGTCGCGGTGCACATATCCGTTCGGTCCGGCACCGTCCAGCTGATCGTGCCGCGCGGCTGGCGGATCGATCTCGATCGGGTACAGACCAAGAGCGGCAGCATCAAGAACAAGGTGTCCGAGGGCGGTCTGCCCGGGGCGCCGCTGCTGCGGGTCGACGGCGAGATCGGCTCCGGGTCGGTGGTCGCGAAGTATCCGCGCCCGCCGCGGCGATCCTTGCTGGCCTGGCTGCTGCGTCGACCCCGTCCTGCCGCCTGACCGCTGCACCGTGACCGGTCGGGCATTGCGCCACGGCCCCTACTGCTGTCGCGCGCGAACTCGCCGATGCCGCGTGGCAGGCACTGGGCACCACGAACGACTGAACCACTCGCCAACGGAGACCTCATGCCCACGATCACCCTCGACCTGGACCTGGCGCGACAGGTGCTCGCCACACAGCCGTTCGCACAGCTGGTCGGCACCGAGATCGCCGCATTCGGCGACGGCGCCGCGACCCTGATCACTCCCATCCGGTCCGAGTTGAGCCAGCAATTCGGCTTCGTCCACGGCGGCGTGGTGTCCTATGCGGCCGATAACGCACTCACCTTCGCGGCCGGTACGGTGCTCGGCGCCAATGTCCGCACCGGCGGTTTCACCATCACCTACCTGCGTCCGGCCGCGGGCAACCGGCTGCGTGCCGAGACCACGGTCACCGGATCGACGCGCCGCCAGGCCGTCGTCTCCTGCGAAATCTATGCCGAGGGCGCGGAAGCGGAACCGGTGCTGTGCGCGGTCGCCCAGGGCACCGCGCGCTCGGTCGAACGCGAACTGGGGGCGAACGGCAACGCGTAGCGGTAACGCGCTTCGAATCGCGCCACGTCAGTCTCGTCCAGGCCTCGGCCGCCGCCTGCGCACGCGCGACGAGGCCCGCAAGGCAGCCGAGCGCACCGCGCGGCCTGATGCCGCGGATCATATTGCGGCACAGCCGACTTCGGGTGCTGCACGAGCTCCTGTGCAGCACCCGCTTCGGAATCACGCAGTGGCCTTGGTGTCCAGCACCGACGCGGTATCCGATGACCAGCCCGTGAGCGCCCGCATGGTTCCGGTCAGCGATCTCGGATGCAGACCCTCATCCGAGCGCGCGGCCACATGTCCGTCCGGACGCACCAGCAGCGCACCGCCCTCGGGCAGACCGGTGCAGGCATTCCATTCGGCGGCCAAACCGTGCACGGCGATGTCGATTCCGGTCTGCCGCTGCGCATGCGCGGCGGCATCACGCCAGGCCGCGGCGCTGCCCGCGATCAGAAGCGCGTAGCCGGGCCCGCAGAGATCCAGGGTCGAGGTGGTCTGCTCGGCATCGATCCACACGTGCGGCAACCGCGTGCCAACCTGCCCCGTCAGCCGATCGACATGCGGCTCGACCCATTCGACGCCTCGAACGGCCCGGTGCGATACCGCATCCGATGAGTAGCGAAAGCGCGACATCACCGCCCCGATCTCCACCATGCGCGCGATCCGGTCCGCATTGTCCGGGGTTTCGATGCCGTAGCGAGCACGGAAGTCGGCGCCGAGGTTGGCCTGTTCGGCGCCGATAATCGCACGTGGCCACCGTTCGACCTGATAGGAGTCCAGCAGTGCGGGCGCGGCCGTACCGGAGCGCACCGCCGCCAGCTTCCACACCAGATTGTGTGCATCGGCGACACCGGTATTGCCGCCGTAACCACCCCACGGCGCGTGCCGGTGCGCCGCGTCGCCGGTGAGGAAAACCCGGCCGCGCCGGTACTCGTCGGCCACGAAACTGCCGGTGTCCCAAGCACTTCGCGCCAGCAGCTCGACCGCGATATCGGGCACGCCGATCGCGGCGCGGATCAGCTCGACACATCGCTGGTCCGAATAGTCCGCGGCACTCTCGCGCGTCGGATCGTATTCCAGGTGGAACGACCATTCGTCGGTGTTGTTCTTGGACAGGACAAGTGCGCGCACCGTGTCGTTGCTGATCTCACACTGGCTGAAGGTGCGACCACCGAGTACGCCCGTGAGATCGGTCCGCACAAAGGCATTGATGTAGTGGTGGGTCGGCGCCACCTCCCAGCCCTCGATACCCAATGCCCGACGAATCGGGCTGGCCGCACCGTCGGCGGCGATGAGGTAGTCGGCCCGGATCAGCGAAGTATTGCCCGCTGCGTCGCGCAGGGTTGCCGTGACGCCAGCATCATCGGCCTCGAATTCGACCAGCTCGACCCCGAATCGCAGGTCACCGCCGCGCTCGCGGGCCTGCTCGGCGAGCACCGGCTCGAGCAGCACCTGCGGCAGGAAGCAGAACCGCGATGGGCTGGGATCGGCAGCCGCCATTGCCCGCCTCAAATGGCTGATATCCAGCGGCTCGGCCGCGATCAGACTGGTGCCCATGCTGGCACCGCCGAAGCTGCCTGCCCGCAATGCGGTCGCTGCGGCCTGCTGGACCCGATCCTCGACGCCGACCTGGCGGAACAGCTCGGCGGTTCTGGTGTGCAGACCACGCGCCCTTGGCAGCACCGACGCCTTGGCCCGGCGCTCGACCAGAACATAAGGGACATTGTGGTACTCGAGGAACAGCGCGGCCGACAGTCCGACCAGGCCGCCGCCGACAACGAGTACGGGAGTGTGCTCTGTAGTAGTCATGTCCCGATCGTGTGCGCACGGGCTTGCACTGCCCTTGCGTCGCGGTCACGGTGACCATGCATGCGAAACGGGCCGTGCACAGGTGCACGACCCGTTTCGGCCGAATATCAGGCGCTCGCCGCGAAGACGGGAGCGTTCAGGACCGGTTCGGCAACCGGTTCGATGGCGTAGGCCAGGATGTCGGCCACATCGGCGACGGGGCGAACATCCAAGGCGGCCAACACTTCCGCGGGCACCTCATCCAGATCCGGCTCATTGCGGGCCGGGATGAACACCGTCTTCAGACCCGCGCGCTGGGCGGCCATCAGCTTCTGCTTTACACCGCCGATCGGCAGCACCCGGCCGTTCAGCGTGACCTCACCGGTCATGCCGACATCCGCACGCACCTGCCGACCCAGCGCCAGCGAAACCAGGGCGGTGACCATGGTGACGCCCGCCGAAGGACCGTCCTTCGGCACCGCACCCGCCGGGAAGTGGATGTGGATATTGCGATCCAGCACCGACGGCTCGATGCCGATCTCCGCCAGGTGCGAGCGCACGTAGGTGAGGGCGATCTGCGCCGACTCCTTCATGACATCGCCCAGCTGACCGGTCAGGGTGAGCGCGCGCTCGCCCTCGGCGGCATTGGCCTCGATGTAGAGCACATCGCCGCCCAGACCGGTGACCGCCAAACCCGTTGCCACACCGGGGACGGCGGTGCGTTCCACCGAATCCGGGGTGAAGCGCGGACGGCCCAGGTAATCCTTCAGATTGCCCAGATCGATGGTCAACGACTCCGATTCCACCGACGAGTCGTAGCCCAGCCCGGCGTCGTAGCCCAGCGACACCTCGGTGTCGTCGGCGGCCGAACCGCTGCCGTCCTCGGACAGCCGAGTCGCGGCCTTGCGCAACGCCTTCGCGATCAACCGCTCCATCTGCCGCACACCGGCTTCCCGGGTGTAGTTGGCCGCGGCCTCACGCAACGCCTCGTCGGTGATCGAAACCTCCTGCGCGGTCAGCGCATTGCGTTCCAGCTGCCGGGGCACCAGGAAGTCGCGGGCGATGGCCACCTTGTCGTCTTCGGTGTAGCCGTCGACGGTGATCAGCTCCATCCGGTCCAGCAACGGGCCGGGGATGGTCTCCATGACATTCGCGGTCGCGATGAACAGCACATCGGACAGGTCCAGGTCCAGATCCAGGTAGTGGTCGCGGAAGGTGTGGTTCTGCGCCGGATCCAGCACCTCGAGCAGCGCCGCGGCCGGATCACCGCGGAAGTCCGAGCCGACCTTATCGATCTCGTCGAGCAGGACAACGGGATTCATCGAACCCGCCTCCTTCACGGCGCGCACGATCCGGCCGGGCAGTGCGCCGACATAGGTGCGCCGGTGACCGCGGATCTCCGCCTCATCACGCACACCGCCGAGCGCGACGCGAACGAATTTGCGGCCCATGGCCCGTGCGACGGATTCACCCAGCGAGGTCTTGCCGACACCGGGCGGACCGACCAGCGCCAGCACCGCGCCGGAGCCGCGTCCGCCGACGACCTCGAGTCCGCGCGCGGCACGCCGGGAGCGCACGGCCAGGTACTCGACCATGCGGTCCTTGACCTCGTCCAACCCGTGGTGATCGGCGTCGAGTACCGCGCGGGCGGCCGAAACATCGGTGCTGTCGGTGGTTTTCACCGTCCACGGCAATTCGAGCACGGTGTCGAGCCAGGTGCGGATCCAGCCGGATTCCGGGCTCTGATCGCTGGCCCGCTCCAGCCTGCCGACCTCGCGCAGCGCCTCGGCGCGCACGTTATCGGGCAGATCGGCCTGCTCGACCCGGGTGCGGTAATCGTCGGCGCCGTCGGGCTCGTCCTCGCCGAGTTCCTTGCGGATGGCGTTGAGCTGCTGGCGCAGCAGGAATTCGCGCTGACTCTTCTCCATGCCCTCGCGGACATCCTCGCTGATCTTCTCGGTGACCTCGGCCTCGGCGATATGCGCCTTGGTCCACTCGATCAGCTTGGTCAAACGCTGTGCGGTATCCGGAGTTTCGAGCAGCTCACGCTTCTCGTCGGCGGTCAGGTACGGGGCGTAGCCCGCGGTATCGGCGATCGCCGACGGATCGGTCAGCTGATTGACCGCGTCGATGATCTGCCAGGCCTCGCGGCGCTGCAGCACCGAAACGACCAGCTTCTTGTATTCGGCGGCAAGCTCTTTGGTGCGCCCGTCGGCGGCGGGTGTCTCGACCGGTTCGGCCTCCACCCACAGCGCGGCACCCGGCCCGGTGACCCCGTGGCCGATCTTGGCGCGCCGTTCGGCCTTCAGCACCGCGGCGGGGGCGCCACCGCGCATCCGGCCGACCTGTTCGATGGTGGCGACCACGCCATAGGAGGCGTAGCCCTCGGTCAAGCGGGGTGCGAGCAGCACCGCGTCGGTATTCGCGGCGCGCGCGGCGTCGATCGCGGCCTGCGCCGATTCGTCCAGTTCGATGGGCACGACCATGCCCGGCAGCACGATCGGATCGGTCAGGAACAGCACCGGCAGGTTCTGTGGTGTAGTCACGTGTTCGACCCTTCCAAAAGTTGAGCGATGCCCAGTCAACCCCGCAGTGATCGCGTTTGTTCCGGCCTTCCCCGCCGTTCGCTCTCGGCGAATAACCCCCACGTCAGCCGCCTTCCGACCCTGGGGCTCACCGAGTGAGGCGGGTCACCCAGGTGCGTCCAGTGGCGCGGGCGTCACACGCGTCAACCTTCCGGCGACTCATCTGATGGTTTCATCAGAAAGCTGGGCAGGGCATGAACTCGGGCGTGCACGATGCGGACAACCTGTCGTGGAAGCTGACCGCGATCATCGATCATCGCCTTGGCGTGCGGGCGGCGCTCGGATTCGTAGCTGTCCAGAATCGCCTGCCGTACGCCCGCCCGCCCCGGCGGAATCCGATGCGCAGGAGGATGCGGACCGCCCACTCGAACAGGCCCAATGCCACCACCAGCGACGGGCCAGCATTGACACCCCGTCCGAGCCGATGAGAATGTTGGCAACTAGATGTCTCAGAACCGGGATATCTAGCGACCGGTAGGCAGTCGCTAAGGCTTAGGGGGATCCCACGATGACAACACTCGCCTCCGGAGTGTTCATCGATTGGGAACAGCTGACCGGCCTGTCCAAGTTCAGCGTCGATCTGATCACCTTCCCGATCTTCAGTGCGCTCGCCGGATGGCTCACCAACTGGACCGGTGTGCTGATGCTGTTCTGGCCCATCATATTCCGCGGTATCCGGATTCCGGGCCTGCAGGTGTTGTATCCGTATTTTCCGCGCCGGGTCCAGGTGCTGCCGACATTCTCCGGCGACGGCCGCCGGTTCGGATTCCAGGGCTTCATTCCGGCGCGTGCCGAGAAGATGGCCAGTATTTGTGTCGACAAGGCGCTCATGCGCATCGGCAGTCCGCGCGATTTCATACACGAACTGGATCTGCAGGGTATTGCCGACTACCTCGCGATACTCGCGAGCAAGCAGGTGCAGCCCCTGGTCGACGAGTTGATGTATCGGGAGAATCCGGATCTGTGGCGCGGCGTGCCCAAGACCATGAAACAGATCATCTATCAACGGGTCGATCGGGAATTGCCCGCATTGACCAAGCGGGCCTTCGAATCGCTCGGCGACAATGTCGACCAGCTCATCGATATCAAATCCTTTGTCATCCGCTATCTGCGGGAAAACCCGTACATCCTGAAGGATCTGACCACCACCATCGCCGCACCGGAGTTGCGATTCATGGTGCGGATCGGCCTGCTCGGCGCGCCGTTCGGCCTGCTGCTCGCACTGTATATGCATGTGCACCACACCATTCCGGTGCTCGGGTGGGTGCCGGGCTGGGTGATCGTGCTGCTGGCCTGCGCGGCGATCGGCGTGATCGTCAATGTCATCGCCGTCAAAATGGTCTTCGAACCGGGCGATCCGCAGCCGCGCTACAAATACCTGTGGAAGCAGGCGCTGCTGGCCAAGCGGCAGCCGCAGGCCGCCACCGATCTCGCGCACATCCTCGCCTACCAGGTGCTCACGCTGCCGAACCTGTCCAAGGAACTGCTCGACGGCCCCAATGGCGATAAGACCCGGCAGCTGATCGAGCGGCTGGTCTCCGATGAGATCCATCGCCAGCTCGGCCCGACCACCTCGATCGTGCGCGTCGCCTTCGGCCGCCGCCAGTTCGACAATCTCAAGGTCGGTGCGGCCGGTGCCGCGGTCGGTCTGGCCCCGAGTCTGGTCGAGGACGAGGCGTTCACCCTCGAACAGGCCAAGAAGATCGATGAGTTCGCGGCGCGCAAGCTCCAGGACCTCACCCCGGGGGAGTTCATGGAGATGTTCTACGCCTCGGTCGAACAGGATGCCTGGCTGTTGTACCTGCACGGCGCGCTGCTCGGCCTGGTGGTCGGCGCCGCCCACCTGACGATTTTCGGCTGGTAACCGGCCCCACTCGGGCAGCAGAGCGGTCCGGCGCAAATACAAGCACGCATGCTTGCATTTTTTCGGAGCCGCTGCGATGCTGAACCGCGACGGCGTACGAAGTAGTGCGCCTCGCCGGGCCCGGCGCGAGCGATGGGCCCGGCGGAGGCAGCCTGCGCAGGGATTCGAGCACGCCGCGAACGAGACAGGAAACCGATGGCTGACCTCGACGCGCTGCTGCGCGATTTCTCCGACGAATGCACCGAACTGGAACGAATCGTCGCCGCACTGGCACCGGCGGACTGGTCGCAGCCCACGCCAGCCCCCGGTTGGAGCATCGCCCATCAGATCGGGCATCTGGCCTGGACCGATGAGGTAGCCACGATGGCCGCCGCCGATGCCGACGGCTTCGCGAAATTGCTCGAGGATGCCGCCCCCAAGGTGTTGACCTTCGTCGACGCGGCCGCCGAGGAGGCGGCCAGCACACCCGCCGCCGAACTGCTCGACCGCTGGCGCCGGGGCCGCGACGATCTGATCGATGCCCTGCGCGCGGTCCCGTCCGGCACCAAGCTGCCGTGGTTCGGACCGCCGATGAGCCCGGCGTCGATGGTCAGCGCCCGCATTATGGAGACCTTCGCGCACGGCCAGGACGTCGCCGACGCACTCGGGGTGACCAGAACACCGACCGCCCGGCTGCGCACGGTCGCCCATATCGGCGTGCGGACCAGGAATTTCGCCTACACGGTGCACGGCAAGAACGCACCGGCCGAGGAATTCCGGGTCGAACTCACCGCACCCGACAGCGACATCTGGTCGTGGGGACCCGAGGACGCCACGCAACGCGTGACCGGTCCGGCCCTGGATTTCTGTCTGCTGGTGACGCAGCGCCGCCACCGCGATGACCTCGCACTCGAAACCGAAGGTGCGGACGCTGCCGAATGGCTCACCATCGCACAGGCTTTCGCGGGACCGACGGGAACGGGACGGGCAGCGGGCCAGTTCGACTGACCCGCCGAATCCGAAACACCCGGTCCACCGATGGAAGCGGAGCGGGCGAGCGCCACACTTGGGTGCGCCGTTCGTGTCGGCCGGACGCCGTTGGCCGGGTGTCTCGATGTGGCAGTCGAGAATGACGCTCGCCAGCTATGTCTATTTACCCCGTTGTCAGCTGGCGGAAACATGAACGACGCCGATCGGCTCGAGTTCGCCATCGTGCCGGCCACCTGGGGATTGTGATGCTGATCTCCCCCACGCGGCGTCACCTGCCGCCACCGCGGTAACCTGGACACCTGTACGGCTTTCAACGATGCGGGCCGTGCCGACGAGGGGACCAGGGGCGGAGGGAAAGGAACGCATCGTGCCAGCGGTGGGAGCGACGGGCCCGGAGGAACGCGGTGGGGGCCGGCAAGACAGTACCCCGCAAGGTATACGCGCGCACGGAGGGCGCCGCGGATCCAACCCAGCACACAAGCCTGCCCAGATCGCGCGGCACGCTGCCATCGTCCTCGCGGGCACCGCCAGCCTCAGCCTCACGGTGGCCTCCGGGGCCTATATCGTCCATCAGATGGCCGAAACCCGGCACACCACCGGCGAAATCGCGGCAGCACCGGCGCGCACCATCCCGGCTATCGGCACCGACTCCGGACCCGAGTTCCCGGATGCACTGCTGAGCGGCGGAAGTCGCGATCTGCCCGCACTGTTCGCCCGCTTTCCCGCCGAGTCCGTGGCCGACACCGCGAAAACCACAGCGGCCAATGCCGATTCGCCGACCGCGGTGCCCGCCGGAATCGGCGGCAAACTGCGGGTCGGCACCGCATATGTCGGCGCGCAGGTCGCCACCGGCCGCGCGAATTCCGTCGCCGTCACGGTGGATACCGATGCACTGACCACACTGGCGGATCTCGTACTCGCCGAACCGGTCCGGGAGCGGTTCGGCATCCACGCCGATCCCGGCGGTATCACCCTGCTGCGCGCCGAGGTCGATACACACAATGGCGAAGTGACACTGGCCTTCTCGGATCCGACCCTCGGCGAACACGGACTCCGGCTGCAGCGCTATCCCGCGCCCGCCACGAAACACGCGCCAAGCGTCGACGACTCGACCGCACCCGCCACCGACGCGCCGACCACGGCCGACGCGGCACCGAATCCCGCCACGATGACGGCGAACCGCACCATCGTGGTGTAGTCCGCCTACTCTGCGTCCCATGTACGACTTCTGTGTCATCGGGGGCGGGATCGTCGGAGTCGCCACGGCGCATCGGATTCTGCAACGCCATGCCGGCGCGAGCCTCGTGCTCGTCGACAAGGCCAGCGCCCTGGCCACGCACCAGACCGGGCACAACAGCGGTGTCATCCATTCCGGCATCTACTACCCGCCGGACAGTCTCAAGGCACGGCTGTGCAGGCAGGGCGCCGCCTGGACCAAGGATTTCGCTGCGGCGCACGGCATACCGTTCGAGGTCTGCGGAAAGCTGCTGGTAGCCACCGATGCCGCCGAGCACGGGCGAATGCTCGCGCTGCACGAACGCTCGGTCGCCAATGACGTCGATGTCGAACTGATCGACGCCGCCGAACTCACCCGCAGAGAACCACATGTGACCGGCGTCGGCGCCATGTTCGTGCCCGCCACCGGCATTATCGATTTCACCCGCGTCACCACGGCACTCGCCGATGAGGTCCGGGCCACGGGCGGCGAGATCGTGCTCGGCGCGAAGATCACCGAACTCACCGAGACCACCGACGCGGTCACCGCATCCGGCCCCGCGGGCTCCTGGACCGCGCGCACCCTGGTGGTCTGCGCGGGTCTGCAGGCCGACCGGATGGCCGCGCTGGCGGGCCTGCAAACCGATTTTCGCATCGTGCCGTTCCGCGGCGAGTACTACCAGCTACCGTCCAGCCGAACCGGATTGGTGCGCACGCTGATCTATCCGATCCCCGATCCCGCACTGCCATTCCTCGGCGTACACCTGAGTCCGACGATCGACGGCGCGCTGACCGTCGGCCCCAATGCGGTGCTCGGCCTGGCCAGGGAGGGCTATCGCAAGGGCAGTTTCGACGCCCGCGACGCCCGTGCGGTACTGGGTTTTCCCGGCTTCCACCGGGTCGCTCGCGCGCATGTGCGGACCGGGCTGCGGGAGTTGCGCAACTCGCTGTTCAAGCACGGCTACCTGGCCGAATGCCGACGGTACTGCCCCGAGTTGACGGTCGCGGACCTGCGGCCGCGCGAGGCGGGGATCCGCGCGCAGGCGGTACTGCGCGATGGCACCCTGGTGCACGACTTCATGATCGAGCGCACGCCGCGCTCGGTCCATGTGCTCAATGCCCCGTCCCCGGCGGCCACCTCCGCGATGCCGATCGCCGAATACATCGTCGACCAACTCTGACCCGATTCGGTAGCTGAGTCGCCCATCCCAGCAAACCAAGCGACCAACCGGTCGCCGATGTGGAAAGCAGCCCAACCAAATTGCGGGCAACCACTCCAATAAAGAGGAAAGCTGTAGTACTTTTAGCGACAGCCAACAGGGAGGGCCTATGGGCCACATCAGGTACGCGAGCGACGTCGGAGCCCCGGTCGAGGTGGCCTTCACTTATACGGACAACCATCAGTTCGTGCCGGATTGGATGTTCGGTGTCGCCGCGTTCGAGCCGAAAGGCGAGCTCGACCAGGGGCTCGGCGCAGTCTTCACGACCCGCGCCAGGTTCGGGTTGTGGCGGCCGACCGTGACATGCGAGATCACCGAATACCGGCGCAATGTGGTGATCGGCTACACGTTACACGGACGGTTGTCGGGAACTTTGCGACTGCGCTTCGACCCACTCGGCTATGGACGCTCGGTGCTGACTTCGGAGGCGGAGTACGCTCCACCGAGTGGACTCTTCGGCCGCCTGTGCCTGCGCCTGGTGGATTCCGCCGTGCGCTCGGCGCTGCGGCGCACCGAGTCTCAGTTGCGAAGGGAGATAGAGGAATTCCACGGTACCGATCTTGTCGGTCGGATTGCGTAGGGTGCCAGCCATGATCATCGTGAGCACCGACGGATCCTGCCTCCGCAATCCCGGCGGCGCCATCGGCTGGGCTTGGGTCAATCATCAGGGCGGCTCGCGCAGCGGGGGAGCCGCCACCGGAACCAATCAGGTCGCGGAGTTGCGCGCGCTGCTGGAAGCGATAGTCGCCCATCCCAGCGAGGAGCCGCTGCTCATCGAGAGTGATTCGCTATACGCGATCAAGTGCGCGTCGGAATGGATCGCCAGCTGGCGCATCAATGGCTGGCGCACCGCCACCGGCGGCGCAGTGAAGAACGTCGAACTCATCAAGCAGATCGACCGGGCCATCGCCTCCCGGCCGGGACCGGTCCGGTTCCGTTGGGTGCGTGGACATGTCGGCAATTACTTCAACGAGATGGCCGATACCCTCGCGGGCGAGGCGGCCAGACAGGCCGCGGCCTCCGCGGCCGCCGGTGAGGTGCCGACCGCGGAACTCCCCGAGCTGCCGCCGGTAGTCGAGCACAAGACCGAAAAGACCACCGCCCTCGGCAATTCGGCCGGGGCAGCCAAGACCTCCCGGCCGCGGTCCGCGGGGAAGCCGGTCGCGCCAGCACCTCAGGCATTGACCCTGTTCTGAGACCGCCGGCGCGACCGGGCGCAAGACCGCCGGAAAAGACCTCCGGGCGGGTGGTGCCATTCCCACCCGCCCGGAGGCGTTTCATCACGGCTATCGGTAGGAGTGCTTCGCGAACTCAGCGTGGCCAACTCCGATCCAGGGCCGCTATTGGTCCGCCCAACTCCGGGGCCTAGCGCCAGCTCGGCAGCAACTCAGTTGCCCATTTGCTTGAGGATCGGCAGGTCGAACTTGTCGACGAGCCACTTGTCGCCGACCTTCTGCAGACCGGCGACCACCACGAGTTCGACCTTGCTCGGCGGCTTGTTCGCGGCGGCGATATTCACATTGGTGGTGGTCTGACCGATCACCACCAGCACCTTCGCGCTTTCGGTATCGCCGGACTGGAAGCCGCACTGCATGTCGTAGGTGGACGAGGAGGCCTTGGCGTCGACGACCACACCCTTGAGATCCTGACCGAGCTTGGCGAACTGGTCCTTCCACTCACCGGCCGACGCGGCGTCCACCTTCTTCAGGTAGTCGTCGATGGTCTGCGGATCGTAGGTGGAGATCAGCTTGCCGTACTCGCACGCGGCCGTGGTGGCCGCCGCGTGCGCGTCCAACTGGTCGCCGCGATTGCTCGCCTGCCGGTAGAAGACGATAACGGCGGTCACCGCCGCGACCAGCAGCACGCCGGCGACGAATGCGGCGACGATGGGCACCATCGTGCCCCGTTCCTTGCCGCCATGCTGTGGAGCCGGCTGCGCCGCGCCCTTGGCCAGCGTGTCCGTCTGCTTCGGCTCGGACTTCGGGGCAGCCGCATCGCCGGACTTCCCGATCTCGACGGTCTTGTCCTCGGCGGGCACGTCGGCCTTGGCGTCCTCTTTCGGGGCGTCCGAGTTCTGGTTCTCGGCGCCGACATCATCAGTGGACATCGATACAATCCTGCACTTTCCCGGCGCACCCGAGCGCACCGATATTGCGTTGTCGGCCCGCGTCGAACGAACCGTTCGCACTCTGCGGGGCAGTATTCCCGGCCTCGGATTTCACTGCCGGGCCGGGGTAACGCACCGGCGAATACGTACCGCTCGTTGTGTCAACTGACTCACCGCAGCGGCGGCGGGGTCATGTCATTCGGATTCGCGCCCGGCGGCATCTGCGCACCGTTATCCGGCACATTCGGCCGCGGCGCATTTGCCGAACCGCGAACCTGCAGTCCGGGCGGCGGATTCTCGCAGTAGTTCCACTTGGGCAGCGAGCCGTCCTGGACCACCTCATTGCGAATCGGCGTGTGCTTGTACTGGCAGATCGGCCGAATCCAGATATCCGCGACAGCGTAGAACTCGTTGTCGTGCGCGGGCACACCGGCGGCGGACAACCCGATGTTCAGGGAGGGGAACAGCGCCTGCAGCGCCGGAATCCGCAGCTGCGCGGCCTTGGTCATCGCGGCGAAGTTGGCCGCGAGACTGGTGATCGGGTCGCTCGTCTTGTCCAGCACCGCACCGAGACTGGTCAGCTGTCCCGGTGCCTTCTCCAGCACCGCCTGCAATTCGGCGTTGGCATTGTTGAACTGGTCGAACAGCTGGCCCGAATTGCGGGTCAGCGTTGCGAGATCGGGCTGCGCGTTCGAGGTGGTGTTCGCGATGGTGCGCAGGTTGGAGATCAGATTCGTGGTCTGCGGCAGCAGATTGTCGAAACCGGCCATGGCCAGGCTGATGCCGTTCACCATGCCGCGCAACTGATCCGGGCCACCGCTGAGCGCGATGTCCAGATTGGTCAGAATGACACTGAACTTATCCGGATCGACCTGGGAGATCAGCGCACTGGAGTTGTCGAGCACCGCCCAGATCGGGGTCGGGGTCTTGATCTTGGCCGCATCGAATTTGATGACCGAACCGTCGCGCAGATACGGTGCCTGCTCGACATTCGGCCGGAAGTCGATGTACTGCTCACCGGCGCCGGACAGCGCGCCCACCGAGATACTGGTGTCGGAGGGAATCTTGTACTTCGAATCGATTTCGGTCTTCGCGGCGATCGACTGTCCGCGGTCGACCAACTCGATCGAGGTCACCTTGCCGATGCGATAGCCACGCAAGGTCACATCGTTGCCCGGCTGCAGACCACCGGAGCGGTCCAGGTTGACTGTCACGGCATAGGTCGACTTGAGCGGATTCACCCGCATGACGCTCACCAGCAGATAGCTGGCCCCGACGATGAACACCAGCACCAGGCCGATGGTGGACAACAGCATCTTGCGCTGCATCAATTTGCCGAGCCAACTCATCGGTGACCCCCCTGCAGTCGTCCCTGAATCGCCTGCAGGACGGTGATCAGGCTGCCCGCGAAGTCGCTGAGATCGCGGCCATCGAAGAACTTGCCCTGCCCCGGATCCGACAACAAGCTGAGGTTGTGGAGATTGGTGATGGTGGCGTAGACCGCGAGGCTGTTACCGCGGAAGGACGCGTCGACCCCACCGCGGATATCGTGCAGCGCATCCAAGGCAGGACCGAAGTTCTGCTCGGTCTGCGACAGTGCGTTCATCAGCTTGTGCACATTGTCGAGTAGGTCGCCCAGTTTATCGCTGGAGGTGTTGGCATAGTCACCGAGCGCCGCACTGGTCACCGAAATCTTCTGCAGCAGATCGCCGATGGCGCGGTTGTTCTCCGCGATGGCGCCGATCATCTGCGGCAGTGTATCGGCGACCTGACCCAATTCCGCATGCCTGCCCTCGATGGTGTTGGCCAGCGAGCTGAACTGGGCGAGCACGCTGTCCACGCGCGCGCTGTTATCGTTCAAACTGCCTACCACGCCGGTCATTTCGGTGATCAGATGCGCCATCTGATCACCGCGACCGCCGACAATGGAATCCAACTCCGAGGTCAGCTTGGTCAGCGCGGCCACGCCGCCGCCGTTGAACAGCAACGAAACCGAGATCAACAGCTCCTCGACGGTGGCGCCCGCCGAGGTCTTGTCCAGGCCGAGGACGTCGCCTTCGTGCAGCATCGGCGTACCCGGCTCCGCCTTGGCCTTGGACACCGCGACGAACACATCGCCGAGCGGGGTGGCCTGGCGCAGTTCCGCCGTACTGCCGACCGGCAATTCGATGTCCTTGCTGATCTTCAGATCGACAATGGCCTCGAAGTTCTTGGTCTTGATATTGGAGACCACACCGACATCGGAGCCACCGATCTTCACCTTCGCCTGATCGGGCAGGTTCAGCGCGTTCTCGAATTTCGCTTGTATGGTGTAGGTTTCACCGGCCATGCCCGGTTTGGGCAGCGGCAGATTCTCCACTGTGAGACCACATCCGGAGGTGACGGCCACCCCGGATGCCGCGGCCAGTGCGATCAGCGCGCGGCGGGCTTTGCATGTGAACCGTGCGTTCATTTGGTCATCCCCAGCAGTGCCGCCGTAATCCCCAGGTCAGGGCCAAGGTCCTCGATCTTGCCGGTCCGGCAGCCATCCGAGCGCATCTGAATCCGTTCACAGAACACGCTCAGCAGTTCGCCGTTGAGGAAGGTCGGCAGGTTGCCGTGCAGCCGGACGTAGCCCAGCTCCCGGTTCATCGACCGGTCCAGGTTCTGCATCAGCAGCGGCGTCAAGTCGGCGACCTCGGTGATACCGCGGGCGTTGGCGCGCAACTGATCTGTCACCGCGGTCAGACCGGCGAGTGAACTCCCCAGCTGATCCTGGTACTGCACGAATACCGAACTCGTATTGGACAGGAAGTCGTTGAGCTGTTGCAGCGTGGCCTGCAGCCCGGGGGCCTGATCGGCCAGCAGCCCGGTCATCTGCGTCACCCGATTGCTGAAATCGCGTACGGACTGGTCGTTTTCGGCAAGCATCGTGGTCAGCTCGTTCAGCTTGACGATGATATTGGCGACCGCGTCCTTATTGTCGACACCGACCTTCAACGCACCGGAGAGCGCATTGAGGGTGTCGCGCATCTTCTCGCCATTGCCGTTCAACATCGGGTAGAGCACCCGGCCGGAGAGCGGGCCGATACCCTCGGTGCCCGATTTCGGCTCGAGCGCCGCGGCGAACTGATCGATGGTCTCGAGCATGGTGTCCAGCTCGACCGGCGTCTTGGTCTTCGCCTTCGGCAGATGCGTGCCGGCGGACATGGTCTCGCCCTGGGTGTAGACCGGGGTGAGTTCGACGTGCCGGTCGGTCACGATGGACGGCGAAACGATCGCGGCCATCGCATCTTTCGGGATCTTGACGTCCTTATCGATCGTCATGTGCACCTCGACCAGGGTGCCCTTGGGAATGATCTTGTCGACCTTGCCGACCTGCAATCCGAGCACAGTGACCGGGTTGCCCTCGAATACGCCCGCGATGTTCTCGAAGTCCGCGGTGATCGTCATCGTGTTGCCCAGTGCGCTGTTCACCGAACTCGGCACCAGCGAGCAACTGCCGACGGCCAAGGCCGCGGCACTGATCATCACCGGTTTGGCCAAATGCCGAAGTTTGGGCCGCCGCAGGTTGATTCGCGTCAGTTTCATCCCTGGCACCCCTCGATCATGTGGGCGAAGCACAACCAGTTGTCGGGGAAGACCCACGGCGTGCCGACCTCACCGTATGGACCGTTGCCCAATGCATTGTTGAAGTAGCGCACCGACACCGGCATGATCTGCAACAGCCGGTCGAGGTTGTCCTTATTCTTCTGCAGACCCTCGGCCATGGTGTTCAACTGCGCGATGGTCGGACCGAGCTGGTTGTTATTGGCCGCGCCGATCGCCTGCAACTGACGGCTCAGCGTCGATACATTGTCGAGCAGCTGCCGCAGCAGGTTCTGGCGTTCCATCACCCGGTTGGCGATGGCCTCGCCCTGAGTGATCACCAACAGCACGCTGTTGCGGTTGTCGCCGAGAATCCTGGTAACCCGGTCGAGATCCTTGAGCAGGCTGTCGACCTCCGCCTTGCGTGAATCCAGCACCTTCGCCAGCGCGCCGACGCTGTCCAGCGCCTGCGCCGTCAGCGCGGGTGAATCGCCCATCTGCTTGTTGATCAGGTCGAGCGAGGTGGCCAGCTGCTTGGTGTCGAGCGCCTCGAACTTCGGGGTGCCGTACTCGACCACATCGGCCAGGTTGTACGGAACCGAGGTGTTGGCCAACGGAATTCGGCTGTCCTTCAGTCCCGATCCGTCACCCGGTTCGAGATCGACGTAGCGCGCGCCGAGCAGCGTCGCCATCTTGATCGAGGCCTTGGCATCGGGCCCGAGCTCGACGTCGCTGTTCACGCTGAGGGTGAGCAGGATATGCCCGTTCTCGAGCTTCGCACCGGCCACATGCCCGCTCGGGACACCGGCCACATTGACCTTGTCACCGACCTTGACCCCGGCGGTCTGCACGAACTCGGCCTTGACCGTCTGCTCACCGACGCCGATCAGCTTGTACACGCTCGAGCCGATCAGCAGGGCAATGATGACGACGGCGCCGATGACACCCAACCAGAAGTACCGGTTGCTGTTGAACCTCTCCTTGATCTTGGTCATCATGGGCGGCACACCGCCGACTGTCCGTTGCCGCCGATCTGGGTGAGCAGGCCGCGGGGGAGCAGGACGCCGTACAGCGAGACATCCAGTTTGCAGAAGTACGCGTTGGCGTAGGCGCCGTCCTGGGTGAACCTGCCGAGGTCGGCCAGCACCGAGGGCAGGTCGATCGCGGCCTGATCCAGCTTCGCGCCGTTGGCGATCAACAGCGTCAGCGCCGCGCTCGTCGAATCCTGTGCGGTCGCCAGCTTCGGCTGGATCTTGGCCAACATGTCGACCAGGCCACTGGTCGCATCCGCGATCTGCACCGTGGACGATTGCAGCGACTGGCCCTGGTCGTACAGGCCGCCGATCAGTGCCCGGGTCTGGGTAACCAGGGTCTCCAATTCATCACCTCGCTTGGCCAACCCGGACATGACGCCGCTGAGGTTGGTGATCACATCGCTGAGAATCGCGTCCCTGCGCTGGAAATCCGTGGCCAGGGTCGCGGCCTGGGTGATGAACGCGCTCAACGAAACACCGTCACCCTGCAATGCCTGGATGAAGGTTTCCGAGAGCCGGTTCACCTGTTCGGGCTGCAACACCTGGAACAGCGGCTGGAATCCGTTGAGCAGTCCGGACACGTCGAACGACGGTTCGGTGCGCTCCAGCGGAATGGTGGCCTTGTTCTTCAACGCCGCCGGGCTCGCCGCCTTGCCGGGAGACAGCGCGATATAGCGCTGGCCGATCAGATTCTGGTAGCGCACCAGTGCCTTGGTGTCGTCGTACACCGTCTGGTTGCGCTGCACGATGAATGTCACATTGGCGACGGACTTCTTGGTCTTGGAATCGCGGGTGAGCTCGATCTTCTCGACCTTGCCGACCCGCACGCCAGCCATCCGGACGTCATCGCCCTCGCGCAGGCCGAGCACATCGCTGAAGGTCGCGGTGTAGGTGTTGGTATCACCCTCCACGACCCGCGCCAGCGTATTCCAGACGACGACGGTGACCAGGATCGAGACGATCGCGAAGAGGCCGAAGCCGATCAGTGGTTTACGAATGCTCATTTGGCAGTACCGCTTTCGCCGACCTGCAGGGTGCCGCCGCGCATTGCCGAGCTCAGCAGTAGATATTCGGCCGCTGTCGGCCGACGACCGAGCAGCGCCACGATCGCGGCATCCCCCTGGTAGGAAATCGGACCGGCGGTCACCGGCGCACTTGCCGGTTGGGCGGGCGTGGCCGGAGCCGCGGGCTGACCGGCGGAGGGCTGCGCCCCCGGTGCTGGCTGCACCAGATTCGGGAACAGACCCTCCAGCGGGGTACCGGCGAACGGGCTGACCGGCGTCGGCTCGGCCGTCGGCGCGAGCGGATCACCCGGCGAGGTCAGACCCGGGATCTCCGGGAAGCCAGCGGGCAGTGGCAGTTTCGCCAGGCCCTGCGCCGTTTCCAGCGAACGCGGCATCATCGACTGTGGCAGATATCCGGGATCGGAGACCGCGGGCGCAGTGGCGCAGCTCGGACCGGGCAGGTCGCCGTAGCGCGGGCAGTCCGCCTGTTCGTATGGGCGGTACGGGGTGAGCGTGACGCCCGCGTTCCAGACCATCTGCCGCTGCGGACCCCAGTGGAAGGTGGTACTCAGCTTGCGCAGCGAGTTGTTCAGCGAGGCGATGGTTTCCGGGATCGAGTTCGCATCCGCGGCGAGCGCGCCGAACATATCGCTGGTGCCCGCGGTGACCTGCTTGCCGATATCACCGTTGCGGGCGAACAGGCCGTTGACCGTATCCACCGTGCCCGCCGTGCCACTGATCAGGGCGACCAGGGCGGCGCGGTGATCCGCGATGGTCTGCGCGGTCTTCACCGAACTGCCCAGCACATCGAGCAGTTCGGGCGCGGACTGGTTGAGCGCGCGGAACGAGGCCGAGAAATCATCGAGCAGCACACCGAGATTCGGAATGGATTCGTCCACCGAGGTCAGCCACTTGTCCAACCGCTCGATGGTGGAGCCCGGCATCCGGCCGCTGCCGTCCAATGCCTGCGAGAGCGTGCCGAGCACCCGGCCGAACTGCACCGGGTCGAGCTTGGCGAGGATGCTCCGGACGGTGGTGAGGGTGTCCTGCAGCGCGATGGTGCCCTGGCTCTGGTCCTCCGGGATAACCGATCCTTCGTGCAGGTACTGGTCCGCGGGACCGTTGAAGACCAGTTCCACCGAGGTGACGGCGAACAGGTTGCTCGGCACCACCCGCGCGGTCACATTCGATGGAATGTCGCCCGCGAACTCCGGCTTCAGGTCGATCTGCACCTTCTGCAGCTCGCCCTTGTTGGCGACCTCGACCTCCTTGACCGCGCCGACCAGCACGCCGCGGAACTTCACATCCGCCTCGCTCGGCAGCCCGTCGCCGGTGGTTCGCAGATCAGCGACCACATGCACCTTGGGCACGAAATAGCCGCGGTACCTGGCCATCAGGAAGCCGAGGATCAGCGCGAAGACAATGAGTCCGCAGACGCCCGCGATCAGCAGCTGTCGCATGGTGGGCCCGCGCCCACTGGGATCGATGATCATTTCGTCCTACCCCGAGATCCGGATGCCGGGATTGACGCCCCAGATCGCCAATGTCATGAACAGGTCAGCGAATACCACGACAATGATGCACATTTTGATGGCCCGACCGGCCGCGACACCCACACCCTCCGGACCGCCCGAGGCGAAGAATCCGTAGTAGCACTGGATGAAGGTGGTGATCGCGACGAACACCATCGCCTTGAGCAGTGAGTAGAGGACGTCTCCTGGAATCAGGAACTGATAGAAGTAGTGCGCGTAGGTACCGCTGGAGGTGTTGCCGATGAGCTGCACCGTGAGCGAGCACGAGATGTAGGCCATGGCCAGGCCGAGGCAGTAGAGCGGGACGATGGCAATCATCGCCGCGAACATCCGGGTGCTGACCAGATAGGGCAGCGGCCGGATCGCGATCGACTCGAGCGCGTCGATCTCCTCGGAGATCCGCATGGCACCGAGCTGGGCGGTGAATCGACATCCGGCCTGTGCCGCGAAGGCCAGCGCCGCGAGCAGCGGCCCCAATTCCCTGGTGGTCGCGAATGCCGAGATGGCGCCGGTGATCGGGCTGAGGCCGAGCAGATTCAGTGAGGTATAGCCCTGGATGCCGACCGTCATCCCGCCGAACGCGCTGAGGATGAGAATGACGCCGATGGTGCCGCCACCGACGACCAGGCTGCCGTTGCCCCAGGTGACATCCGAAAGCAGCCGCCAGACTTCCTTCGGATAGTGCCGCAGCGCCAACGGGATCGAACCCACCGACCGCAGGAAGAAGAACACCTGGTGGCCCAGGCGCGCGACCATATCGACCGGGGCCTGCGCGGACTTCTTTATTTGCAGAAGTGGCCGCAGCAGCGGCGGTATATAGGTTGAAGACACCGGCTCAGACCACCTGTGGGGGGAGAAGAACGTTGTAGATCTGGGTGATGATCAAGTTCACGCCGAACAACATGATCGCGGAACTGACGACCGCCGAGTTCACCGAGTTGGCAACACCACCGGGACCGCCACGGGTATTCAGTCCGGTATCGCAGGCGATGATCGCGGCGAGCAACCCGAAGATCAACGATTTCACCAGTGCGACAAGAAGATCGATGGTGACGGCGAACGAGGAGAAGGTGCCGACATAGGAACCCGGGGTGCCGTTCTGCGCGAAAATATTGAAAATGTAACCGGTCAAGAATCCGACAAAAACGACAAAGCCGCAGAGCAGCACACTGACCAGCATGGCCGCGCCGAGCCGAGGCGCGACCAAGCGGCGCAGCGGATCCACACCCATCACCCGCATCGCGTCGATCTCCTCGCGGATGGTGCGGGAACCGAGATCGGCGGTGATCGCCGAACCGACCGCGCCCGCGATCATCAGCGAGGTGACCAGCGGAGCGCCCTGCTGGATGATGCCGAGGCCGTTCGCGGCACCGATGAACGAGGTAGCACCGACCTGGCTGGCGACCGCGCCGACCTGGATGGAGACGATTACGCCGATGGGAATCGCGACCAGTAGCGTCGGCGCCGCGGCGACACTCGACATGAAGGCGCACTGACGGATGAACTCACGATAAGGAAAGCGGCGGCGGAATATCGCGATGAACAACTCCGCGACTGCCGCGAACCCCATCGTGATCTGTCTACCGAAGGTCTCCAATGAGCGCTTCGGATGGTCTTCCCAGTAGGCCTTCGTCCAATCGACCGCATCACTCATCCGTGACCGTGCTGGTGGACTCGTGGTCGACTGCACTGGCTAACCCCTCTCGACGCCGGTAACCAAACCCCGACGACTTGTTTGCTTGACGCACCTTACTACGGAGTAGTGCAGAACACACCATCCTCGTGTGATTGCAGTCATAGATCGGAGTCAGTGTTGGAGAAAGGCTATGAGCAGCGGCTCGAAGCTTGGGACCGGTCCCAAAGTTAACCGTGATACTTCTGGAACAAGTTACAGTTCGACCAGGCCCTATTTGCCCCGCATATGACATGTTCGACTATTTGCGCGGATGATATTCATGTAAAATAAGTGCTGATTGGAATAGCTCGCGCAATCACCGTTCGAACGGAACTGAAACACTATTGCGCGCTTTCTGATGCACACTGTTATAGAGATTCGCTATTGCGCAGAATGAGACGCTGCATCCGAAATGTCGAAAAGTGAGGCCTCGCCGACGCGATCGACACCGAAGAGCAGATCCATTCGAGCGACCCGCGAGCGATCGCCACGGACCCTCTCGAGCGACTCGCGATCGGATCGCGACGGATACGACACGCGCCCGGAACCGAATACTGACACGATGGGTGCGACAGATTGATATCGTGCGGACTTCCGACGTCTGGAGGGACATGTTCAGCAAACTCGCCAAGGTGGCCAACGCCGCCTTCGCCGTAGCTCTCGGTGCGGCGCTGGTCGCAACGGGGTCAGGGGCCGCGGATGCCGCGCCGGGACCCACCGTTGTCGGCGGTGGGTCGGGAATCATCATCGATAATCAGTTCGAATGCACTGTCACGACGGTCGGTTACGACGGCGGGGGCCGGTTGGTCGGATTGACCGCCGGACACTGCGGCGACCCGGGCGCTCAAGTATGGGCCGAGGCCGACCGTGGCGCTGGCGTGATCGGCAAGTTCGTCTACTCGAACCACGATCTCGACTACGCCATCATCCAGTTCGATCCGGCCAAGATCGTCCCGGTCAACCGGATCGGCAACGTCACCATCACCGGGATCGGTGGTCCGGCCCAGTTCCCGATGATCGTCTGCAAGGAAGGCCGTACCACCGGCAACACCTGTGGCCTCGCCTATGGCGATCTCTTCGGCACGAATATGGAGACCTGGGCGCAGATGTGCGTGGTGGAGGGTGATTCCGGCGCGCCGGTCGTCGTCGGCACCACCCTGGTCGGCATGGTGAACGCCTACCTTGCCATCGCCTGCTTCGGCCCCGAGGTCGGCACCAATATGAGCTCGATCATGGGTGATATCAATGCCCGCGGCAGCATCGGGGCTGGCTTCAATCCGATCTAGCCGACTGCCGGATCAGTGAAACGCCGAGTGAGCGGGTCGTTCGACCCGCTCACTCTGTTTTGTGGAGTGGGGCCAGCGCCGGACCTGCCACCCCGCACTGCGGCATGCAGTCGACATTGTCCAGCGTCGGTGTGTGCCGCGGCGTCCGCAGCAATACGGCGGCGAGCAGTGACCCGGTCACCAGCAGGCCGACACAGATCCACATCGCGACACCGAAGCCCCGGTCGAATTCGACCGGATCGCTGAGAGATCCGGAGATTCCGGCGAGTCCGGGCAGTGCGGCGACGGCGAGCAGCTGGGCCGTCCTGGCGACAGCGTTGTTCACCCCGGACGCGATACCCGCCTCGCTCGACGGCACCGCGCCGAGTACGGCGCCGGTGAGCGGGGCGACCAGCACCGACAGACCGAGCCCGAAGACGAGCACACCGGGCAGGACATCGGTCAGATAGATGGTGTCGGGCCCGATGCGCAGCAGGAGCACCAGCCCGGCCGCGGCGAGCAGCGGACCGACCGTCATCGGAATGCGCGCACCGTGCACCTGCGCCCAGCGGCCCGCGGGCGCGGAGAGCACCAGCATGATCAGTGTCACCGGAACCGTCGCCATCCCCGACATCAGCGGCGAATACCCCGCCACCAGCTGCAATTGCAGGATGAGTAGGAAGAAGACCCCGCCGAGTGCGGCGTAGACCGCGAGGGTGACGAAGTTGGCCGCCGTGAAGATCCGGGAGACGAACAGTGACGGCGGTACCAGTGGGTGATCGCTGCGCATTTCGATCACCACGAAGACGGCGAGCAGCAGCAGACCGACGACCACCAGCAGCGGCATCTTGTCGATCAGACCGAAGGTCAACGCGCCCAAGGCCAGTGCCACCAGCACCGCACCCGGAATATCCAGTCGCACAGCGGCATTCGGGTCGTGACTCTCCGGCACGTGCTTCAGTGTGACGAGCACGACGACCAGCGCGAGCGGCACGTTGATGAAGAAGATGGACTGCCACCCCGCCAGTTCGATCAACCAGCCGCCGAGGAACGGCCCGAGCGCGCCGGCGACACCGCCGAAGCCGGACCACAGACCGATCGCCGCACCCTGATCGCGCTGATCGATGGACGAGGAGATCAGGGCCAGGCTGCCCGGTGTGAGCAGGGCACCCGCCACGCCCTGCAGAATTCGCGCGCCCACCAGCATCTCGATATTCACCGCGACACCGCAGAGCACCGAGGCAAGCGCGAAACCGATGACACCCCAGACGAAGACCTTGCGGCGACCGAGATGGTCGCCGAGCGAACCACCGAGCAGGATGAACGAGGCCAGGGTCAGCGTGTAGCCATTGAGGGTCCACTGCAATCCGGCGACGTCGGTATGCAGAGCTGCACCGATGCGGGGCAGTGCGATATTGACCACGGTGGCGTCCAGCGACGCCACCGAGGAACCGAGGATGGTGGCCAACAGAATCCAGCGGCCGGTGGCTGAACTCAGCCGGGGTAGTTCTTGCGTACTCACCGGCCCAACGTAACCTTCGCGGGCCGGTTTTCGGTCAGGTCAGAGATTCTGGACGCAGACCACGAAGTGCCGCGTCGGGTACTCGAACCCACTGCTGCTGCCGCAGACGCCCGCATCGTCTGCACCCTGCTGGATATTGGTGACCTTGACACCCTGGCTGGCGCGTTCGGTGCAGTCGATGCGCTTGGGGTCCTCACCGCTGATATCCATGCAGCCGCCGACAACCCAGTCGATATCCAGGCAGATCGCGCCCTGCTGCGTGCCGTTGAGGGTTTCGAAGTAGGCGGAGTCGCGGTCGGCCACGCACTGCGAACTGGTCGCCGCCTTGCCGATCACCTTGTAGTTCGACGCCCGGCTGCCACAGGACGCCTTGGCGATGGTGGCGTTATCGGTCGTACCGCCGAGAGTTACGCAATCACCGACATTGGCCTGGAAGTCGGTGCTACCGCCCTTGGTCGCCGAGGTGGTCGCGGTCGGCTTGCCCGAGGACGGGCGGGCGGTGGTCGTCGGCCGACCCGAAGTGGGCCTGGCGGGTGAGGTTTTCGGAGTATTGGTGGACGAGACCGCATCAATGGTCCCGTTCCCTATCGCTGGCTGGGCGGTGCCGCTGATTTTATTGCCGCAGCCCGCGAGCGAGAGCGCGGCGACCACCGCAACCGCGGCGACGGCCGCCATCGCGAGGCGACCCGAGATCAGTTGACGAGACACGTACAGTCCTCCCGGCTGTAACGCTCCGAACTCATACCCCCGTGGGAATCCGAAGTTGATCTAGCAATGCATGAGATATCACGCCATGCATACACCACCGACCGCGCGTGCGTCGAGTCGACAGCTTCGACACCGCAGCGACACAGTGCGCGCCGAAATACCTGCTCGATCGCCCCGGTGGGACGGCGTACCAGCGGAATCAGCGGTCCAGCAACCGATCTGAGTATGGTTGGGGTTCCGGTGTGAGAGGAGACCGTCCGTGAAGCTGATCAGCGCAATCGCCTACACCACTGCCGCGATCGGCACCTCGCTCGTACTGCCCGCGGTGGCATCAGCAACCGATGTGCATTGCGCGTCCGACACCGGCACGGATGTGACCGTAATCGACGGAAGCACCGCATGCCGGGCCGCGGCGGAAGCCTCCGGCCGGGCGCGGTCGGCCGGATATGACGGGGTCGGCTACGCGCACGCCGCCTCCGGCGCGGCGGCACTCGGTGTCGGCGCGGCGGGCGGGGTCGGCGCCAGCGACGGGGTCGGCGGTATCCCGATCGCCTTCGGCTACGGCCCGGACGCGGTCGCACTGACCACGATCACCGCTCCGGCAACCGATTCCGAGACCGGCAGAGCACAGGCGGCCATACCGCTGTTCGCGATATCGATCGCCTTCGAGGGCTCGCGCGCACAGGTCACAACCGCCGACAGTTCGGTGGTGTGCCTCGGCACGGCGGCCTTCGCCTGGAATTCGGCGACCGGTAGGACGTGCCTGACCACGCCTTTCGGGCGCTGGCAAACCCCGAGATCCGAGCTAGGCTGATATTCCGGTCCCGCTGACCAGCAGGAGGTGCGACCGTGGTTTCTGCCATCCCGGCACCTGATCGGCCGCCGGCCGTGCCACGGGAAATGCTCGTCGACCCGAGGTTCGTCCGGCTCGCCGACCATTTCTTCGGCATGTTCACCCAGCCGACGCGCGGCGGCGGCGCACTCGCCATCTATCTCGACGGTCGGCCCGTCGTCGACATCTGGGCGGGCTGGGCGGGCAAGGATCGCCGCTGGAACGGCGACAATGTGGCACTCACCTTCTCCACCGGCAAGGGCGTCGCGACAACCGTGGTGCACCGGCTGGCCGAGCGGGGGCTGATCGACTACGACACCCCGGTCGCGACGTATTGGCCGGAGTTCAGCGCGCACGGCAAGGAAGACATCACCGTGCGCGATGTGCTCTCGCACCGCGCCGGACTGCATCGGGTCCGCGGCCTGGTCCCCGGCCGCGAGGGCATCCTCGACTACGACGCCGTCGTCGCGGCACTGGCCGAGAGCCCGGCCGATCCGCGGCGGATCCGTACCTCCGGCTATCACGCCATCACCTTCGGCTGGCTGGTGGCCGAGATCGTGCAGCGCGCTACCGGCGATCGGTTCACCGATCTGGTGCGGCGCGAGATCGCAGAGCCACTCGGCTATGACGAATTCTGGTTCCAGGTACCGGCATCCGAGCGCTACCGGATCGCCAAGATCTTTCCGCATCTGAGCCCGCCCGGAATCCGTTGGAATACCGCGTCATCGGTGCTGTCCTGGGTGCGGCCGGTGCGCGGGCTCGCCGAGGCGGGTATGCCGGAGAATTTTGACGAATTGGTCCGCGATCCGCGCGTGCACGATGCAGTGATGCCGGGCTGGAACGGCGTCTTCTCGGCGCGCGCACTGGCCAGGATGTATGGGGCGCTTGCCAATGGTGGCCGGGTCGAGGCGCTTGCCCCGGGACGCGGCGGACCCGGCATCGGCGCGGTGCAATTTCTGAAACCGGAGACGATCGAGCTCGTCAACCAGACCCAGCGGGCCGACAGCCGCGACTATGTGCTGGGGCTGCCGCTGAAATTCACCCTCGGCTATCACCGACCGGTGGTGATGTCCAAGCAGCAGCCGCGAAATGCCTTCGGCCACTACGGTCTCGGCGGTTCGGGTGCCTATGCCGATCCGGATCTCGGCATGTCGATCGCCTTCGTCACCAATCGCCTCGGCAATGCGGTGACCGCGCTCGGGGATGCCCGCCTCGCGCGCCTGGCCGCCATTACCAGCAACATCGCGCGCAGAGCGAAATCGGAGCGGGCGGTCGAACCCGGCGAGCGGTGAATTCGTAGCTATAGATATGGAGCAGACGGGCGCACCACCCGAAACGGTGCTGGACGGTGCGTATTCGACGCCGCGCGCACCCCGGATGGTGCTCGCGCACGCGCTGGCCGCTGGCATCGACTTCGAGCGGTACTTCCGGTGGCGGCGGGGCCACGAGGGGGATCCGTTCTATGTCCGGTTTCCCGGATTCGGCGCGGTGCTGTTCACCGGCACCGCGATCGGCGCCCGGGAAATCTTTCGCGCGCCGATCGAACTGCTGGAACCGCCGCGGCCGAATCCGATCGAACCACTCGTCGGCGCCGCCTCGCTGATTCTGGCCGCCGGTGAACGGCACCGACGCGACCGGGCATTGCTCGTGCCCGCCTTCCACAGCGCGCGTATCCGCGCCTACGGTGAGCTCATCCGCGACTCTGTCATGGCCGAAATATCCGGCAGCACAGGCGAATCCCGCCCCGCCTGGCGCCCGGGCAGCCGCATCGACTCGCGCGCGGCGGCCAGGGCGATCACATTGCGGGTCATTCTGGAGGCGGTATTCGGAGTGAACAGCCACCAGCGGCGCGCCGAATACACCGCCGCGGTCGCGGAATTCCTCACCGCCTTCTCCGGACCGCTGATGCTGGTGCCCGCCCTGCGCCACGGGGTGTTCGGCCATGCGCCGTGGGACCGGTTCCGCGCGGCGCGCGAGCGACTCGACGAGCTGATCCTGACCGATATCGCATGCCGACGTGCGGTGGCCGACGGCCGCGCGGTGCGCACGGACCTTCTCGATATGTTGCTCACGACCAGCTATGACGACGGCACCGCGATCTCCGATGCCGAGCTGTGCGAACAATTGCGCACCCTGCTGGTCGCCGGGCACGAGACCACCGCGACGACCCTGGTGTGGGCGCTGTTCCATGTGCATCGCGAACCCGCGGCGCTGGATCGCCTGCGCGCCGAGCTGCGGGCGGCGGGTCCCGATGCCACCCCGCTCGAACTGGCCGGTCTGCCGTATCTGGACGCGGTCTGTCAGGAGACGCTGCGGCTGCATCCCGCGGTGCCGATCGTCCTGCGCAGGCTGACTGCGCCGTTCGCACTGCGTGGAGTCGCGCTCGCGGCGGGCGAGACGATGGGCGTGGCGGTACCGCTGCTGCACTCCGATCCCGCGGTGTGGTCGGATCCGGAGCAGTTCCGGCCGGAGCGATTCCTCGACCGCAAGTACCGGCCGTTCGAATTCGCGCCGTTCGGCGGCGGCCATCGACGGTGTGTCGGGGCGTCGCTGGCCGATTACGAACTGCGGATCGTGCTCGCCACCGTATTGGGCCGGGTGCGGCTGCGGCTCACGCCGCGGTATGCGCGGGGCCGCGCGCCGCTATCGGTGCCACACAACATCGCGACGGGTCCGCATCGGTCGATTCCGTTCGAAGTCGTGGCGTGAGCGACGGGCCGGGGAGGGGGCGGCGTGCGTAACCACGTAGGGCGCTGGGAACGCCATTATCGGATACCGCAGCGAGAAACTGCGTGATTTAGGTCACGAAGAGGTTTGGCAATTTCCGCGAGAATGGCAGCTGCCCCCCCTTCGAATGCATCGAGACTTACCGCCGTGACCGGCACTTATCGCGAAAGATGGTGACCCACAACGGCATATGTGTCGTACGCCACATTTGATGTGCATACCGTATTAATCCGAAACGCCACTGGCTTCGGACCGCCCCGGGACGGTAGGAAGGACGTCAGGGTCGGGTTGCGTCATAAATACCCGTGGGGTGCCCTATGTTCCCCGCGCCGTTTTTCCGTGGGCATATGCGAGGCGGATTCCACGTCGATCTTCGTGGAACCACCATGCGAGCGCCACACCTATGAGAGATCTCGCTGCGCCACCGGCGTCGACGAGAGATGGATTGGACGAGAAACCTATGCATGCCGCTTTGAACACCGGGACGTCGACTGCTCCTCGTCGCGGAGCGCTAGCCCGCCGACTCCGGCAGGGCGTCCTATTGTCGGCGGCAATCGCCACGATCGGTGTCACCGCCGTCGCGCCCGCACAGGCCGATCCGCTCGGCTTCGGCTCGGGCTCGACCGCGCCCGCCACCGATCCCGGCGTCCAGGCGAATTTCGCGCCGCCGAGCATCAGCCCCGGCGACGGTGAGACCGTCGGCGTCGCGCAGCCGGTCATCATCAACTTCAAGGATCCGGTGTCCGATCACGCCACCGCCGAGCAGGCCATCAAGATCACCTCCTCGAATCCGGCGCCCGGACACTTCTACTGGTTCAGCGACAAGCAGGTGCGCTGGCGGCCGTACGAGTTCTGGCCCGCCAATACCGATGTGACCGTCGAGGCGGGCGGCACCCGTACCGCCTACCGGATCGGCGACGCCTTCATCACCACCGCCGACGACACCACCCACACCATGACGATCACTCGCAATGGCGAGGAGATCATGACCATGCCGACCTCGATGGGCAAGACCAAGCACGAGACCCCGAACGGCACCTACTTCGTCGGCGAACAGCTGCGCAAGATGACCATGGATTCGTCCACCTACGGTGTGCCGACCACCGATCCCGAGGGCTACAAGGTCGAGGTCGAGTACGCCACCCGGATCTCCAATAGCGGCATCTTCGTACACGCGGCGCCGTGGTCGGTTGCGCAGCAAGGCGTTTCGAATGCCAGCCACGGCTGCCTGAACGTCAGCACCGAGAACGCCAAGTGGTTCTTCGAGAACGCGAAGAAGGGCGATCCGGTCATCGTCCAGAACACCAATGGCGGCACGCTGAATGCGCGTGACGGCTACGGCGACTGGAACGACTGAGCGCCGACCGGACAGCTTCCGAGCCCAACTCAGCCCAGGCACAAACGGCCTGGGCTGAGTTCTTTTTGTTCAGCAGATGGTGTTCCGGATTTTCCGGACGGCAGACCGGTTGCCGGATAACCTCCCGAGTGGCGCAACGCTACGACTGATTTCGGGAGAACATGGGTAACTCGCCGGGGACGCCCAGATTCCAGCCGCCGACGGCCCGCGACGAAACACTCACGCCACCGCACGACCGGCACCAGGTTCGGGGAACGCACGAGAAGTTCAGCGGGTCAGCACCCGGCATTAACCGACTGTTTGCTGCGCGACGTAGAGTCGCGGCGGTGCGAACCAGGCCGGAACGAGTGCTGCCACAACCGCGGGGGCGTGGACTGCGTAACCGGCCGTGGCAGGACTATGCGCTGTTCCTGGTGTTGCTCGGGCCGAATCTGGCGCTGCTGACGCTGTTCGTCTACCGCCCGCTGGCCGACAATATCCGGCTCTCGTTCACCGACTTCAATATCTCCGATACGTTCGTGAACTACATCGGGTTCGCGAACTACCAAGAGTGGTGGGGCAGGGACGATTCGTGGCAGATCGTCACCAACACCGTGGTGTTCACCCTGGCCGCGGTGCTGGGCAGCATGGTGCTCGGCCTGGCACTCGCCCTATTGCTCGACCGTAAGCTGTTCGGCCGCAATGTGGTTCGCTCGACCATCTTCGCGCCGTTCGTCATCTCCGGCGCGGCCATCGGTGTGGCGTTCCAGTTCATCTTCGATCCCAGCTTCGGACTGGTCCAGGATGTGCTGCACCGCATCGGCGTCGACAAGGTGCCCGACTTCTACCAGGATCCGCACTGGGCGCTGTTCATGGTGACGGTCACCTATATCTGGAAGAACCTCGGCTACACCTTCGTCATCTACCTGGCCGCACTGCAGGGCACCCGCGCCGACCTGATGGAAGCGGCCGAAATGGACGGCGCGAGCCGCTGGACCACCTTCACCAAAGTGCTGTTGCCGCAATTGCGCCCGACAACATTCTTCCTGTCCATCACGGTGCTGCTGAACTCGCTACAGGTCTTCGACATCATCAATGTGATGACGCGCGGCGGACCACTCGGCACCGGCACCACGACCATGGTCTACCAGGTCTACGAGGAGTCCTTCCGCAACTTCCGGGCCGGATACGGCGCGACGGTGGCCACCATCATGTTCCTCGTGCTGCTGGTCATCACGCTGGTGCAGGTGCGCATCATGGATCGGGGCGAGCAGTGAAACATGCTGGTATCGAGACACTTTCTTATCGGCGCAAGCAGCGGGCGGTCACCCTGCTCGGCTACGCCGCGATGGTGTGTGTGCTGATCATCGTCGGCGTTCCGCTGTTCTGGATCTTCATCACCTCGTTCAAGGCGCGTCCGGATATCTACACCCAGCCCGCGGTGTACTGGCCACACAGCTGGCATCCGGAAAACTACGAGGAGGCCACCACCGCGTTGCCGTTCTGGACATTCCTGCGCAATTCGCTGATCGTCACCGGGATCGTCGCGCTGGTGAAATTCGTGCTCGGGGTGTTCAGCGCGTACGGCCTGGTGTTCCTGCGCTTTCCGGGCAAGACCATGGTGTTCCTGGTGATCATCGCGGCGCTGATGGTGCCCAACCAGATCACGGTGATCTCCAATTACGCGCTGATCGCCCAGTTGGGCTGGCGAAATACCTTCCAGGGCATCATCGTTCCGCTCTGCGGAGTGGCCTTCGGCACCTTCCTGATGCGCAACCATTTCCTGTCGCTGCCCTCGGAGGTGATCGAAGCGGCGCGGATGGACGGTGCCAACTGGTGGCGGCTGCTCACCAGGGTGGTGCTGCCGATGTCCGGACCGACCATGGTGGCCTTCGCGGTGGTCACGCTGGTCAACGAGTGGAACGAATACCTCTGGCCGTTCCTGATGGCGGACGACACCAGGGTGGCCACCCTGCCGGTCGGCCTCACCCTGTTGCAGAACACCGAGAATCCGAGCGTCACCAACTGGGGACCGGTGATGGCGGGCACGCTGCTGACCATGCTGCCGATTCTCGTCGTATTCCTGCTGCTGCAGCGCCACATGATCAAGGGCCTCACCTCGGGTGCGGTCAAGGGGTAAGCCCACCCGCTGCCCGTCCACCACTTCTCGAGGAATCGCTACGCGATACTGAACCAACTAGGAGAAACAGTGTCCACTTCACAGTTCCCCGCACTGTCGCGGCGCGGATTCATCGGACTGGCCGGTGCGCTCGCCGCGGGTACCGCACTGACCGCGTGCGCGGGCAGCGGCGGTGGCGGCAAACAGTCCGGCGACGACAACACCATCACCTTCTGGTCGAATCACCCTGGCACCTCGAAGGACCTCGAGACCGAGCTGATCAACCGGTTCCAGGCGAAATATCCGGACCTGAAGGTCGATCTGGTCGACGCGGGCAAGAACTACGAGGAGGTGTCGCAGAAGTTCAATGCGGCGCTGTCCGGCGGTAAGCTGCCCGATGTCGTTGTGCTCTCGGATGTCTGGTGGTTCAACTACGCGCTCAACGGCACCATCGGGCCGCTGGACGGGCACTTCGCCGATGCCGGGGTGAAGTTGGACGACTATGTCGATTCGCTGGCCGCGGACTATGTGTTCAACGGTAAGCACTACGCGCTGCCGTATTCGCGCTCGACACCGCTGTTCTACTACAACAAGGATGTTTGGGCGAAGGCCGGTCTGCCCGACCGCGGCCCGCAGAGCTGGCAGGAATTCGACGAGTGGGGCCCGAAGATCCAATCGGTGGTCGGCGAGGGCAAGCTCGCGCACGGCTGGGGTGATGCCAAGAACTACCTGGCCTGGACCTTCCAGGGACCGAACTGGACCTTCGGCGGCGCCTACTCCGATCAGTGGTCGCTGAAGTTCACCGATCCCAAAACCATTGCGGCGGGTCAGTTCCTGCGCGATATGATCCACACCAAGAAATACGCGGGCATCAAACCGCAGATCGCCGTCGACTTCGGCACCGGTGTCATCGCCTCCACCATCGCCTCCACCGGCGATCTGAAGGGCATCCAGAAGAACGCCGAGGGCAAACTCACGTTCGGCACCGCATTCCTGCCGCACCCGAACGGGCCGGGCGTCACCACCGGCGGTGCCGGCCTGGCGATTCCATCGCGCATCTCCGATCAGCGGAAGGTGAATGCGCTGAAGTTCATCGAGTTCATCACCAATGCGGCCAATACCGCGTACTTCTCGCAGGGCACCGGATATATGCCGGTGCGCAAGTCGGCGGTGTCCGATCCGAGCGAGGTCGACTTCCTCACCAAGAACCCGAACTCGAAGGTGGCCATCGAGCAGCTCGCGGTGACCAAATCGCAGGATTACGCGCGGGTATTCGTGCCCGGCGGTGACCAGATCATCGGCACCGGACTGGAGCAGATCGGTCTGCAGAACGCCGATCCGGCAACGGCTTTCGCCAATGTGGCCAGCCAGCTGCAGGCCATTATCGATCGGCAGATCACGCCGAAGCTGCCCAAGTAAGCACCGACCAACCGCGGCGCGCATCCGGCCCGGGCGCGCCAGGAATCCGACACAGGGAGCGACAGCATGGCAACAGTGCACTTCGACGGGGTGACGCATCTGTATCCCGGTGCGCCGACGCCTGCTGTCGACAACCTGGAGCTCGATATCGCCGACGGGGAATTCATCGTCCTCGTCGGGCCATCGGGCTGCGGTAAGTCGACCAGCCTGCGGATGTTGGCAGGACTGGAATCGGTTGAGGCGGGCCGCATCCTGATCGGCGGCAAGGATGTCACCGGGCTGCCGCCGCGGGCCCGCGATGTGGCGATGGTGTTCCAGAGCTATGCGCTCTACCCGAATATGACCGTCGCGCAGAATATGGGCTTCGCGCTGCGCAATGCCGGAATGAACAAGGCGGACACCGCGGTTCGCGTCCAGGAGGCGGCGAAAATGCTCGAACTCGAGCATCTGCTCGACCGCAAACCGGCGAAACTCTCCGGCGGACAGCGCCAACGCGTCGCGATGGGGCGCGCCATCGTGCGCCGCCCCCAGGTCTTCTGCATGGACGAACCGCTGTCCAACCTGGACGCCAAACTGCGGGTGAGCACCCGCTCCCAGATCGCCGCACTGCAGAAGCGGCTCGGCACCACCACCGTCTACGTCACCCACGACCAGGTCGAGGCCATGACCATGGGTGATCGCGTCGCGGTGCTGCGTGACGGCAAACTCCAGCAGATCGCCAAACCCCGTGAGCTCTACGACAACCCGGTGAACACCTTCGTCGCCGGCTTCATCGGCTCACCCGGTATGAACCTGCTCGACGCCCCGGTCCGGGACGGTGCCGCCGTCCTCGGCGAGCTGCGAATTCCGCTGCCCCGCAGTGCAACCGGCGAACGGGTGATGGTCGGCATCCGTCCAGAATCCTGGGCAGCGACCACCGATGCGGACAACAGTCTCGCCGTGACCGCCGAACTCCTCGAAGAGCTCGGCGCGGAATCGTTCATCTACAGCCACGGCGTGACAGATGAATGGAACAGCCGCTCCGGCAAGGTGGTAGCCAGGGTGGACCGCCGCTTCCAAGTGGCCCTCGGTGATCGCCTGCGCCTGCGCCCCAAATTCGACGAGATCTTCTTCTTCGACGCCGAATCCGAGGAACGTCTGCGCTGAAACCCGGCCTACCGGGCCGCCGTTATCGGCGACCCGGCAGTCGGATGCTCACCAGATCTTGACGCGCTGCACGGGCTCCAGATACAGCTCGTCGCCCGGCTGCACATCGAAAGCCTCGTGGAAGCTGTCGATATTGCGAACCACCGCATTGCAGCGGAACTCCGGCGGGGAGTGGGGGTCGGTGGCCAGGCGGCGGATGGCCTCCTCATCGCGGGCCTTGGTGCGCCAGACCTGGGCCCAACCGTAGAAGACGCGCTGCATACCGGTGAGACCGTCGATCACCGGCGGCTCCGCGCCTTCGAGAGCGATCTGGTACGCGGCCAAGGCGATGGAGAGACCACCGAGGTCGCCGATATTCTCGCCGATGGTGAATTCACCGTTGACGGTGTGGTCTTCGGACAGCGTCTTGGGCGACAGCACACTGTACTGATCGATCAAAGCCTTTGTGCGCTTGCCGAATTCGGCGCGGTCGGCATCGGTCCACCAGTCGACCATATTGCCGTCGCCATCGTACTTGGCGCCCTGATCGTCGAACCCGTGCCCGATTTCGTGGCCGATCACCGCACCGATGCCGCCGTAGTTGGCGGCGGCGTCGGCGTGCATATCGAAGAACGGCGGCCGCAGAATGGCTGCGGGGAAGACGATTTCGTTCATGCCCGGGTTGTAGTAGGCGTTCACCGTCTGCGGGGTCATGAACCATTCGCCGCGGTCGACCGGTCCGCCGAGCTTGTTCAGATCGCGGTCGTGTTCGGCGGCGTATCCGCGACGATAGTTGCCGACCAGATCGGTCGGCACGATCACGATGGCGGAATAGTCGCGCCATTTATCCGGGTAGCCGATCTTGGGGGTGAACTTCTCCAGTTTGGCCAACGCCGCGGCCCTGGTCTCGGGGCCCATCCAGTCCAGATCGGCGATGTTGCGACGGTAGGCCTCCTGCAGATTCGCGACCAGCTCGACCATCCGCGCCTTGGCCTCCGGCGGGAAGTGTTCGGCCACATACAGCTTCCCGACCGCCTCGCCGAGCAGATCCTGCACCAGCGAAACACCGCGCTTCCAGCGTTCCCGGTTCTCCTGCGCCCCGGTGAGGGTGCGGCCGTAGAAGTCGAAGTTCTCCTCGACAATGGGATCGGTGAGATAGGCCGCGCGCGAACGCAACAGCCGCCACATTGCCCAGGCCTGCCAGTCGGCCAGCGATTCGGCGGCCCAGGTCTGTGCGAAGGTGCGCACGTAATCCGGCTGGCGCACAACCACTTCGGCGAACAGCCCGGGACCGGACTCGGATACCCCCTCGGCGAGCGCGGAAGTCCAGGCATGCCAATCGAATTCCGGATTCTCGGTGACCAGCGTGTCGTAGGTGGTTAGGTTGTAGCTCAGTTCGGCATCGCGACGGCGCACCACATCCCAGTGCCCGGCCGCGAGTTTGCGCTCCAGTTCGAACACCCGCTGCCCGACCGTCGCCAGATCGTCGGGCAGTAGCGCGGCGATCTGTGGTTCGGCGGCGGCCAGGGCGAACATCCGCCCGATATGCGCGATGTACTCGGCTCGGATCTCGGCGAATTCGTCCTGCCGGTAATAGGACTCGTCGGGCAGCCCGATCCCGGACTGGGTGGCGTGCGCGAGATACCGATTGGAGTTCTTATCGTCGGTATCGACATACACACCGAGCGCGCCGCCGACGCCGGTGCGCTGCAACCTGCCGAGCAGCGCGGCGAAGGCACCGCGGTCGGCGATCTCGCGGATCTCGGTGAGTTCACCCGCGATGGGCGCGAGTCCGAGCGAGGCCACCGTCTCGGTGTCCATGAAGCTCGAATACAGATCACCGATCTTGCGCGCATCACTGCCATGCTCGGCCGGTGAGCCAGCGGTGTTCTGGATGATCGCCTGGACATCCAGTTCCGCCTGGTCGTACAGCGCCCGGAACGCACCGTCGACCGCGCGGTCCGCGGGTATCTCATAGGTATCCAGCCAAGTGCCGTTGACATGCGCGAACAGGTCGTCTTGCACCCGAACGGCCTGGTCGAGGTAGGAAAGATCGATACCGGAGGGACTGCTCAGATCGGAAGTCACGATCTCCAGTATGCCGAGGTGACGAGAATGCCGTCGCCGTGGTTGCCCCGGCCGCGCGGACGGCCGGGGCGCAACGGTCAGGCGGGGAGAATGATGCGGTCGAATTCGCCGTCGCGCGCTCCGGCGAGGAAGGCATCCCACTCTTCGGAGGTATAGGTCAGAGTGGTATCGCCGTGGCGCACGGTGGCGCTGCCGTCGGCGTGAGTGTGCGCGATCAACTCGTTGTGCGATCGCCCGCTGTTGAGGAGGTTGATGAACGAGGTCCACAGGCTCGCGGTAACGGTGATGACGGGCTCTTCGGCGGGGCGGTTGGCCGGGTTGCGGCGGTATTTGCTGTCACGGATGAGCACCGCGTCACCATCGAACCGGACCTCGACGCATTGATTGCCGTTGTTCGATCGAGTCGACGTGAACCAGTCAGTAAAAACCGACCGGAGGGTAGCGGTGGTGGCCATGGGCAGGATTTTACACTCGTGCATAGCGGCTGATCAGCGCCAATGACTCGTCACGAGTCAACGACTGCTCCAGCGCGCGAACATAAGCGAAGCTCAAATCGCGTACCTGTTCCGGGTCGTCGACCGCCCCGCCGAAGACCGCGCTCTCGGCCCAGGCGAAGGTCGGCAACTGTTCGCCGGCGAAGTCGATCAGATGGAAGCTGGAACCGCCGAGCACCGCACCCGCCTTGGCAGCGAACGGGATGACCCGCACCTCGATATTGTCGAGTTGCTCGATCAACTTCGCCAGGTACTCCAACTGTCCGCGCAGTACTTCAGGACCGCCGGTCTGCTGCAGCAGGGTGCCCTCGCCGATTACCGCGGTCAGCTCGACCGCCCCCTTACCGCGCAGCCGATCCTGGCGCCGCATCCGGATGGCTACCAGTTGCTCGACCTGTACCGGACGGATCATCACGTCCGCACGGATGAGTGCGCGAGCGTAATCCTCGGTCTGCAGCAGTCCGGGAAACACCAAACTGTCATAGCTGCGAATGCTGTGCGCGCCGAGCTCCATGCCGTACAGCCGCTGCAGTTCCGGCCCGATCAGGGCCGACGATTTGGCCCACCAGCCGCGCTGTTTGCTCGCCTCGAGCAGGGCCAGCAACTCCTCGCGCTCCTCGGCGTCCACCTCTAGCAATTCGAGTACCGGGCCGATGGTGTTGGTGGTGAGAACTCGCCGCCCCTTCTCGACATGCGACCAATTGGCCGGAGTGAAGCCGACCCGCTTGGCGAAGGTCGCCGAATCGAAGCCGCGCTGTTCGCGCAACTCCCGCAGACGCAGCACCAGTTCCCAACGAGCAACTGTGGGGGAAACGGGTGCCATGGCTAACGATGTTACGCCGAAGAATTTTCCGGCGTGTGACTATTGTCATCCCAGTAGCACCGGTCTATGGTCGAGCTCAGCGGCAACTTTGCTTTTCACGTCGATCCACTCAGAGTCGAGGCGAGGTTCGTCATGAGTACGTCGCGCATGGAACCGGGTAGCTACCTTGCAGCCCAGGACTTCGCGGCGGCCCAGGAAGCCTTGGCCCGCTGTCGCCGCTACCGCAAGGACAACGGACTCTACGGGGTTGTCGATCCCGCACTCGGGCGAATTCTATTGGAGATCGGCGCGGTCGGCGCGGTCGTCATGCCCGCCGTACTCGGCAAACGCGTCCACGCCCACCTGCTGGCTGCCTGCGGGCGCACCGGACCGATCATCGCGCACCCGCGCTCCAGCCGCTGGTCCTTCCTCACCGGTCCGACCGACAACTCATATCTCGATATGACGCTGTTCCCGGAACTGTTCCGGGTGTGCGCCTCGGTGGCATTGCCCGGCAGCCGGATCGTGCTGCCCTCGCCGACCGACGAACACAGCGGCTACCGGGTCTGGATCGCGCCACCCGAGGACGACTACCGGCCCGAACTCTGCGATGTCATCGCTGCGACCAGGGCGTGTGCCAGCAAAGGCGGGCGCGAACTCGAACGGTCGGTGGTCACTCACCTCAAGGACTCGGGCGCGGAGTGAGCGTCACGCTGAAGCTCTGCTCGATGCTGTGCTGCCACTTGTCCCGGCATTCGTTGAGCTTGGTCTGATCGTTGCCCGCCTTCTGCACGCAGTCCAGGTAGTCCTTGCCGCCGGAGTCGACGAAGAAGCTCCAGCCGACAATGCTGAGCAGGATCGCCGCGACCAGGGCGAGCACACCGAGGATGAGGCCGGTGACGGCCATGCCGGTGCCACCCGCGCTGCCGGAACGGATCTTGAACAGCGCGATGATGCCGAAGATCAGCGCGAACAGGCCGAACAGGTAGCCGCCGATCAGCGTCCAGCAACTCAGGAAGCCCAGGATGCCGAGCACCAATGTGGTGATGGCCAGGCCCTTCCGCTTGGGCGATTCCTGCCAGTAGTTGGGCTGCCCCTGGTACGGCTCAGGGCGTGGATAGTCACCGGGCGGTGGATATTGGCCTGGCGGCGGATACTGCGACATGGGCTTCCTCTCAACCGGTGCGCTTGCGCGACAATCGGCTACTGATCGCAGTATCGGAGCTGGGATGTTAATGCCGAGCCCGGCTGATCCTTTCCAGCGACCTGCGAGCTATCGCTAGGGCTGCGAGCCGAGCCGCGCGTGCATCTCCCAGACCAGAATCTCCGCGGGTCCGCGGGCGATCACCCGCTGCCCACCCGACCTGGTCAGCCGCACCGCATCACCCGTGTACAGGGGGCCGACACCCTCCATCTCCACCTCGCCCCTGGCGACGAACAGATGTAGGTACGGTGCGTCAGGTAGGTCGACCGACTGCTCGGTGTCACCGGTACCCGCCATGTGCGCCACGTGCATCGCCGAATGACTGCTGCCGATGGCGATCGCGGTCCGGTCGCGGTAACGCGGCAGGCCGGAGGCCACGGTCACCAGCGAGCCACCCGCCAATTCGTCATCGATCTCGAGCTGCTGATAGCCCGGCTCCAGGCCCGGCTCGTCGGGGACCACCCACATCTGCACGAAATGCACCGGCTCGTTGTGTTCGGTGCCGCGGTCCAGCCGCCAGGAGTCGTTCTTCTCCGAATGCAGGATTCCGGTGCCCGCGCTCATCCGCTGCGCCAGGCCCGGATAGATGACGCCGCTGTGACCGAGCGAATCCTGGTGCACCAGGCTGCCGCCGAGCACCCAGGTCACGATCTCCATATCCCGGTGCGGATGGGTTTCAAAGCCCTGACCAGGGGAAACAATATCCTCGTTATTGACGAGCAGCAGTCCGTGATGGGTGTTGTCGGGATCGTAGTGCTCCCCGAAGGAGAACGAGTGCTTCGAATCCAGCCAGGACACGCGCGTTTTCATGCGATCGCCGCCGCGATGGACATCGATGTGTGGTGTCGTGAGTGTGGACATCATGGTCCTCCTCTCGGGACCGTGCACCGATCACCTTTCAGGGTAGGAGCACTTACGACGCGGTACTCCGAATTCCTAGTAAATTGTCCTGCACTCGGCATTTTACGCGAGCGACCGGCGGGTGAACGGCAGGCGAGCAGTACCAACCGGTTCGTCAAATCGTCACCCTGATCAATCCGCGACCGCACCGATGCGGCCGCCCACACCCAGGGCGGATTCGTAACACCATGCGCCACAACGCAACCGGAGGTGACGACCAGATGCGATCCGAGGCACTCGCCCGCATCGAGCGACAACTCCGCAATGCCGCACAGCGCGATGGGATCAGCGATTTCGTCGTCGGTGTCGCGGTTTTCCGAGACGGCAAACTCCTGGTAGTCCGCCGCGTACCGGACGATTACCACGGCGGAATGTACGAACTGCCTGGTGGCGGAGTCGAATCCGGGGAGACGCTGGCCGAATGCGTGGCACGTGAGCTGTTCGAGGAGACCGGTCTGCGTGTGCGCGATATCACCGACTTCCTTGGCGGCTTCGACTACGCCACCCGGACCAAGGCCAGGGTCCGCAAGTACAGCTTCGTGGTCGAGGTGGAGCCGGGTGAGGTGGCGCTGGAGCCCGGTGAACACGACGCCTTCGCCTGGATCGATGCCGCGGCCCTGGACGAGCTGCCGATGGCCCCTGATATGCGCGAAACGATCTCCGCCCTGGTCAAATGCGTTTGATCGGCGACACGCCCACATTCCCAGCCCATACGGAGCGAGTCTTACGAGCGACCGTTCGCGGCCCGTCTCGCGTCCGAGCCGTCGAAGCGCATGCGACGAAGTCGCGAGTCTCGAC
>NZ_JBSGEQ010000044.1:0-60991 GCF_053602975.1 Nocardia sp. NPDC004278
AGGCAGCGGTGCGCAGGGTGCTCTTGTCCTGGTCGGTCAGGGTGATGGTGACAGACATCTCGTGTACTCCTCGAAATCGGTTGTCGCACCGACCGGAACCATGTCGGTGCCGGTCGTTTTGTTCGATGGACACACTGTCGCCGGACCGACTGACGGCGACCTGACACACACCTGACACCCGCACTGACACCACGATCGGCCAGCAACGCGCCAGCCGACCCGCCGACGATCACCCGGCCCGAGACCGCTGTGGCACAGAACGTCCTATTGGTCGAGCCACAACCATTGAGTGGCAGGCAATCTCGCGGAACGCTTGCTCATGTCGACGTGTGTGTGATCAATCGTCTCCGTTGAACAGAGCTGACCGAGCAGATTGCGTCTCTCGAGTGGATGCTGTTGGCTGAGAAGGAGAATCAGTCGGGCCGGGAGAGTGTCCTGGCAGAGTGCTCGACATGACTGCCTTCGGCCCCAAAGCGGATCTGCACCGTTACCTGCGCTATGCCCGCGAAGCCATGCTGTGGAAGCTCGACGGCCTGTCCGAGTACGACGTGCGTCGCCCGATGACCCCAACCGGCACAAACCTGCTCGGCTTGGTCAAACACCTCGGCACCGTCGAGTTCGGCTACTTCGGTGACACCTTCGCCCGCCCATACGACGAACCCCTCGCCGAACACGACTTCGAGGCCGATCCCACGGCCGATATGTGGGCCACCGTCGAACAGTCACGCGAGGACATCATCGGGTTCTACCGTCGGGCCTGGGCGCATGCCGACGCCACGATCGACAGTCTCGACCTCACCGCGGAAGGCTCCGTACCGTGGTGGTCCGACGACCACCGGACCGTGACTCTGCACCAAATCCTGGTGCACGTGGCCGCCGAAACCCACCGGCATGCCGGACATGCCGACATCATCCGCGAACTGATCGACGGCGTCGCAGGCCTGGTCGACGACAATGACAACATGCCTACCAGCGACCCGACCTGGTGGCAGCAACATCGAGCCAAGCTGGAGAAAACCGCAAAACAGGCCGCCGGGCTGTGCTGACCGATGAATCCCAGCCTTCTTGAAAGCCGCTCATCGTCGATAGCCTTCGGCAACTGACGTCAGGATGGCTGCCCAGGACGTCTCGGCCCCTGCCCGTATCGATCGCGGAGGCTTGATCGGTCGACTTCATTGCGCCACAACAACAATCGACGTACGGGGGCCGGCTCGGCGACAGGTCTTCGGCGAAGGTTCCGAGATGGGCTCCTGGACAACACGCTTCGCATGGTGTGCTGTGTCAGTAGATGTAGACCACCGCATTCTCACCGCCGGTGCAGGTAACCAGTGGGCCGTCGGCGACGCAGTTCATGGTGTAGGTGCGGCCGGTGACCGGGCTGGTCGCGACGACCGAGCGCGATGAACGCGAGACATTCGTAGCGGCCGAGTCGGCGTAGGCCTGGCGGACTGCTTCGGCGAAACCGCAACTGGTGACCGAGGATCCGGTGGCCGATTGGGTGAAGGTGCCGGACACCGGTTGTCCGGTCGTGCAGTGCGTTGCGCCAGCGGGCAGGGTGACCGAGGTGGGGGCGGCCTTGCTGGTCGAGGTTGTCGGCGGTGTCGTCGAACCGGCGGTGGCGCGGGCGGCCGTGGTCGTCACCTGTGCACCTGCCTGGGCGTCCTTGGAATTCCCGGAGTCGCCCGAACCCATCAGCTGCCAGCCGATGGCACCGCCGACGGTGAGTACGACGATGACGAAGACGGCGACCATGATGGGCAGCACGATCGAGCGGTCGCGCCGTTGGTAGGTGTCCTGGCCGTAGTCGTCCTCGTACTCGGGCTCGGCATAGCCGCTGTGCGGCGGGTATTCCGATGCGGCCTGGTATTGCGAGGCGTGGTTGGGTGCAGCCGCGTGGGCGGGCCCGGGCGGCGGTTCGAACGGCGGTGCGCCCGAGAAGGGTTGCGGGATGCGGCGAGTCTCCGGAGCGGGCGAATACTGTTGCGCGCCGAACTGTTCCGGGTACCGCTGTTCCGGGTATCTGGCCTCGGGGTAGTGCGAATCCGGATACCGCATCGTCTGTTCGGCCTGCGACCTCTGCGCATATCGCGATTGGTCCGGATACTGCTCGGTCGGCGGGACCTGCGAGCCGCCCGGGTAGTCCGGCGACTGCGGATACAGCGTCTCCGGATACTCCTGAGGCTGTGGCGACTCCGCGTACAGGTGCGCGTCCGGAAACGGCCGCGCCGGCCGCGCGGTTCCGGGCGCGCCGTGCGGCGGCCGCGACGGCTGCTGCGGCGGCAATGGTGTGAACTGCAGATCGGCGGGCGAGACCACCGTCGGCCCGGTCGGATGGATGACCGCGGTGATCGACAACTCCCCCGTCGCGTCGGCGGGCACCGAATTGCGGTGCACCACAGCCTGATCCGACGGACCGCGGGCCGGATCGGGCGGACGCACGATCAGCGTCGGGGTGTTGGCGGCGGGCGCGGTGGCCAGCGCCGCCCTGGCCGCGCGGGCCAGATCGGTCGCGGTCGGAAAGCGATCGGCGGGCCTCTTGGCCATACCGCGGGCGATCACCTCGTCCATCGCGGCGGGAATGCCCGGTCGCTGCACACTCGGCCGCGGCGGCGGATCGGAAAGATGCGACCGGATCAGCACACTCATGCTCCCGGCCGGGAACGGCGTCGTCCCGGTGAGGCATTCGTGCAGCACACAGGCGAGGGAGTAGATATCGGCGCGACCGGTCACCGGGGCAGACTCGAAGCGCTCCGGCGCCATATAGGCATAGGAGCCGATCGCGGTGCCCGCCTGGGTCATGGCACTGTCGCCGTCGGTGTGGGCGATGCCGAAATCGACCAAGTACGCGAAATCCGCGTCGGTCACCAGAATATTGGCCGGTTTGACGTCACGGTGCACCAGACCGTCGGCATGCGCGGCATCCAGGGCAGCGGCGATCTGCTCGATGATGCCGATTGCGCGCTCGGCGCTCGTTGCCCCCTGACCGCGCAGGATGCCGCGCAGGTCGACGCCGGGCACCAGGCGCATATCGATGAACAGCACACCGTCGATCACGCCCCAGTCATGGATCGGGATGATGTGCGGTTCGGACAGCCGGGCGGCGGCCTGTGATTCGCGACGGAAACGCACCTGGTAGATGGGATCTCTGGCGAGCTCCTCGGACAGCAGTTTGACCGCGACCACGCGGTCTTTCACCGTGTCGTACGCCTCGTAGACCTCGCCCATACCCCCCTTGCCGAGCAGCGATCTCAGCTCATACGGCCCGAACCGACTGCCGACTCTCCATCCAGGTCCATCCACCCCGTCAATCCTCCACATCCCGGGCGAGATCGCCCACCACCATCGGCGGTCGTGCGCGATCGGGGCTGCCCGTCAACCTGTGGATTGTCCTGGTGCGACCACCCCGTGGTCAAACGCAAACACGATAGCGGCGGCCCGATCGCGCAGCTCCAGTTTGCCGAATATGTGTCCGACATGGCTCTTCACGGTCACTTCGGAGATGCCGAGTTCACGGGCGATCTCCGCATTGACGCGACCGCGTCCGATCAGTTCGAGCACCTCGTACTCGCGCGCGGTGAGTTCGGCGAGTCTGCTGTCGTCGCGGATGGCGACGGGACGCACCGTCCGGTATGCCGAGAGCACCCGGCCGGTGACCGAGGGATCCAGCCAGGCGCCGCCGACGGCGACCGTGCGCACCGCGCGGATCAGATCCTCGGCGGGCGAATCCTTGAGGATGAACCCGGCCGCCCCGGCGCGCAGCGCACCGGAAAGCAGCTGGTCGTCATCGAAGGTGGTGAGCACGAGCACCGGTGGCGCGCCGTCGCGCGCACGCAGCGCGCGGGTCGCGTCGATACCGCCGACGCGCTTCATGCGCAGGTCCATCAGCACCACGTCGGGGCGGCTGGCCGCGATGGCGGCGGGCACCTCGTCGCCATCGGCACATTCGTTGACGACGAAGCCATCGCGCCGCCGCAGGATCCGGCGCAACCCACCGCGCACCAGCTCCTGATCATCGACCACCAGAACGGTGACGGCATCCTCGCCACCGGCCGCAGACACCGAGGTCACGCACCCTCCCCCAGCACACCGTCGCGCCGAATGGCCTCGGCCTTGTCACGCATCGCACTGGCCGCTCCGTGGATCATGTCGGGCACCGGGCACGACGACGTCGCCCAGCTCCGCGCACCGCTCAGCGGGAATTCGGCCCGCACCATCCAGCCGTCGTCATACGGTCCGGCCTCGATGCGGCCGCCGAGCAGTTCGGCGCGCTGCCGCATACCGGACAACCCCATCCCGCCGCCCAGATCCGGTGGCAACCCCTTGGGCAGCGTGTTCGTCACGAGGAGCCGGGCCACCGTCGAGTCCACCTCCAGGAACACGGTCGCGGTCGCGCCGGGCGCATGTTTGATCACATTGGCCAGGGATTCCTGGCCGATCCGGTAGAGCGCGAGCCCGACGGCGGCCGATACCGCGGTCAGATCCTCGACGCGGGAGTAGCGGACATCGAGTCCCGCGCCTGCGAAATCACCGACCAGGTCATCGAAATCGCGGATGCCGGGCTCGGGCAGCAGTTTCGACGGCCGCGCGTCCAGCAGGCCGATGGTGCGGCGAATGTCGGCCATGGCCTGTCTGCCGAGTCGTTCGGCGTCGACCAGTGCGTCCACCGCTTCGTCCACATCGCGATCGGTCTGCAGTGCGTGCCGGGCCGCGGTCAGATGCAGCAGGGTGATACTCAGCGAGTGCGCGATGACATCGTGCACTTCGCGGGCGATCCGGCGGCGCTCCTCGTCGGCGGCGCGGGCGGCCCGGATCTGTTGGCTCTGGCGCTCCTGATAGAGGAATTTGCGCTGGTACTGCAACATCACACCGACCAGCCAGCCGAGTGCGATCCCGATTGTGTACATCTGGATCCCCTGCAACCGCTCACCGGTCACACTCCACATCAGATGCCCGGCCGCGTCGAAGGCGGCCAACTGCAATGCCGCGACCACTGCGAAGAGCGCACTGAAGCGTTTGCGCACGATGGCCGCGACCTCGCCGACCATCACCACCAGGATGAACGGGGAGAAATCGGCCGATACCGGTTGGGTGAGCAGGATCGCCGTCGCGGCCAGTCCGGAGAATGCGAGCAGGATCGGGCTCGGGGTCACACCGAAAAAGCAGAACAGCGGCACCGAAACGAAGACCAGAATCACCGCCAGGATCGGCAGCACCGTCGGAAAGTAGTGGTGCCGCTGGATGGTCGCGCCGACGCTGACGAAGACCAGGGCCGCGTCGGCGCTGATCATTACCGAGGGCGGGTAGTCGAACGGCAGGTCTTCGAGGTTGCGGCGGATGACCGCGATGGGATTGTGCAGAAAGGCCGCGAACCGATCCCGGATGCGCCCACTCTCCCGGAACGGTATCGCCGGTTGGGCGCCCGCCGACAAGCCGATGGCGTGGATCACATCCATCCTGTAAGGCTAACCGCCAGATCGGGCCCGTTGCATCGTGCCGGGAACGGGTCGGGACTCCTACCGCGGTAGGAGATCGATTCGCGTCCCTGGCACGAAGACACCTTATTTTTCCGTCCGTAGCGTGGGATTCACCAATCACGGAAGGCCGAACGCCATGTCCGATCATTTCGAGCGACCTGCAAGCAGTCGCAATGGCTGGGAGGACCAGCACCGCCGGACCGAGATCGTGCGCACCGTGCTCGCTCGCGCGGCCGTCGATCCGGCCAGCCCCGACCTGTTCGCGGACATCCCGGAACTGGACCGGCTGTTCGGCGGACCGGAAGGCCTCTTGCTCGCACTGCGCTATCGGTGGAATATCCATCTCGACGCGAAATTGGATCAAGCGCTGCTGCAGGGCCAATCCGCGGTCGAGGCCTATCTCGAACTCGCTGCCGAGCAACCGGCGCTGCGTGCCGTTCTCGACGCGCAATACCGACGCCAGGACCGGGCGTCCGAGGCGATGGCCCGATAACGCGTCGCGCGGCACGCGCTGCGCAACAATCGAGCGAGTTCGAACACGTGACGAAAGAGGGTGGGGACCGCGATGCCGGACTTGGCCATGCTGGAACTGACGGATATCACCAAGGAGTACCGCGTCGGCGAACAAACCGTGCGCGCGCTCGACAGCATCAGCCTGCGCATCGAATCCGGTGAATTCACCTCGATCATCGGACCGTCCGGCTCGGGCAAGAGCACACTGCTGCACCTGCTCGGCGCACTCGATACCCCCGACGCCGGGTCGATCCGGTTCCAGGGCGAGGAGATCGGCGGCCTCGACGATGAGCGGCAGTCCGAATTCCGGCGCCACCGTGTCGGTTTCATCTTCCAGTTTTTCAACCTGCTGCCCACCCTCACCGCCTGGGAGAACGTCGCGATTCCGAAGCTGCTGGACGGCACCGGATTGCGCAAGGCCAAGCCGCGCGCGCTGGAACTGCTCGACCTGGTCGGGCTCAGTGAACGCGCCGCACATCGTCCCGCCGAGTTGTCCGGTGGGCAGATGCAGCGGGTCGCGGTGGCGCGGGCGCTGATCATGGATCCGCCGCTGATCCTGGCCGACGAACCGACCGGCAATCTGGATTCCAAGACCGGCACGGCCATCCTGAAACTGCTCGGCGATATTGCGGGCAACGGCAATTCGGTGGTGATGGTGACCCACGATATGGGCGCCATCGAATACTGCGACCGGGTGATCACGTTGCGCGACGGACAGATCGGCGCCAATGACAAGGTCGATATCGCCGAGCGGGCGGTGCGTGCATGATCGGCGCGGTGTGGGATCGGCTGCGACTGTTCAATATCGGAGAACTGATCGCCCATCGTGGCCGCACCTTCATGTCACTGACGGTGATGGCCATCTCGGCATCGCTGCTCGTCGCGGTGTTCAGCATCTCCGGCTCGGTCACCGGATCGGTGGACCGGCTGACCCGCAGCCTCGGCGGCAAGGCCGCACTCGAGGTCACCGGGATCACCGACGCGGGCTTCGATCAGCAGGAACTGCAACGGATCGCGAACACACCCGGTGTCGACAAGGCGGCGCCGATGTTGCGCGCGCAGGTCGGGTCCGGCGCGGATAAGGCGCTGCTGATCGGCGCCGACGCCAACATCGCCGCACTCGGTAGTGAATTGGGCGGGCCGATGGCCGCGCAGGCGGGCAAACTGCTCACCGTGCCGAACGGTGTCCTGGTCGGATCCGGCATGGGGCGCGCCGAGGGCGAACAGTTCCCGCTCGGCTCCGGAACCGTCACCGTCGCAGCGGTTCTCGACAAGAAGACCTCCGAGCAACTCAACGGCGGCCATATCATCGCCGCCCCGCTCGGCCTGGCGCAGAAACTCACCGACCGCATCGGGCGGCTGGACTCGATTCAGATCATCGCGGCCGATGGCACCGATGTCGACCAATTGCGTGCCACCCTGACCAAGGTGGTCGAGGGCCGCGCCGTGGTCGCCGATCCCGGGCTGCGCACGGCACAGGCCGGCGGCGCCATCCAGATCGTGCGGTACTCGACGCTCATGGCCTCGGCTGCGGCACTTATCGTTTCGGCGTTCCTGATCTACAACGCCATGAGTATGGCCGTCGCCCAGCGCAGGCCGGTGTTATCGATGCTGCGGGCCATCGGCGGCAAGCGCGGGCCGATGGTGCGTGATCTGCTCGTCGAGGCGGCGCTGCTCGGCGTGCTCGGCGGTGTGGGTGGCTCGGTGGTCGGTGCCGCCATCGGCGGCGTCGCGATCAACAGACTTCCCACCGCCATCATGCAGTCGGTGGAGGCGCGCACCGAATATATGGTGCCCGGGTATGCAATTCCGGTGGCGATCGGCGCCTGTGTGCTGGCCAGCGTGCTGGCGGCCGCCATCGCAGCACGCCAGGTGTACAAGGTCGAACCGATCGAGGCACTGGCACCGGTGGAGGTGGCGCGCGCCGATACGACGAGCGCGGCACTGCGCTGGACCTCGATCGTGCTCGGCCTCGGCCTGATCGTCGGCGCGATCGCCATTGCCGAGGCCGATCTCGGCCGCGTATCGCTGGCGGCGATCTCGATGTCGTTCGCCGGGGCGGTGGCACTGTGCTTCGCCGCCACCGGGCCGATCGTGCGTGCCGCCGCGGTGCTCGCCGGATGCTTCGGCGCACCGGGCACGCTCGGGGCCACCACCCTCGAACGCGCACCGCGGCGGGTGTGGGCCACCGCGATGACGGTGATGATCGGCATATCCGCCACCGTCGCGATGGGCGGGGGCTCGCGCAATATGGTCGATTCGGCCACCGCTTCGTTCGCTGGGTTCGGCGATACCGATCTGTTCGTCAGCACCAGCTCGATGGAGCAGTTCCCGACGGGGCCATTGCTGCCCAGCGGATTACGCGAGAAGATCGCCGAGGTGCCCGGCGTCGAGGAGGTCGGCCCCGCGCAGATGGCCTTCGCCACCCTGGGCACCGGGCGGGTGATGCTGCAGGGCTATCCGAGCGAGGCGAACGAATCCGAGACCGGTTCGGTGCGTCGAGAAGTCATGGCCCACTTGGCCGCCGGACAAGGTGTGGCGATCTCGCGGGATGTCGCACGATCACTCGACGTCGGCACCGGGGCCGAATTGACCCTGCCGACCCCGACCGGCAATCACACCGTGCGGGTGCTGGATGTGATTCCGTACATCTCGGCCATCGCGGGTGTGGTGGTGATGAATCTCGACCAGATGCGCGCATGGTATCAACGACCGGGTGAAACCGTGCTCGCGGTGCATTTCCAACCGGGCGTGGACAAGTCGGCGGTGCGGGCCGCCGTGCGGCGGGTGGTGCCGGCGGATATCCATGTCGACACCGGCGCGCAGGCGGTCGTCGCCATCTCCTCCAGCCTGCGGCAGGGTACGGCGCTCAGTTACGCCATTCTGTGGATCGTGGTGTTGGTGGCCACCGTGGCACTGCTGAACACCCTGATGCTCTCGGTGCTGGAACGCCGTCGTGAACTGGGCGTGCTGCGAGCCATGGGAACCAGCCGCAAATTTCTGCTGCGCTCGGTCCTCGCCGAAGCCGTCGGCATCGGATTCATCGGCGCGGCAATAGGTCTCGTGGCCGGTGCGGCAATCCAGTATCTGGCGACCGTCGCTATCGGCCACGCCCTGACCATCGACATCGTGTACCAGCCGAGCCCGATCCTGCTGGTCTACGGCACCGCTGCACTGGCCTTGGCGCTGCTCGGGTCGATTCCCCCCGCATTGCGCGCCGCCCGCATGCCGATCGTGGAGGCATTGGCGGTCGACTGAGTTCGATCCGGGCTGCCGGTGTGCCCAATGGCGTGCAGGCAGCCTATTCGGCTGTCCGACAGGCGATTATCGTTGCGCTGTGTCGCGCGATGAGCGCTTCCTTGGTCGACCAGGGCCGAGCATTCGAGGTTACGCGTATTGGAAAGCCCGATTCAGTTGTCCGACAAGCGATTACAGCGGGGCTGCGGCCCACCAGGCGGTGAGGGCGTCTTGGGCCGAGGTGGTCGGGGGGATGGTCTGGGCGGCGCCAGAGGTGCCGTAATTGCTCACGTAGACCAGGAAATTCGAGCGGGCGGGGTCGGATTCGAAGCTCACCACCAGTTTTGCGGTGTGGTAGAAGGGCTGTAGTGGGCCCGGCGGATCCTCGACTGTCCATCGGTGGGTGTTGACCGGGACTCCGTCCTTCTTCTCCGCGGTCGCGACATTGGCGGGTAGGGCCTGGACCACGGCGCGTGCGTCGGCGACGGAGCCGTATTCGAGGATCGTGTAGCTCATCTGGGTGGTGGACTGCGTCTCGCGATGGCATTCCCACGCGCCGACCCATGGACTGGATTTCAAAGGTTCGTCCTGGAGCCGCAATTGATCGCCGGGCTTCGCGGCGAAACAGCGGGCGTCTTGATAGGCCGCACCATGGCTGTCCTTGCCCTGCGGCACCAGGTTCGGGAACAGCTTGCGGCTCTTCGCCATGGCATCGGGCGCGGCGGCCGTCGCGGTGGCGGTGGCGGCCGGTGGCGGCACCGCGGCATTGTCCGGCTCGTCGGACCGCCAGCCGACGGCAACAAAGGTGCCGATGACGGCGATCACCGCGACCACGATCGCGCAGGCCATCCAGCCGAGCAGCACCGCCGTACTGCGGCTGTGCTCCGGCATCGGATGGGGGCCACCGCCATTCGGCCCGAATGGCACCACAGACGGCGGCACGGCACCGGGCGGCATCGGCGGACCCGCGGCAGGTGGCGGGCCCTGGGTCGGTGCGCCATGCGAGCCAGGAATCGGCGGCGCCTGAGCGGGCTGGCCCTGCGCGGGCGCGGCCTGCAAGGGCGGCACTTGCGACGGCTGGCCCTGCGCGGGCGCACCTTGCAGCGGACCCCCTGGTGCCGCCGATGCTCCAACCTGCGGCGACGCCTGAAGCGCCGATGCCGCCGAATAAGCCCCGGGCTGCGCTGCCGCCTGCTGTGGCGCCGGATAGGCCCCGGCCTGCGGCACCGCCCCGGCACCCGGCTGCGGCACCGCAGGGGTACCCGGCTGCGGCGGCACCGCCTGTTGCGCCGGATAAGCCCCGGCCGGCACCGCCCCAGACTGTGGCGGCACCGGATAGCCCGCGACCTGCGGTGGCGCGCCATATCCGGCGGGCCCGACGGCTTGCGTGGACGGTACGAACGCACCCTGGTCCGCGGGCGCACCGAATGCCGGTGCGGGCGAAGCGGATCCGACGGGATTCGGCAGGCTCGCCGGGTACCCGGGGACGGGATAGCCGGGATGCACCGGAACATTGGCGACCGGCGGCGCGGTCAATGCCTTGCGCGCTGCGGCGGCGAATTCGACACAGGTCGCGTACCGATGCTCGGGACGCTTGGACATCGCCTTGGCCAGCACCCCGTCCAGCGCCGGATTCAAACCTTGCCGCCGGGTGGCCAGCGGCGCAGCCAGATGCTGCAGGTGCCCGCGAATGATGTCGTTGGGATCGGGCGCGTCGAACGGGGCCATGCCGGTGAACAACCAGTACAGCGCACACGCCAGGGAGTACTGGTCGGTGCGGTTGTCCAGCTTGGCGCCGGTCATCTGCTCGGGCGAGGCGTAGGACAGAGTCGCGCTGAACATCCCGGTCTGGGTCAGGTGCGTGGAATCCTCGCGCAGCCGGGCGATACCGAAATCGGTGAGGAAGACCCGCTCGCCCTGCCCACCGCTGGAACGGGCCAGCAGGAAGTTGGCGGGTTTCACATCCCGATGCAGTACTCCCATGCCGTGCGCGTAATCCAGTGCGGCCGCGACGCCCTCGATGATCTGCACCGCCCGCTCCGGCGGCAGCGTCATCGGGTCGACGGTCGCCGCGTCGACGCCGTCGATGTACTGCATGGAGATCCAGAGCTGGTTGTCCTCGGAGCCGCGGTCGTAGACGGCGACGATATTCGGATGGTCCAGATGCGCCGCCAGATCGGCCTCCCGCTCGAACCGCGCGCGCACCTCGGCGTCGGCGAACAGCTCCCGATTCAGCAGTTTCAGCGCCGTCTGCTTACCGAGGCGGGGGTGTCGGGCCAGGTACACCGAGCCCATACCACCCTGTCCGAGCAGCCGCTCCACGGTGAACCCGGCGAACACCTCACCGCTGTTCAGCAACGCGACCCCCTTCAGGTGACTGCGGCCCCCGGACATCGGTCGTCCGAGCACGTAAACAGAGTTGTGAGCCTACCGGGTAGCCCGTTGGCCACGCCGTTTCGAATTCTCCGCGAAAATCGGCGAAACTATCAACAGGGCCGCAGCGCCGCGTCAGTTGTCCCGATGGACCGACGCTGACGGCCCGACGTCCGGTCACCGACCGGACGGGTGTAACGAGGATGTTTTTTGCACCGCCGATGGAACAACGGGTGTCATGTTGTGGTGGTGGGGAGGACACGGCGGTGAGGTCTACGAAAACGATGGCGAACTACCGGGTGATGCTGCGCGGTGCGGCACTCACCGCATTGCTCACTCTTACCTCCTGTTCGCTGTTGCCCGGCACCCACAGCGCCCCTAAGGAACCGACGCTACCCGTCGAACGGCCCGGATCCTGGCATCCGGGCTGGTCGATTTCGCGGCCCGATTCGCTGGCCGCCGATTTCACCCAGCTACAGCCGAATCTGCCGGGCCAGGTCGGGATGGCGATCATGCCGGTCGGCGGCGGCCGGATGACCATCTTCGGCGACTGGACCTCCGGCATCGCCTGGTCCACCATCAAGGTCCCGCTGGCCATCGCGGCGCTGCGGCACGATCCGACCGGTGCCGCCGAATATGCGCACGAGGCGATCACCGTCTCGGATAACGATGCGGCCGAGGCGCTGTGGCAGTCCCTCGGCGACGGTGAAGAGGCCGCACAGGCCGTCCAGGAAGTCTTGGACGAAGCCGGTGACGCGCTGACCAATGTGTCCGGTCCGAAGACCAGCCTGGACTACACCGCATTCGGCGCCACCGAATGGACACTGGCCAATCAGGCCCGCTTCGCCTCCCAGTTGCCGTGCCTGCCCGAGACCGACACCGTGGTCAGCCTGATGGAGCAGATCACGCCGGAACAGCGATGGGGCCTCGGCACGATCGAGGGCACCGAATTCAAGGGCGGCTGGGGCCCCGACGACGACACGGGTGTCTACACCGTCCGCCAGTTCGGCTTGGTGCCGACCCGATCCGGCCTGGTCGCGGTCGCCCTTGCCGCACAGGCGGATACGGGCACCTTCGAGGATGCGACCGCCCTACTCGACCGGCTGGCCCGGCTGCTCTCGCGGCACCTCGACGATCTCAACGGCGGTAAGTGCCAGAAGCCGCGCTAGCCCGGGGTGACCAGACCGGATTCGTAGGCGAGCACAACGGCTTGGGCCCGATCTCGTAGATTCAGCTTCGAGAACACCTTGGAGACATGGGTTTTCACCGTCTGCTCGGCGACATAGAGGGATTCGGCGATCTCGGTATTGGACATCCCTTTGGCGATCAGCTCCAGCACCTCGCGTTCGCGCGGAGTCAGCGCCGCCAGCACGGGCGCGGGTTTGGCGCGGGCCGCGGTGCGGCGGCGGGTGACATCGGCGATGAGCCGCCGGGTGACCGTCGGCGCGAGCAGCGCCTGACCGTCGGCGACCACGCGCACGGCCCGTACCAATTCCTCGGCAGGTGCGTCCTTGAGCAGGAATCCGCTGGCGCCGATGCTCAACGCCTCGTAGACGTAATCATCGATATCGAAGGTGGTCAGCATGAGCACCCGCACCGGCGGATCGAATCCGGCGGCCAGAATCGCGCGCGCGGCGTCGAGTCCGTTCATCTCCGGCATACGCACATCCATCAGCACCACATCCGGACGCAGCCGCTTGGCCTCGGCGACGGCGACCTTCCCGTCGGGCGCATCACCGACCACGCTGATATCGGATTGGGCGGCGAGCAGGGCGCCGAATCCCTGGCGCACCATGGCCTGGTCGTCGGCGATCAGAACGGTTATTGCCACCAGGACAGCCTAACCGCCTCTCCGCGTACTCCTGCCATACGAGTCGGGCGCCGCGTGCGTCACATCCAGCCCCTACGTCAGGTAGACGGCAAGTTCTGGGCGTACCCGGTGAGTCAACCATGTGCTTGCGAATAAGTGGCCGCAGGTCACGGCACCAACGGTACCGTCAGACCTGCGGACACTTCGTATCAGCCCGCGTGACGATTCCGCTTTACCGGCAGGATCCGATACTCGATCCATCCCGCCCTTCCGTTAGATCGTTCCGCGTGAATTCTCTCGAGCCGTAAAGAATTCCGCCCAATACTCTCGACGGATCGCATCCCACAACTCTGACAGTTTCGGGAACCGCTCACGCATCTCCGCCAAGTCAGGGGCAGTCGCGAGCACGGCAGCCGAAAACAAACGTCGCGTCTCGGATTCGTTACCCACCAGCATTATTCGAACACGATGCTGATCGAGTAGCCAGTGTGCGACCCAGCCGTTCACTTCCGTGCAGCGCTCGCTCATATCAGCCCCTCGAAAGTTATTGATTGCCTTCGCCGCCGGAAGTATTCGCGTTCGGGGTAGGTGATGCCAACTCCGAAAGCTTGCTCAACACTTCGCGAATCGTCTGTGCCGTCGGCCCGCTGTGCATGCTCGGCTCACTGTCCAGTGGCGGGAACGCGAGCCCCCGTGCGGCAGCGCGCTCGCGTGGGCTCGAAGTCTGCGGCGCGAGTCGGCCCGCGTCCACCAACGTGCGGTACGCTGCCGCTTTCCATAGGCAGTAGGTGACCCGGCAGGCGAGATGACGTTGCATCTGCTTGTGTGCCAGTTCGACATCGGCGTTGTCTCAGACCTGCGAGGGCGTCACGATCACGGTGCTGTTCATCACGCCGCCCCCGATTCGATCGGTGCCGGGTACACGAGCCGTGTCGAGCGCGACCCGAATCGTCTGAAACAATTGGAGCCGAGCATGATCGAAGCAGAATACAAGGCGAAGCTCACGAACCCGGATTCGGTTCGAGCGAGGCTGAAGGAGCGGGCCGAGGCCGAGAACGTGTCCTATTGGGATGTTTATTTCGACACCGAGGACAATGAACTTGCACGAGCTGATCGAGAATTTCGCCTCCGAACCATCAGCGGCGCGGGCGAGACGCGGCATCTGCTGACGTTCAAGGATTCTGCGGTCGACGCCGCAACAGGTTCCAAGCCTGAGTTCGAGACCGTAGTCGGCGAGCGAGAACCACTGGAAGAGATCATCGCGCACCTCGGGTATACACCCATGATCGAGCTGACGAAACACTGTGAGAACTTCCGGTTCGCCAGTACCGGCCACGAGCTGCTGGCAACCGTCGTGACGGTCCCTGAGATCGACGGCACGTTCCTCGAGCTGGAGACGCAAGCCACCGAGGAGGACCTCCACGCGGCACTGGCCGAACTGCGGACGGTGCTGGCCGAACTCGGTGTGTCAGAAGACCAGCTGACCACCGAACTCTACACGGATGCTGTTGCGGCAGTACGCAATCGACCGAAGTGAATCAGAGTTGCCCCGTAGCCATTTCGGGGCGCACCTGCGTTATGCCCTCACCGGTCCGCCGCATTTGCGACTGCGGCGGCCATCGACGGGTCGGGCACCGACCCGGATGCCGGAGTGATCGGCAGACGTGCCTGGACTTCGAACCCGCCATCCGCCCGAGGACCAGCGGACACCTCCCCGCTCACCGCCAGTGCGCGGGCCCGCATCCCGGCCAGGCCATGGCCGCCATTGCCGACCGGGCGGGCCACGGTGGCGCTGAGATCGTTGCCGACGCTCAGATGCAGTGCGTCGGTGCCGATCACGACCGATACGCGGACCGGAGCGCCCGGCGCGTGCCGGGAGGCATTGGACAGCGATTCCTGGACGATCCGGTACAGCGCGAGGCCGACCGAGTCCGGAACCGGATCCAGTAGCCCATCGATGGTCCAGTCGATGCGCACACCGGCGCGGCGCGCCGCCTCGAACAGGCCGAGCACATCCGCGGCCTTCGGCTGCGGCGCGTGTTCGGGTAGTTGACCGTCGCTGCGCAGCACGCCGAGCATGCCGCGGATCTCGTTCAATGCCTCGCGGGCGGTCGCGCCGATGGATTCGAACTCCGCGCGGGCGGCCGGGGTCACACCCTCGACCCGATACGGCGCGGTCTGGGCCTGTACCACCACCAGGGACATGTGGTGGGCGACCACATCGTGCAGGTCGCGGGCGATGCGGGCCTTCTCCTCGAGAATGGCGCGCCGGGCCCGCTCGAGCTCGTTCTCCTCCTCCTGAGCCAGCAGCTGTTTGCGCGACTGCACCAGCCAGCGCACCAGCATCGCGAACAGCACGACCGCGGCGAAGGCGATGGGCCAGGCCCAGGCACCCCCGGAGAATCCGCCGCCGTCACCGGACATCGTCGCGGCCAGCAGCAGCGAGGTCGCGCCCCAGGCGACGGCGACGATCGGCACCGGTGCCCGCACGGCCACCGCGAACAGCAGCACGAACAGGCACAGGATATGCACGACCTGAATCGGGAGATCATTGCCCGGCTGATGCGGTATGGCCAGCGCGATGATCAGCGCCGAACCCGCGGATATCGCCCAGCCGAGCGCCGGGTTGAGCCGGATCAGCAGGACCGGGAAGGCCGCCAGCGCGGCGATGAACGGCTGCACCGCGACCGGGACAACGTGGGTGACGTGCAGCGTCGGCCACGCGACGGCGTAGAAGATCACCGCTACGAGCACGGTGCACGCGTCGAACCACATTCGCGCATTCATCCGCTTGACCCGGGCACGCCGTTTTTCCATGTCTACGACAGTAGGAAACCGAGCGGTCCAGGTCCTCATACCCACGGGTGAAATCCGCGCCAGTACTGCAGGGGGAGCGGGCGCATGCGCTCACCCGATGGCACGGCCCGGGAAACCGCACCCCGGCGTGAGGTGGTGCGGCGGCCCGGATTTCTAGCGTCGAGCATTATGAGCACACCGAACACCGCCAGGCTGGCCGACGCCGGGGCGCACGATGCCCGAGCGCAACCCATCGCCCGACGCTGCGCCGCATTGACGGCGGCCGCGCTGACCACCATGGCAGCCACCGTTGTGCTGGCGCCCGCGGCGCACGCCGCCACCGTGCACCGGCCGATGGAAAACGCCGCGGCCGGTGCGGCGGTTGTCGACCTGACCTCGGGTGGGCCGGGTTCGGCCGCCGCGATTCCCGCCGATTTCGTGGACCGGTTCGGTTATCGGCCGACCGTCGTCGACGGGCTGCTGGTGAATCCGAATGGGGACTGCTCGTCACCGGTGACATTGCCCGCCGAATTCGAAACTGCTTGTAAGGCACACGATCTGGGCTACGACCTGCTGCGCTACGCGGACGAGCGCGACGAGCCGCTGGCCGGTTGGGCCAGGCAGGACCTCGACGCGACACTGGCCACGCATATGCACGAGGCGTGCGCGAGCCGCGACGACGCGTTCTCCCGCGCTCGCTGCAATGCCATGGCGAGTATCGCGTACACATTCGTCGATCTGAATTCGCGACGGCAGGACTATGGGGTGCCGGTGCTCGAATCCGTACTCGGCGCGGAGAGTTCCGAGAGCGGCGGCGGGTGGCTGGCATGGTTTGCCGGGGTGGTCGGGCTCGGGGTGGTGCTGGCTGGTGTGCTGCCGTCCGTCAGGCGGCGGGCCGAGGTTAGGACACCGGCCAGATTTTCGAATGACATTGGCGCACAGGGGGTTCAGGCATGAGCACGTTGACGACGACCAGACCGGCCGCCACCGCTGCGAATGCCGTCGGGACGGCGAGTCCGAATGGCCGGTCACCTCGATATAGTCGTTGGAAGAGACTGGCTGCCAATCGGTTTCACCGCGCGCTGCAGCCACGCATTGGCACGACGCTCGGCATCGGACTCGGCACAGCCATATCGCTCGCACCCGGTCTGCTGCCGCGCACTCCGAGCGCCCAGGCGGTGCTGACCGGGCTGCTCGCCGCCGTCGCGCTCGGCATTGCGGGTGTTCTCCGATTTACCTTGCGGTACTGGGATTTCGACATTAACCGTCGCCTGATTCGGTGTCGGAGACCGCTGCTCGGTCTGACCGCGATCGCGATCCTCGGCACGGCCGCGAATGCTAGTCATTGGCAGAACCAGTTGCGCACGGCGATGGACACGGCGCCAATCGGCCCGGGGTACTGGCTGCACTGGGCGGTGATGTCGGCGGTGATCGTCGGCACTGTGACCGGAATCGCACGCGTCACCCGGTGGATCGCGCGGCAACTCGGCTGGGCGCGCGGGATCGCGGTCACCGCGGTCGCGGCATCGGTGCTCTATCTCATCGGCGTACCCGCGGTGGTGGACTGGCGGCGCAGTGCCTATGCCACCGCCAATGCGACGATCGATCCCGAACTGGTGCAACCGGTTTCCTATACCCGCTCCGGCAGCGCCGAATCGGCCATCAGCTGGCCGTCGCTGGGCGCGGAGGGTCGCAAGTTCGTTTCCGGATCGCCCGCCGGACCCGTCCGGGTGTATGTCGGACTCGACTCCGCACCGGATCTGGATTCCCGTGTTGCTCTCGCGATTGGGGAACTGGAACGCTCCGGCGGACTGGAACGCTCGAATATCGTCCTCGCGGTACCGACCGGGTCGGGATGGATCGATGCGAATGCGGTCCGCGGCTTCTACGAACGCTTCGGCGGTGACGTCGCCCTGGTCGGCATGCAGTACTCCTATGCCCCGAGCTGGGTAACCTTCCTCTTCGGCCGCGACGATGCGATCGCCTCGGCACGTGCGCTGTTCGCCGCAGTGCAGCGACGCATCGGCACACTCGAGTACAAGCCCCGGCTCTACGTCTATGGACAGAGCCTCGGCGCGCTGGGCGGCAGCTCGATCTTCACCGACGACGCCGACCAGGACCGCCGCACCTGCGCCGCGCTCTGGGCGGGTCCGCCCGCCGGTCAGGTGCATCATGCGGGGGCAACAGTGCTGGCCAATAGCTCCGATCCAGTGGTGCACTGGTCGCCGTCGCTGCTGTGGCGGGCACCCGAACTTCGCGATGTCCGGGTGGATGCCCCAGTCCCGCAATGGCTTCCGGTTGTCAGCTTCCTGCAGACCAGCGCCGACCTGCTCGCCGCACTGCACGCGCCGCCGGGCCACGGCCACCGCTACGGCGCCGATCAAGGCACCGCCATGGGCACTTGCTGATCGGCGACTGCGCAGCTCGGAGGCTTGATCACCCTTAGAACTTGTTCTAGTTTACTGATCATGTCCTTTGTCATCGATGCCACCGTCGAGATCGACGCCCCCGCCGAACTGGTGTGGCAGGTGATCACCGACCTCCCCCGCTACGGCGAGTGGAACCCCTTCTGCATCGAAGCCCGCAGCACCCTCGTCCCCGGCGAACCCATCGACATGCTGGTCGCACTGTCCGGTTCCAGCCCGCGACGCCAGCGCGAATGGATGGTCTCGCATACCCCGGACACCGAATTCAGCTACTCGATGAAACCGGTCCCGCTCGGCACCCTGCACAGCCTGCGCTCACACCAGGTCACCCCGCTCGGCCCGGACCGCACCCGCTACGAATCCCACTTCGAACTCGCGGGTTGGCTGCACCCCCTCGTGGTCGCCCTGCTCGGCAAGAACCTCCGCCGCGGCTTCGCCGATATGACCGAAGGCATCCAGCGACAAGCCGAATCCCTACGCGCCCACTGATCTCCATTCCGTCGCGATGTACCAGTCATGATCCGTACCCCGCTCGGAATCCGAGCGGGGTACGGGCGCATCAGGGCGCGAGGTGGGCCAGGGCGGCATCCAGAGCGGCGTCGGCATAGTCCTCGGTGAGGCCGGGCAGGCCCAGGGTCCAGCGGCTCTGAATCGGGCCGAGGAGCAGATCGATGGCGATATCGGGGTCCAGATCGGCGCGGAGTTGGCCCGCCCGGACGCCCGCGGCCAGGCGTTCGGCAATGGCGGCGCGCTGCGGGAGCAGAAGTCGCTCGCGATAGGCGGCGCCGAGTTCCGGATCCTGCTGGATCTCGACGTACATCGCGCGCAGGAAGGCCTCGAAACTCGGATCGGTGAGTTCGGCGATCGCGCCGCGGACCAGCTCCCGCAGGTCCGCACGGATGTCGCCGGTGTCCGGAAGTACGAGACCGTCCGGGCCGGAATAGAGTTCGAGCATCGCGTCGAATACAACAGCACCCTTCGACGGCCACCAGCGGTAGATCGTCTGCTTGCCGACTCCGGCCCGAGCCGCGATGGCCTCGATGCTCAGCTTCGCATAGGGCAGCTCGCGGATCAGTTCGGTGGCAGCGGCGAGGATCGCGGCGCGGGCGCGTTCGCTGCGCCTGGCTGCGCTCGGTGTTTCGGCCATCTCGAGACCATATCAAAAACGAGACGCAACGTCTCGTCTTGACAGGATCGAATCGGCTTGGCATCTTTGCCCAACGAGACGGAGCGTCTCGCGACGAAAGGATCGATATGACCAGAACTTGGTTCATCACCGGCGCCAACCGCGGACTGGGGCGCGCGTTCACCCTCGCCGCGCTCGCCGATGGCGACCGCGTTGTCGCGACCGCTCGCGATCCGCGGTCCATGGCCGATATCGACAGTGACCGATTGACGGTGCTGCCCTTGGATGTTCGCGACCGCGACCGCGCGATCGCCACCGTAGATCGGGCATTCGCGATCGCCGGCGGTATCGACGTGATCGTGAACAATGCCGGATACGGTCTGGTGGGCGCGGTCGAGGAACTGACCGAGGCCCAGATCCGCGCCCAGATGGATACCAATTTCTATGGCGCGCTGTGGGTTTCGCAGGCAGCGGTACCACACCTGCGCAAACAGGGGTCGGGACACATCGTGCAGATCTCGACGGTCGGCGCGGTGGGCAGCCTGCCGCTGTTCAGCATGTACAACGCGAGCAAATGGGCACTGGAGGGTTTCGGCGCAGCACTCGCGGATGAGCTGCGCCCCTTCGGAATTCACGTCACGCTGGCACAGCTGGGCGGCTTCGACACCGATTGGGCGAAGTCGAGCATGAAGTTCGCGACGGCGCTCCCGGCGTACGACGAACTGCGCAGTGGCATCCTCGGCATGCCGGACTACCCGGACCCGACTGCGCCGCCGGTCACCGCCGAAGCGACCGATCTCCAGCCAGCAGGCCACGGCGAAACCACGGCCGATGCCGCTGCCGAATGGGTCGAGGCGGCACCGGAAGTCGCCGCGGCGGAGTTGATCGCGCTGGTGAACATGCCGAATCCGCCGGTGCGCAAGGTAATCGGACCCGGTGCGCACCAGATGGTGGCGATGGCACTGGATCAGCGGCGTCAGGACTATCTGACGGATCCGGAATTCATCTGGCCCGCCTAGCGGCTATCGAGCGGTAGATAGCCGCACTGAGCGCCCGGTCCCGTCGAAATCCGAGGAATCGAGACGAGACCGGGCGCTCAGGCCATATGCGCCGTCAGGCGACCGGTCCCCGCGCCGCCTCGTACGCCGCACCAACGCGGTACAGCCGATCATCGGCGAGCGCGGGCGCCATGATCTGCAGACCCACCGGCATGCCATCGTCCTTGCTCAACCCCGACGGCACCGACATGGCCGGATGCCCGGCCAGGTTCGTCGGCAGGGTGCACAGGTCCGAGAGGTACATCGCCAGCGGATCGTCGACCTTCTCCCCCAGCTTCCACGGGGTGAACGGGCTGGTCGGGGAGATCAGGACATCGACCTGCTCATAGGCCCTGTCGAAGTCCCGGGCGATCAGCGTGCGCACCTTGAGCGCCTGACCGTAGTACTCGTCGTAGTAGCCGGCCGACAGTGCGTAGGTGCCGATCATGATGCGGCGCTTGACCTCCGGGCCGAATCCGGCCGCACGGGTGGCGGCCATGACCTGCTCGGCGCTGTGGCTGCCGTCATCGGCGACGCGCAGCCCGTAGCGCATGGCGTCGAAGCGCGCCAGGTTCGAGGACACCTCGCTCGGCAGAATCAGGTAGTAGGAGGCCAGCGCGTATTCGAAGTGCGGACATGACACCTCGACCACCTCGGCGCCCAATTCCTTCAGCACCGCGACCGCCGCATCGAAGGATGCGATGACGCCCGGCTGATAGCTGTCGGAGTGGAGTTCCTTCACCACACCGACTTTCACGCCGCGCAGATCGCCGGTGGCGCCCTGACGCGCCGCGGCCACCACCGGTGGCACCGGCACATCGCGGGAGGTGGAGTCGCGCGGATCGTATCCGGCGACCACCTCGTGCAGCAGTGCGGTGTCGAGCACGGTGCGACCGCACGGGCCGCCCTGGTCCAGCGATGACGCGCACGCCACCAGACCGAACCGGGAAACAGTGCCATAGGTCGGCTTGGTGCCGACGGTCGCGGTCACCGCGGCGGGCTGGCGAATCGATCCGCCGGTATCGGTGCCGATCGCCAGCGGTGCCTGGTGCGAGGCCAGCGCGGCCGCCGAGCCGCCGCCGGAGCCACCCGGAATCCTGGTGGTATCCCACGGATTACGGGTCGGGCCGAAGGCCGAGTTCTCGGTGGAGGAGCCCATGGCGAACTCGTCCATATTGGTCTTGCCGAGGATCGGGATGCCCGCGGCGCGCAACCGGGCGGTCAGCGTCGCGTCGTAGGGCGCGACCCAGCCCTCGAGAATTTTCGAGGCGCAGGTGGTCGGCATATCGGTGGTGGTGAAAACGTCCTTGAGCGCCAACGGAACTCCGGCCAGCGGCGAGGCAGGCGCATCGCCAGCGGCCAGCGCGGCGTCCACCGCGGCGGCCGCGCTCAGCGCCTCGTTCCCGGCCACATGCAGGAATGCGTGGTACTCGCCGTCGACGGCGGCGATCCGATCCAGATGCGCCTGGGTGACCTCCACCGAGGTCACCTCGCGGCCGTGGATCTTGGCTGCCAGTTCGGCAGCCGACAGCGCGGTCAGGTCGCTACGCGATGCTGCGCTCATTCGCCTTCTCCCAGGATCTGCGGAACCACGAACCGCTGGTCTTCGACCGCAGGAGCGCCCGACAGCGCCTCCTCCGGGGTCAGGCACGGAACGACCTGATCCGGACGCGTCACATTGGTCGCCGGATTCGGCGACGCGGTCGCGGGCACATCGGCGGCGGCGACCTCGGAGACGGTCCGCACGTGACTCAGGATCGAATCCAACTGACCGGCGAACTGATCGAGTTCGGCTTCGGACAGGGCGAGCCTGGACAGCCGGGCGAGGTGTGCAACCTCGTCGCGGGAGATGGCGGGCACCGCGGACCCCTTTCGGCATGGTTTGAGCTTGGTGAACGGCCACCGAACAGCCTAGCGACCATCTATTGCACAATTTTCACAGGAGCCGGGCGTGCGACGACACACCCCACCCACTAGCGTGACACGCCGCATCCGCGCGAACTCGCGGTGTGGCATCCGTCACTGGCCGTACTTCGAGTCGATAACCGGGACTCGGGGGTGTAAGTATTGCGTGACCCGGGTATTCGTTTGAGAGCCTCGGCCGCCAAGGAAAGGAACGCGCGTGTCATACCTGCTCCGCGTGCAACTTCCGGATCGACCGGGAAGCCTCGGTGCGCTCGCACTCGCACTTGGTTCCGTCGGCGCCGACATCCTCTCCCTCGACGTGGTCGAGCGAGGCGCGGGTTTCGCGGTCGACGACCTCGTCGTCGAGGTGCCGCAGGGTGCGCTGCCGGACACCTTGATCACCGCCGCCGAATCGATCGGCGATGTGCACGTGGACTCCATCCGGCCGTACTCCGGCGTACTGGACACCCATCGCGAGCTCGAGCTGATCGACCAGGTCGCCAGCGCCCGCGACGACCGGCTGCAGGTGCTCGTCGAGGGTGTGCCGCGGGTGCTGCGGGTCGGCTGGAGCACCATTATGGATATGGGCCCGCAGGGTGCCTACCGCGTGGTCGGCAGCCAGTCCGCGCCGCAGACCCAAGCGGGTTCGGCCCCGTGGATGCCGCTGGAGAAGCCCGCCGTCCTCGATCCCGAGGCCGATTGGGTGCCGCAGATCTGGCGCGATATGGACACTAAACTGGCGGCCGCGCCGCTCGGCAATACCGGCAAGGTGCTGCTGCTCGGGCGACCCGGTGGACCCGACTTCCGTCCGTCCGAGGTCGCGCGGCTCGGTTACCTGGCAGGCATCGTCGCGACTACGCTGGGCTGAGCCCGCCCGCGCGGCATCAGGCCGAAAGCTCCAAGCGCAGCACGGTCAGCCACTCTCCCGCCTCGGTCGTCCAATCCCGTTCCGGCGCAGGGACGAAACCGAAGCGGTCGTAGATCCGCCGTGCGTCGACCATGGCGGGCATGGTGGTAAGTACCACGGCGTCAAAGGATTCGGCACGGGCCAGTTCGATGACGGTGCGTATCAACGCCGTTCCCGCGCCAAGGCCGCGCGCCGATTTCGACACGGCGAGCATGCGGAACTCCAGCTCACCCGGCCGGGCGATCTCGGCATAGGGTGTTCCGGGCCGGGCGACCGCCAGCGCGCCGACCACCTGGTCGCCGTGCACGGCGACCAGCACCTGGGCCGCGTCGGCGCGATGGGCGATATCGGCGAGTTGGGTGACATAGGGGCTACCGGCGCGCACATAACCTTCACCGACGTAGACCTGCACCGTCAGGTCACCGACCGCGTCGTACTCATCCGGCCGAGCAGTTCGAATGACGAGCTCGGTGTCCTTCGCATCCATACCGGCATCCTCCCACCGGCCCAGCAGTCGCACGGCAACAACCCGATCGAGTGGTCTTGCCGCCCAGGCCGCCGACTCCGCCGCGGCCGTTGGTCGGGCCTGCGACCAGGTCAGGAACCGAGCCCCGGACGCGCGCCCGGGTGCGAGAGCTGCCAGCGTTCGGGTTTGCCGGACGGATAGACGACCGGGATGAGATCGCCGATGGCAGGCCAATCGTTCACATCCCAGGCCATACGGCCGTAGACCACGGTGCCGGGCGCCGACGGGCCCGTCAGATTGCCGGTGATGGTCACATACTGCACACCGGTCGCATCCGGCCGCGGACTCACCCCGGTGACATAGAGCGTCCCCGACTCCGGATTCGCCACCCGAAACCCGTTACGCCCGCGCAGGTAGATCATGAGCATCGCCACCAGCGCGCCGACGACGATCACCAGCATCGCGAACTGCACCATGGCACCCATGCTATTGGTCCGGACGCGCACCCCGTCGGCGCTGCTGGATGTCGCAGCCGACCGATGCACAGGCCCGTCGGGCGATCGTGGCACCGCCAGGCGCTCACAGCACGGCAGGCGGTCGCAGCAGCATCACGCGGTCCGCAGCACGGCACGCACCCACAGCACGCCTGGCGCTCACAGCACCATCACCCACCCACAGCACGTCACGCGCTCACGACACGTCACACGCTCACGACACGTCACACGCTCACAGCACGTCACACGCTCACAGCACGTCACACGCCAACCACACAGCACACGCTCACAGCACCGTCACGCGACCACACAGCGCGGCACGCGCTCACAGCACCATCACCAGCCCAGTGGGCACACGCCCACCGCGCGGCACACGCTCACAGCACCATCACGCGACCACACAACGCAGCACGCGCTCACCGCACCATCACGCGGTCGCAGCAACGGCCGCGACCGACGACGTGCTTCGGCGGACTACAGCGCGGCGAGCTCGCTGGCGCCGTCTTCGGTGCGACGGATCTGCCAGACGGCGGTGCGGGTGCGCTGTGAGCGTCCATTCGCCCGATCGATCAGCGCGCGATTGTTCGTTGTGAAGATCAATTGCGCACCACGGGAATTCGTCTCCGGATTCTGGAAGAGCTGGATCAGCCGGTCGGTCTCCTCGACCGGCAGCTGCGCGCCGATATCGTCGATCGCGAGCACTCGACCGGAGTCGAGCGCATCGAGCATGGTCGGCAGCAGCCGCAGCATCGACAGTGTCGCAGCGGATTCTTCGGTGATATCGAAGGCGGCATCGATCCCGGCGTGTACCAGGCCGAGCCCGACGCCGCGGCGCTCGACCATCCTGGTGTAGAGGGCATCGCGCGCGGCCTCGAGATTGCCGAGCTCGCGCGCGAGCATGATCTCGGTGATGCCGTTATCCCGCAGCAATTGGTCGGCGTGCCCCGGCGAGGTGGCGCAGAGTTGCACCTGTTCGGCCGTCCCCGCGATATCGGCGTCGAGTTCGCGCAGATAGTCCGCGTACATCGGATCGGGTTCGGCGATCAGCAGATCGGTAATACCGAGTTCGGCGGTGCGCAGCAGCATGAGCAGTCGAACCGCATGATCCGGTGCGGCGGAGAGATGACTGCCGAGCCGATGCGCCACCGCCGCGGCATCGACGGCACCGTGCTGCACCTCGAGCATCGCGGAGAACCACCGATACGCGGGCACCAGCGCCTCGGCATACATCTGCCCGGCGAGACTGAGCAGCAACGCATTCGGGCGCACCAGCGGTAGCAATGCCGCGATACCGTAGCGTGCGGCCTCGAACATCGGGCCGATCTTGATCTGTTCGCCATTGCGCTCGAAGACGATTCGCTTGCGCGAGCGGGGATGGGTGTAGAGCCATTCGGCCGTCACATCCGCATTGTCCAACCGGAACCCGTAGGTGTACGGCACGCCCTCGGCGACGAAGCCGGCCACGAATTCCGAAGGGCGATTCGGGAATCCGCGATGCGGCGCGCGCACCGGCCCGGCATACGGATCCCAGCCGGTCACCGAATTCAGCACCGCGTCGCGCATCTGCCCCAGGGCATCGATCAGGTTCGTCTTGCCCGCGGCACTCGCACCGTGCACCGCCGTCACCGGCACCGCGACCGGACCACTCCCCCGGCTCAATCGCAAGTCCTGCCGTTCGGCCAGCGATCTGTGATTCGTCACCTGAAAACTGCGCAGCATCCCGCCATCCTGTCGGTTTGCCCGCCCATCCGCGACACCGCCACCCGCGCGGCGCGCCGCGATAGTCGCCGCTCGACGCCTTCGCACGGGCTTCGACCGGACAAATGCGCATGTCACGCGTTATCATGCTGGCGCCGCGGCTATCCGCTGGCACTCGCTGGACCCTGATGAGGATGGTTAACGATGGAACTGACGGTTCGTCGTCTTGTGGCCCGCAGCTCCGTCGCTGCCGCTCTCGCACTCGGCCCGCTGGTCGTACTCGGCCCACCGCAGGCCGCCGCCGAGGCACCGTGTCCGGACGGTTCGGCGCGGATCTTCTTCCACGATGAGACCAATACCTGCCAGGGTGGCGGCACCTACAGCTTCACCGGATCACCCGCGCTCGTGAAGGTCTGCTCGGTGGGCAAGGTCGACGTCACTGTCGACACCACCATCCAGAAGACCCGGACCAAGACCAGGACCGACCATCTCGATCTCAGCAATGGTCAGTGCGGCCGGGTCACGGTCGGCGGCCAGCTCGACTCCACCGTGACCATTACGCCCTCCTAGGTCCGAACAACAGCGCGCTGTCGCCGAACTCGTGCCAGAGATAGCCGGTATCGAGAGCGGTGGCGTAGGCCTCGTGCACGCTTGTCTCGCCCGCGACCGCGACGAGCAGATCCAGATGTGACGCGCCGGGAGCGTGCCATCCGGTAATGATGCCGTCGACCACTCGGGCGGGCCGTTGCATTCCCAGGACAAGTTCGGTCCATCCGCGGGCCGGGTGCACGATGCCGTTGTGATCGGCGGTCGTCTCCAATGCTCGGGTCACCGTGGTGCCGACCGCGATAATGCGGCCGCCCGCCGCCCTGGTGTCGTTCACCAGACGTGCAGTCGTCGCCGGTACCGCGAAGCGCTCCGGACTCGGCGGTTCGCCCGCCTCGGGCGAGGAGACCCCGGTGTGCAGGGTGATCGGTGCGACCGCCACACCGGCGGTCACCAGATCGAGCACCAGCGCTTGGGTGAACGGGCGTCCCGCACTCGGCATTTCGGCACTGCCCGGGATCCGGCCGAACACTGTCGTGTAGTAGGACGGCGACCAACGCTGTGGCACATATGAATAGGTGATCGGATAGCCGTGGGTGGCCAGCAGCCAGGTGGGATCCGCGCTGAGTTCGGCGATCCAGAGTCGGCGCGCACCCGGTAGCCAGGGTTCGCGGAGGGTGGCCGTGGCGCCGTCCGGCATTTGGATCTCATTGCCTGCGTACAGATCACCGCCATACGGCGTGCGTTCGCGGGTGCGCACCTCCACCACCCAGAGCCCGTCGCAGCCGCCGAAGGTATCCGGTGGACCACTGGTCTCCGTCTCCGCCTCGACCAGCGCGTTGAGCCAGGTGGACAGATGCAGCGTGACCGGCGTGCCGTCGAGTACGCCGTCGACCGCGGCGGCCAGGGTCGACGAATTGTTCACCACCACCAGGTCACCCGCATTCAACTGCTGTGGGAGCTCGCGGAATATGGTGTGGGTGAGGCGATCCGCCGCCACCAGCATCCGGACCTCGTCGCGGGCCAGACCGCGTGCCTCCGGCGGGGCAATGGCATTGCGCTCGGGCGGCAGTATGTCGGGCCATTCGTTCAGCGCCGCTGGCCCACCCGTCGATGCCGAGTTCATCTGGCGACCCCCGCGGTGAAATCGGCCACAGTGTAGCGGCCGTTCTTCGGTCGCTGCTCGATCAGTCGCAGAAGCGCGGGCACCACGGTCTCGGGCTCCGGGCGATCGGAGATATCGTCGCCGGGAAATGCGGCCTGGTGCATTTCGGTGCGCATATCGCCGGGATCGAAGGCGTAGATCGACTGGTCCGGATATTCGGCGCCCAGAATGGCGGTGAGCTGGTCGAGCGCCGCCTTCGAGGAGCCGTAACCGCCCCAATTCGGATACGGTTCGACGCCCGCGTCGGAGCTGATGTTCACCGCGACACCGTCGGCGCCGAGCAGCGGCAGCGCGAATTGCAGAACCGCGAGCGGGGCAATGACATTGGTGCGGTACACCAACTCGAGCTCGTTGAGCGGATAGTCGGCCAGCCGCGGCATCGGACTCGGCCCGAGCCTGCTCGCATTGTTCACGAGCAGGTCGAGATGTCCGAACCCAGCGGCGATCTCGGCCAGTTCGGCACGATGCGCCGGATCGGTGATATCGCCGGGCACCGCGAGAAAGGCTTCGCCGAGTTCGGACTCCACCCGTTCGAGGCGATCGGCGCGGCGGGCGGTGCCGATCACCCGCCAGCCGCGCGCAATGAGCGAACGCGCAAGAGCCAGACCGAATCCCGCCGAAGCACCGGTGATCAGAGCGGTAGAGCGGTGAGTCATATCGAATCTCCTGATAGTTGCCTACCAGTCGATCGTGATACCTCGAGCTGGGTTCAGGTCAAGCGCCGTTCGCCGACGGCGTATCCCCCCTTCCCGAGGAGCCGCCCTATTCCTCCGCTTCGGCGTCTCCCTCGGCGGTATCCGGTGCTACCGCCTCTGGGCCCTGCTCGAGCAGGAGGCGGAATCCGGCCTCGTCGAGGATCGGCACGCCCAGTTCCTCCGCCTTCGCGGCCTTGGATCCCGGCGACTCTCCGATCACCACGAACGCGGTCTTCTTGGATACCGAGCCCGCGGCCTTGCCGCCACGCACCAGGATCGCCTCCTTGGCACCGTCGCGGGAAAACCCTTCCAGCGAACCGGTCACCACGATCGATAGGCCCTCGAGCGTCCGCTCGATGGACTCGTCGCGCTCATCGGCCATGCGCACGCCCGCCGCGCGCCACTTGTCGACAATCGCGCGATGCCAGTCGACGGTGAACCAGTCCACCACCGCGTTCGCAATGGTCGGACCGACCCCGTCGGCGGCGCCGAGTTCCTCGGCCGATGCTTGTTCGATGCGGTCCATGCTGGCGAATTCCGCGGCGAGCGCACGGGCGGCGGTCGGACCGACGTGCCGGATGGACAGGCCGACCAACGCTCGCCACAGCGGGCGGTCCTTGGCGGCCTGCAGGTTCTCCAATAGTCGCTTGCCGTTCGCGGACAGGGTGCCGTCCATATTCGCGTACAGCGAGGTGGTCAGCAGCCGCGCCTCATCGAGGTCGAACAGATCGCCCTCATCGGTGATCGCGCTCGAACGCAGCAGGTCCACCGCACCCTCATAGCCGAGCGCCTCGATATCGAAGACCCGACGGCTCGCGATGTAGAACAATCGCTCCCGCCGCTGCCCCGGGCAGAACTGCCCATTGGGGCAGCGGATATCGACGTCGCTCTCCTTCTCCGGCGCCAGCTCCGCACCGCATTCGGGACACTGCGTCGGCATGACGAATTCGCGCTCGTCGCCGGTGCGCGCGTCCACCACCGGGCCGAGCACCTCCGGGATGACGTCGCCCGCCTTGCGGATGGTGACGGTGTCACCGATCAGCACACCCTTGCGCTTCACCTCGGAGGCATTGTGCAAAGTGGCCCGCGCGACCGTGGAACCCGCGATGGAGACCGGCTCCATCACTGCGAACGGGGTGACCCGGCCGGTGCGGCCGACATTCACCTCGATGCCGAGCAGCTTGGTCGTCGCCTCCTCCGGCGGGTACTTATAGGCGATCGCCCAGCGCGGAGCGCGTGAGGTGGAACCGAGACGCCGTTGCAGCGCCATCTCGTCGACCTTGATCACCTGACCGTCGATCTCGTGCTCGATATCGTGGCGGTGCTCGCCCCAGTAGTTGACGCGCTCGATCACCGCGTCGATGCCCTGTACCAGCTTCGTATGCTCGGAGACCGGCAGACCCCAGGCGGCCAGGGCGCGGTAGGCCTCATGCTGTGAGGTCGGGCTGTAGCCCTCGATGCGGCCGAAGCCGTGGCAGATCATCCGCAGCCGACGCCGCGCGGTGACCGCGGGATCCTTCTGCCGCAGCGAACCCGCCGCGGTATTGCGCGGATTCGCGTACGGCGGTTTGCCCTCGGCCACGATCGCGGCATTGAGCGTCTCGAAATCCTCCAGCCGGAAATAGACCTCGCCGCGCACCTCGAGCAGTTCGGGGATCGCGAACTCCTCCGACGGCGTGAGCTCGCCCGGGATGTCCTCGATGGTGCGCGCGTTGAGCGTGACGTCCTCGCCGGTGCGCCCGTCGCCGCGCGTCGCACCGCGCACCAGCCGCCCGTTTTCATAGACGAGGTTCAGCGCGACGCCATCGATCTTCACCTCGCACAGATAGTGCAGATTCGATCCGGTCTCCGCCTCCACCCGGCTCGCCCAGGTGCGCAGCTCGTCGAAGTCGAACACATTGTCCAGCGACAGCATCCGCTCCAGGTGGTCCACGGCGGTGAAATCCGTCGCGAATCCGCCGCCGACCAGCTGCGTCGGCGAATCGGGTGCGCGCAGATCCGGGTGCGCGTCCTCCAGTGCCTGCAGTTGCCGCAGCAGCTTGTCGAACTCGCCGTCGGAGATGATCGGCGCGTCCCGGACGTAGTACCGGAACTGATGCTCACGAACCTCGTCCGCGAGCCGCCGCCACTCCACTCGCTGCTCCGCGGTCGCTGGCTCCGCCACAATGTCGCTGTCACTCACCCATCGCACATTAGCCGAGCCCACTGACATCCAGCCGCCACATTCCCGCACGTCGCGGCGGACTCATCGCACGGATTGCGGCGCGCCCGGCATCAGGTGAAGTCGAGCGATTCGGGTTCTTCGGCGTAGGCGCGGGCCACCTCGGTGCACAGGCGCAGGGCCGCGCGGGCCCAGTCCAGTGGAGCACCGGCCAGACCGCAGGCGGGGGCGACGAGGATCTGGGTGGCGAGGGTCGAGCGGCGCAGGCCGAGGCGGTCGATCAGGCGGACGCCGGGCTCGGCGATATCGCGCCAGGTCGGTGGTTTGGCGGGCCGAGTGGTCGGGACGAGGCCGAGCACCACTTGTTTTCCGGTATCGAGGATTTCACCGATATCGTCCAGATCGCGGGTGGCGATGGTGGACATATCGAAGCCGACGGCGGCGGCCGCGCTGGCGCGCAGGAAGGACAGTGCGGCCGACTCGGCGCAGCTGTGGACAAGGACCGGAGCCGATTGTGCGGTGATGACCGCATCCAGGACGGCGAGTGCTTCCGGTTCGGGTACTGCGCGCACGGTATCGAGGACGCTGACGCCGCGGAGCGAGCCGTTCAGTACCTCGGCCAGCGACGGTTCATCCAGTTGCAGAACGACTTCCGCGCCGAGGCGCTTGCGCACCTCGCTCGCGTGCCGGTCCAGGCCTTCGGCAAGGGATTCCGAAATATCGCGCACCGCGCCGGAATCGGTGAGTACGCGGTGACCGCCGGGCAATTCCAGCTGAGCCGCGAGGGTGAGCGGACCGGCGGCCTGCAGTTTGACCGTGCGCCCGGCACCGGCCGAACCCGCTGTCTCCCACGCCTCTTCGAGCGCGTCGAGGTCCGACCTGAGCAGATCGCGAGCGCGCCGCGATACCGCACCGGGCCGGGACACCAGCCGATAGCCACGCGTCGTGGTGTCGAACCGCATATCGACCAGCAGCGCGGAGACGCGGCCGATCATGTCCGAACCCGTACCGCGCCCGGGCAGTTCGACCAGATGCGGCAGTTCCGGCAACTCACCGATGATGGTGGCCGCGGCCTCGCGCGGATCGGTACCCGGCCAGGACCCGACGGCCATCGCGATCCCGCCGGGGATACGGACGGGTGCCTTCGCCTCGAGTTCGCCCGATTCCCTGGCAATTTCGCTCACTGCGCTGCCCCTATGCGGGGTGTACACCCCATTGTGTGGTGGATCCCGGTCTGCGCCGAAATGACGAGGAGGGTGGACCGATCTCGCTTGCCGCGCCGCCCGATGTAGGCACCGCTCACTTGGCAGTGCTCACGCCCGCGCTGACCGAGTCGGGCACCGCACGCGAGGTGTCGGTGATGGTGCCGCTGCCGATCACCTGATCGCCCAGGACATCCGGGCGATACAGCACCACGGCCTGACCACGGGCCACACCGGTCAGCGGCTCGCGCAGCCGCACGATCAGTCCGTCGCCGTCCGCCTCGGCAATGGCCGGTGCGGTGCCGCCGTGTGCGCGCACCTGCGCAACGCATTCGATCGACCCCTCGGGCGCGGAGCCGGAGGTCCAGATCGCACGGTCGGCCTGAACGGTCCACACCTGCAGGTCCTCGACGGAGCCAACGCGAACGGTGCCGGAGTCGGGATCGATGTCGGTGACATAGCGCGGTTTGCCGTCGGCGCCGGGACCGGGCAGGCCGAGCCCCTTGCGCTGGCCGATCGTGAATCCGTGCACGCCTTCGTGATCCCCGAGCACCTGGCCGTCGGCGTCGACCACCGCACCCGGCCGAATGCCGATCTTCGCGCCGAGGAAGGCGCGGGTATCACCGGAGGGGATGAAGCAGATGTCATGGCTGTCGGGCTTATTCGCCACCGCGAGCCCGCGCTCGGCGGCCTCCGCGCGGATCTGCGGCTTCGGGGTGTCGCCCACCGGGAACATGGCCCGCGACAGCTGCTGCGCGGTCAGCACCGCGAGCACATAGGACTGGTCCTTATCGGCGTCGACGGCCCGGCGCAGCACACCGTCCTCGAGCCGCGCGTAATGTCCGGTGACCACGGCGTCGAAGCCGAGTGCCACCGCACGATCGGCGAGGGCCGAGAACTTGATCTTCTCGTTGCAGCGCAGACACGGATTCGGCGTCTCACCGGCCGCGTACGCGGCGACGAAATCGTCGATCACGTCTTCCTTGAAGCGATCGGCGAAATCCCATACATAGAAGGGGATGCCGAGCACATCGGCGGCCCGCCGGGCGTCACCGGCGTCCTCCTTGGAGCAGCAACCACGCGAACCGGTGCGCAGCGTGCCCGGTGTCGCCGACAGCGCCAGATGCACGCCGACCACCTCATGACCCGCGTCGACGGCACGTGCCGCCGCCACTGCCGAGTCCACACCACCACTCATCGCGGCGAGTACCCGCATCAGACACCTCCCTTCGCACCGGCCAGACCCGCGGCCCTGGCCCGTTCCACAATCCGGGGCAATACATTCAGCACCGCGTCCACATCGGCGCGCGTCGAGGTGTGCCCCAGCGAGAAGCGCAGCGAACCGCGCGCCTGCCACGGTTCCACGCCCATGGCGATCAGCACATGGCTGGGGGCGGCCACGCCCGCGTTGCAGGCCGATCCGGTCGAACATTCGATTCCGGCGGCGTCCAGCAGCATCAGCAGCGAATCACCTTCGCAGCCGGGAAAAGTGAAGTGCACATTGCCCGGCAGTCGCCGCTCCCCGACCGGACCGCTCAGTACCGCATCCGGAACGGCCGTGCGGATACCCGCGATCAAATCATCCCGCAGCACGGTCAATTCCGGTGTGCGCGTGGGCAACTCGGCCACGGTATGGCGCAATGCGGTGGCCAGTCCGACGGCCGCGGCGGTATCGGAGGTCCCCGAGCGCAGATCGCGTTCGTGCCCGCCGCCGTGCAGCAGCGGCACACACGGCACCTGCCGGCCGAGCACCAGCACACCGACACCGTGCGGTCCACCGACCTTGTGCCCGGCGAAACTCGCGGCCGACAGCGCACTCGCCGCGAAGTCGATCGGCAGCTGCGCGGCGGCCTGGATCGCGTCGCTGTGCATCGGCACGCCGAATTCCTGTGCCACCATGGCCAATTCGACGATCGGGGCGATGGTGCCCACCTCGTTATTGGCCCACATGATGCTCACCAGCGTGACCTCGTCGGCATGCTCGGCCAGCGCCGCACGCAATACCCGCGGCGATACGACACCGTCGGTGTCCACCGGCAGCCAGGTCACCTGTGCGCCCTCATGCTGTTCCAGCCACTCGACTGCGTCGATAACCGCGTGATGTTCGGTCGACCCCGCGATGATCCTGGTCCGGCGCGGGTCGGCGGCGCGGCGCGCCCAGTAGATGCCCTTGATCGCCAGATTGTCGCTCTCGGTCCCACCCGAGGTGAAGATCACCTCCGACGGCCGGGCGCCCAGATCGGCGGCAATCGATTCGCGCGCCTCCTCCAGCATCCGCCGTGCCGTGCGCCCCGAACCGTGCAGTGAGGAGGCATTGCCCGTCATCCCGAGGGCAGCCGTCATCGCCTCGATCGCGGCAGGCACCATCGGGGTGGTCGCCGCATGATCGAGGTAGACCGTCTTGGGCGCACCGTGGACCGGACCCGAAAAAGCCGACTTCATGACCAGTAAAGGATAGCCGTCGGGGTTTCGCCATTATTCCCGCCCGATCGCAGTGACCGACGAGCCGACGGCGCGCCCGGCGTAACCAACTGTGCCATCGGCGTGTTCGCCGTGGCCGACACCGCTGCCGACGCACTGTCGGCAGCGGTGTGAGCGGCGAGGCGTGCCGTCCGGTGGGACGATCAGCTCTTCATCAGCTCGGGGGTCGGCGTCTCGGTGCCATCCGCGTCCTGTGGTGCGCTGGATCGGCTCGGCAGCAGCACTGCCATCACGATGACGATCAGGGCCATGGCGGCGGAGATGGCGAATGCCAGGCGCATGCCGTCGAGGTGTGCGGTGATCGGATCCGCTCCGTCCGCCACCAGCGCGCTGCTGCGGGCCGACATCACCGTCACCACCAGGGCGGTGCCGAAGGCCGCGGCCACCTGCTGCAGTGTGCCGAGCATGGAGCTGCCATGTGAGTACAGGTGCTGCGGGAGCGCCCCGAGTCCGAGCGTGAAGACCGGGGTGAAGGCCGCAGCCAGCGACACCATCATCAGGATGTGCAGGATCAGCAGCTGCCAGTACGGCATGGTCATCGATATCCGGGTGAACCCGGCGAGTGCGGCCGCGACACCGATCGAACCGGGAATCACCAGTACTCGCCCGCCGAACCGGTCGAACAGCCGCCCGACAGTCGGGCCGAGCAGCCCCATCGCCAGTCCGCCCGGCATGACGAGCAGTCCGGTCTGCAGTGCCGACAGGCCGCGCAGATTCTGCAGGTACAGCGGCAGCAGGATCATCGATCCGAGCATCGCCATGAACGCGACCGACATCAGGATCAGCGCCTTGGTATAGGTGCCGAACAGCAGGATGCGCAGATCCAGCAGCGGGGCTCCGGTGCGCTGCAGTCGCAGCTGACGGGCCGCGAAGACACCGATGAGCGCCAGTCCGGTGACGACGATCACCGCGGGTGTCGCGACATTGTGGGTCTCGAACCGGCTGAGCCCGTACACCAGGCCGCCGAATCCGACCGCGGCGAATGCCACGCTGGACCAGTCGAGCGCGCCGGTCTGCGGTTCGCCGATATTGTCCAGTTTGCGCAGGCCCAGCCAGGTGACCACCGCGGCAATCGGCAGCACCAGCCCGAAAAGCCAACGCCACGAACCGACTTGGAGTACCACACCGGACAGGACCGGCCCCATGGCCGGGGCAACCGAGATGGCGAGGGTGACATTGCCCATGACCCGGCCGCGGTCCTGTTCGGGGACCACCGTCATCAGGGTGGTCATCAGCAACGGCATCATCACCGCGGTACCACCAGCCTGGACGATCCGTCCGAGCAGCAGCACCGTGAACGACGGGGCCACGGCGGAAAGCGCTGTGCCCGCGATGAACACACCCATCGCGATCGTGTAGGCCCGGCGAGTGGTGACCCGCTGCAGGAACCATCCGGTGACCGGGATGACCGCCGCCATGGTGAGCATGAACGCGGTCGACACCCACTGCGCGGTGCGTTCGGTCACCTCGAGGTCGGCCATCAGCCGCGGAATCGCGTTGATCATGATGGTTTCGTTCAGAATCACCACGAAGGTCGCGAGCACCAGCAGCCGGACTACGGTCGGGGTTCCTCGTCCGGTCGGACGGACGGGTCTGTCTGCGGGCATCGGATACCTCCGGGCTTTCAATCGGGACGATATGCGGGCCGAGAGCGGCGCCACATGAGATCAGACGGGACCACTTCGCCTAATTAATCGGTCCCGCCAATTCTCAACGGCTACCGCGACACTTCGACGGTCGCGAGTTGCCCCACCGGCCGTCCAGATCGTCGGGTTGGAAGCCGTAGTGTCCCATTGCATCCGCGGATCTTCATCATGTTTTTCGCTGGCCGTGTCGCCCGGAGGACTCGGGTCCCGAACAACGTCAGCCACTTCGATGGCTCACCAGCCGGTGCGTCGACCTCGAACCACACGCGCCCCGGGTGCCTGCCGGCTTGGCGCCAGGTGCCGTCCGGCTGTCCGGATGAGCTCGATCGCCTCGGTCCGGCGCGGGTCCGGTGCCGCACCGTGGAAGCAGGTCGATGTCAGCGAAACCGCGATCAGGCCGGGGCTGCCGTCGTCCCTTCGGTCTCCTGGTGACCCGTGGCTCGGCGGCCGGAGCGACGGAACGGTCGCAGCCGCGACGGCCGCCGCACGGCCGGTGTGGCCCGCGTCTCGGCCGACTCCGGATCCTGCACTCGGGTGGCCGTTGCCTCGATCCACTCCGAGGCCTCGATGGCGCCGTGGCGCGACCGGTCCGCACCACGTACGGCCTGTTCACAGCGACGAGCCAGGTCGCGCCGGTCGAGTCCCGGATATTCAACCGGCGCGAGCACCACTTCGGCCACCATGCCGCGCGAGCGCAGCACCCGCTTCGCCGAGGTGCCGAAGGAATCGTCGCCGACGAATCCCGGAATCGTCGACTGCGTACCGTGCGCGTCCAGGTAGCGCAGCCGCACCGGCTGCACCGACGTCGCGGTGTCCACGGCGGCTTGGAAGAGCGCGGGCCGCATGGTGCCGTAGGCGCGGCCGCACCAGGTGGTGCCCTCGGGGAAGACCGCGATCCGATCGCCCGATGCCAGCCGTTCACCGATGCTCGCCACCACACCGGGCAGTTCGCGCAGCCGTTCGCGTTCGATCGGGATGACCCGCATCAGCTTCGCCAGACCACCGAGCAACGGCCAATCGACCATATCGGCGCGCGCCACGAAGCCGAGCGGCTGCACCGCGGCCATGACGACGACATCGGTCCAGCCGATATGTCCGGCCACGATCAGCAGACCTTCACCCGGTTCGCTGAAGCGCGCATCGGCCGACTGCCCGGCATCGGCTCGACCGACGCCACGGTTGTCCACCACACGCAACCGAATCCCGAGACAGCTCAGCACGGTTCGCGCATAGCGCCGCTGCAGCTGTTCGCGCCGGCCACGCGGTGTGACGATATTGACGACCGGAAAGCTGACCAGCAGCCCGGCCACGCCGAGTAGTCGGCCGATGACCCGTGCGGTACCGATCTCATCCACCGGATCGATGCAGCCGGGCCCACAGGGACTCGACGGCATCCACGAGTGCGCGGTGCTCTGTGCGGGCGGCGCGTCGAACACCATCTACCTCACCGTCCCCCGTCGAGTGTGTTTGCGGCGTCCTGTAATCGGTTGAGGTAGCGGGTGTTGATGGTGTCCAGGCCGAGCAGTGCGACGAAGTCGGCGACCGCGAAATCCGGATCATGCGCCGGTTCGCCGCAGATCTCCGCGCCGAGGCGCAGATAGCCGCGCAGCAGCGGCGGCAGCTTCGGGCGTGCGGGCGGGGTCATTTCGTCCAGCGTCAGTCCGTCGACGACCACCGGGTTGTAGGGGTGCACCCGCCGCTCGGGATCGGATCCGTGGCGGCCGAGCAGCATATCCCGCACCCCACGCACATTCACCCCGGCCGGGTCGGCGGGGGTGTCCTGCATCGGCACCGAGACGCATCCCATCACCCACTCGTATCCGGTGAGCTGGATGTAGTGCAGGATGCCCGCCCACATAAGAGTGAGCACCGAGCCGTTGCGGTGGTCGGGCACCACGCAGGCGCGCCCCATCTCCACGATCCGGTTGCCCACCGGATCCAGTTGGGCCAGATCGAATTCGGTGGCCGTGTAGTAGCCGCCCGCGGCGTTCACCTTGTCCGGCGGCAACATTCGGTAGCAGCCGACGAACTCCTCGGTGCGGTCATCGCGGACCAGCAGGTGATCGCAATGCTCGTCGAACCGGTCCGCGTCCAGACCGGTTCCGTTATCGGCGATCTGGAAGCCGGGCTCGGTGGCGAAGACGCCGTAGCGCAGCCGCTGGGCGGCCAGCCGGTGCTCCGCATCGGAGGAAACGACCAGGGAATACCGAGACCGTTCCGCCCCGGAGTCCGTCGGTCGAGCCGGGGCTGTCAACACGGACGAAATAGTCATATCCGTGATGAAGCCAGCCCGAAACAGCGCCGGAGCGACCTCGAAGTGTCGCCGCGATGCCGGTTCGGTGAACGAGATGATCATCACACCGAGCGTTCACCGAACCGTCGCAATGCGTTCCCGCATCCGCTGCGCTATCGCCGCCTTTTGCCTGATCGGCAACCCTTTCGAGATGGATCAAGCGGCGTCGCGCTCCGGCACGCGCACCGGCTCCCGCGCCGCATCCACCTCATCGAAGCCGGGACGTCCGCTGCCGATGAAGGCGACCAACCACGAGGCCACCGCGGCGAAGCGATTGCGGAATCCGACCAGGTACAGCAGATGCACCGCGAGCCACATGGTCCAGGCGATCACCCCACGGAAGGTGATGTGCTCGTTGAGCTTCACCACCGCGCTGAAGCGGCTGATCACCGCCATGCTGCCCTTGTCCCAGTATCGGAAGGCGGTGCCGGGCAGCTTCTTGCGGCGAATGATGTCGGCGGCGTGCCTGCCCTCCTGCATGGCGACCGGCGACTGTCCCGGGTAGCCGTTGAGCGAGGTCATATCGCCGATGGCGTAGATATCGGCGTGCCCGCCCACGGTCAGGTCGGGATTGATCAAAAGCCTTCCGGCCCGGTCGGTTTCGCAGCCGGTGGCCTCGGCCAGGAGCTTCGCGAACCCGCCCGCCTGCACACCCGCCGACCATACGACGGTCTCGGCGGCGATCCGGCGCTCGACGCCGTCCTTACCCTTGACGGTCACCTTGCCGAGTTCGATATCGGTAACGAAGGTGCCGAGCAGCACCTCGACACCGCTCTTGGTCAGCGATCCCTTCGCGTACTCCGACAGCCCGCCACCGAAGGGCGGCAGCACCTCGCCGGCGCCCTCGACCAGCGTCACCGAAACCTCTTGGTGGTAATACCGTTTCGCGAGTTCCTTCAGCTGCCCGGCGACCTCGACACCGGTCGCGCCCGCACCGACCACGACAAAGCTCAGCAGCCGCTGGCGGGTTTCCTCATCCGCGCCAGCGGCCTCGGCGAAGACGCGCTCGATCTGTGCGCGCAACAGCTTGGCGTCGTCGATCGTTTTGAGCGAGAACGTCTTATCGGCGAAATCGTCGCGGCCGAAGTACGACTGCGAGGCGCCGGTGGCGGCGATCAGCGAGCCGTAGCGGATCTGGGTGTGCTCGCCCTCGTGCTCATAGGTGATCACCGCGTTGTCGGCATCAATGGCGACCACCTTGCCGAGCCGGACATCGGCTTCCCTATGCCTGCGCAGCACCGAGGCGATCGGCGGCGCGATCTCGCCGGAGGCCAGCACACCTGTCGCGACCTGATAGAGCAATGGCTGGAAGAGATGCTCCGGAGTGCTCGAGATGAGAACGTACTTGATACCCGATTTGGCCAGCTGCTTTGCGGCGGCAAGCCCCCCGAATCCCGATCCAATGATGACAACATCTGCGTCTTCCATGACAGCCTCCTTCTCTCATTACCAACCGTCATTCGAACCGCAGATATTTCAGGTGTTCAGGCGCATAATAGAGATGACTCTTATCTGGATCGCTCATGAATTGAGGATGACGTGGAGCTTCGCCAGCTCGCCTACTTCGTCGCGGTATGCGAGGAGCTGAGTTTCAGCAGGGCCGCGGCCCGCTGTTATATCTCGCAATCGGCGATCAGCCATCAGATCGCCCGGCTGGAACGCGACCTCGGGGTGGCCCTCTTCGAGCGTTCGACCAGGGCCGTCGTGCCGACCGACGCGACCATGCGGCTACTTCCGCTGGCTAAACAGATGCTGAGCCTGGAATCGGCCATCCGGGCGACCGTGCGCACTTCCGGTCACCGGATCCGGCTGGCCGCCAATATGTCCTTCGCGACCCGATCCCTGTCCGCGATCGCCGGTGCGCGCGCCGCGCATCCGGATGCCGAAATCGAATTCGTCATCAAACCGTTCCGTCAGCGGATCACCGCGGTGGCCGACGGCGACTGCGATCTCGCACTCATTCGCGGCAGCGTCGAAGAGCCCGGCCTCGCCGTGGAGAAGCTGTGGGTCGAGGACCTCGTCATCGCCACCTCGGCCGCCCATCCGCTGGCCATCCGGGAACAGGTGACGCTGGCGGATCTGAGCCCCTACCCCCTCCTGCTCCCGCCCGAGCAGGAACAGGTCCTGCTGCACACCGTGATTCGCGCCGCCTTCGCCGATCTGGCCGCCGGCCCGACCTTCGGTCCGCCGATTCCGCCGGACCACACCGCGACCATGGAGCTGATCAACCGACCCGACGCCTGGACGGTGCTCTACGCCGACAGCCCGACCGAGGGCCTGGTGGTGCTGCGACTGGCCGAACACCGACTACGGATTCCGGTCTCGGCTGTCCTGCGCAGCGACACCCGCCGCTCCCCGATTCTGACCACCCTGCTCTCCGGCCTGCACCGACGCTGAGATCCGCTGCCGCATCGCGGTAACGGATCTCATGCGCCTACCGGTCGATCTGCAAACAGGTCAAGCATTTTCGCGGGTGAAGCCGCGCGCGCCGATCACCATCGCCACCGCCGCGACCACCAGGGTGAGTCCGGTCCCGAGGTACACCTCGGAGGCACCGAAGTCACCGCGGAACAGCGCCCTGGCCGCATCGACAGTGTGCGAGAACGGATTCACCTTCCCGATGGTGCGCAGCCAGCCCGGCCCGACGCTCAGCGGCAGCAGGATGCCCGAGAGCAGCATCAGCGGCACCGCGAGGCTATTGAGCACCGAGGCGAGCACATCCTCGGACTTGGCCCACAGCCCGAGCGCATACGATGCCGCGGCCAGACCGGCGGCCATCACCGCGATCAACAGCACCGACAGCACCAGTCCGAGCGGATCCGGCCGAACTCCGAAGGCCGCCATGGCAACTCCCACGAGTACCAGCGCCTGCACGACCAGCACGACCATATCCTTGAGTACCCGTCCGGTCAGCAGTGCACCGCGGCTCGCCGGAGTGACCCGCTGTCGTTCGATGACACCCGCGCGCAACTCGGCAACGATGCCGAACCCGACATAGATCGCGCCGAACAGTCCGGTCTGGATGACCAGCGCCGGTGTGAGCAACGCCCACGGGTCGGAATCCGACCCCAGCGCCGGCGCGATCCCCTTGACCAGCGGCCCGAACAGCACCAGATACAACACCGGCTGGGACAGACCGATCAAGACCCACACCGGATTTCGCAGATTGGCCCGCAACTGGGACCAGAAGATCAGCCCGGTCTCGCGCATGAACCTCATGAGTGACTCGCCTCCCGCAGCGAACGCCCCGTGATGGTCAGGAAGACATCGTCGAGGCTGGGACGTTTGACAGTGAGCGCACCGGGCACGAGACCGCGCTCGTCCATGGCACGCAGTAGGGGGACGACGGCGGTATCGCCGCGATCCACCGTGAGATGCACCAGCCCGGTACCGATCCGGTCGGCGCCGATGTCCGCCGAGCGCACCACCGAGCGCACCTGGAGCACCGATTGCGCGACCTCGAGCGCGAGATCGGCATGGCCGTTATCTATTTCGAAGCTCACCACATCACCGGAGATGCGCCGCTTGAGTTCGTCGGGTGAGCCCTCGGCGACGATGCCGCCGTGGTCCATGATCAGCAGGCGGTCGCACAGCGCGTCGGCCTCGTCCAGGTAGTGGGTGGTGAGCACGACCGTGGTGCCCCGCGTCCGCAGGCGCTCGATGTGCTCCCACAGATTGGCCCGGCTCTGCGGATCGAGGCCGCTGGTCGGTTCGTCGAGGTAGATGAGGTTCGGTCCGTGCACCAGGCCGAGAGCGATATCCACCCGGCGGCGCTGACCGCCGGAGAGTTGGCCGCATTTGCGCCCTCCGAGTCCGTCCAGGTCGAGCGCCACCAGCAGCTCTTCCGCATTGTGCCCGGCCTGCGCCTTGCTCAACCCGAAAAGCCTGGCCTGTAGCACCAATTCGTCGATGACCAGGGCATCGTCATTGGTCATGCCACCCTGCGCGACGTAGCCGATGCGCGAACGCACGGTCCGCTGCTCGGCCACCAGATCCGCGCCGGAGATGACGGCCTCGCCCGCAGTCGGGGCGATGAGCGTGCTGAGCATTCGCAGCGTCGTGCTCTTACCCGCGCCGTTGGGCCCGAGCAGACCGAGGATCTCGCCCTCGTACACATCGAAGTCGACGCCCGTAACCGCTTGTACGGGACCGGTTTTGGTTTCAAAGGTTCGCGACAGCCCGCGCACCCGGATCACCGAGGTGCTGGTGCGTGCACGAACGGAGTCGATCGTTTCCACCTGAACAACGGTAGGAACGATCGATCAAATAGTCAAGCTTTACTATTCAGGCTTGACCAACGGGCGTGGGCGTCATTTGACGGTCATCGGCCCACCGTCCACCCGCGACCAGTTCGTCCACACATCCAGCTCACCGCTCTCGATCCGCTCCAGGGTCTTGCGCGTCCAGGTCAGATCCGCGCGGACATGGTCGGCGGCCAGCCGCATGCCATCGGCGACATGGTGCGGTTCGGTCTCGGCCGGATTGCCGGTGCCCGCGAGAATCCGCTGCTCCTCGCGCTCCAGGAAGACCAGATCCGATTCGAATTTCAGAATGCGCCCGCGCATTGCCGCGATGACCTCATCGCGCGGCAGATGCGGCAGCAGCGACACCGCCGCGAAATACGGGTTCTTCGGCTGCTCGGAGCTCCACACCGCCTCGCGCACCATATCGCCGAAAACCTTCTCCCCCTCGACGGTCAGGCGATAGCTGGTCCGCTCCGGGCGCGCCCCCGCCTGCCCGACGCCCTCCACCTCGATGAGCTTCTCGCGCTGCAGCGTATTCAGTGCCCCGTATATCGATCCGGGCTTCACATTCGCCCATTCATCGGCGTGCCACGACAACAACTCGCGCCGAACGTCATAACCGTGCACCGGCTGCAGCAGCCGCACCACCGCGAGCACCAGCATCCGAGTCGTAGGAACAGCCATACTCGCAGGTTATCCCACCCACGCGGCGGTTCGCGCTGACCCGAGAACGCAAAAAGACTCGCCAAATCTGTTGCTGCATTACGCAACAACAGATTTGGCGAGTCAGGGGTAACTCACCGGGCACCGGCCAACCGATATCCCGCAGGCCGGGAACGCGACTCACACCGCGCCCGACCGGCCCGCCTGAATACGCGGAGAGGCGGGAGAGCCTAGCCCTTGTGCGCCTTGACCGCCTCGGTCAGCTGCGGGGCGACATTGAACAGGTCGCCGACGATGCCGTAGTCCGCGATCTCGAAGATCGGGGCCTCTTCGTCCTTGTTGACCGCGACGATGGTCTTCGAGGTCTGCATGCCCGCCCGGTGCTGGATGGCGCCAGAGATGCCGAGGGCGATGTAGAGCTGCGGGGAGACCGTCTTACCGGTCTGACCGACCTGGAACTGGCCCGGGTAGTAGCCCGAGTCGACGGCGGCACGCGAGGCGCCGACGGCGGCACCGAGCGAATCGGCCAGCGCCTCGACGACCGCGAAGTTGTCGGCGGAACCGACACCGCGACCACCGGAGACGACAATGCTCGCCTCGGTGAGTTCCGGACGGTCGCCACCGACGACCGGCTCGCGGGAGATCACCTTCACGACGCCCTCTTCCTGCGCGGGCACCTCGACGGTCACCTTCTCACCCGCACCGGCCGCGGCCGTGGCCTCGATGGCGCCGGGGCGCACCGAGATCACCGGCACGTCGCCGGTGGCCTTGGCATCGACAGTGAACGCACCACCGAAGATGGAGTGCACGACCGAGCCGTCGGACTTGATGTCGATGACATCGACGAGCAGGCCGGAGCCGACGCGCGCGGCGAGGCGGCCCGACACCTCCTTGCCCTCGGCGGTGGCGGCGACGATCACGGCGGCCGGGGCGACCGACTCGACCAGACCGGCGAGCACGTCGACCTTCGGGGTCACCAGGAAGTTGTCCACATCGTCGGATTCGGCGATGTAGATCTTCGCGGCACCGGCGGCGGCCAGCGCGTCGGCCAGCTTCTCACCGGTACCGGCCGGGCCGGTCACGACGGCGGCGGGCTCACCGAGTGCGCTCGCGGCCGTGAGCAGTTCGGTGCTGACCTTCTTGATCGCACCGTCGGCGTGCTCGACGAGCACAAGTACTTCTGCCATTTGTGTTCTCTCCTAAGCAGTCTCGGGCGGGATCAGATGATCTTCTGACCGACCAGGTACGCGGCGATCTTGGTGCCGCCGTCGCCCTCGTCCGCGATCTTCTCGCCCGCGGTGCGCGGGGGCTTCGGGGTGGCCGCGGTGACGGCGGTGCCCGCGTTGGCGACACCGACGGTCGACGGGTCGACGCCCAGGTCGGCCAGCGTGAAGGTCTGCACTTCCTTCTTCTTCGCGGCCATGATGCCCTTGAAGGACGGGAAGCGCGGCTCGTTGATCTTCTCGGTGACGCTGACGATGGCCGGGAGGGTGGCCTCCAGCTTGAACACGCCCTCGTCGGTCTCCCGCTCGCCGGTGACCTTGCTGCCGTCGACGGTCAGCTTGCGCAGGTGCGTCAGCTGCGGCAGGCCCAGGTATTCGGCGATGATCGCGGGCACCGCACCGGAGCGACCATCGGTGGCCTCATTGCCCGCGATGACCAGCTCGACACCTTCGACCTGGCCGAGCGCGCTGGCCAGCACCCACGCGGTCTGCACGGCGTCGGAGCCGTGAATGGCCGGATCGTTGATGTGGATAGCCTTGTCGGCACCCATGGACAGCGCCTTGCGGATGGCCTCGGTGGCACGGTCCGGACCGGCGGCCAGTACGGTGACCTCGCCGCCCTGGGCCTCCTTGATCAGCAGCGCCTCTTCGACGGCACGCTCGTTGATCTCGTCGAGGACGGCGTCGGCGGCCTCGCGGTCGAGGGTGAAGTCACCGTCGGTCAGCTTGCGCTCGGACCAGGTGTCGGGAACCTGCTTGATGAGTACGACGATGTTCGGCATCGGTCTTCGTCGACCTCCTGTTCTGGTTACACGTGTGTGGTGGTCGCACGAGCTCGGCCGTACGTCCTTGTTTGTAGCTCAGGGCGTGACACTACCCTACGTTAAGTTACTCATGGGTAACTTAGTCGCTTCTCTCTCACAACGGTGGTCCTGGCGATAATGTGCGGCCGCCGTACCAGTAACGTCGGAGCGATGAGCGAGGCTGTGATCCCTGCCGCAGTGGGCCCTACCCCGGGCATTACTCCCGAGTCGGCCGTGGAGCCGTTGCCGCTGACCGGCGAGCGGACCGTACCCGGCATCGCCGAGGAGAACTACTGGTTCCGTCGGCACGAGATCGTCTACGCCCGACTGCTCGAACACTGCACGGGAAAGACGGTGCTGGAGGCCGGATCCGGTGAGGGTTACGGCGCGAACATGATCGCCGACGTGGCCACCAGGGTGATCGGCTTGGACTACGACACCAGCGCGGTCGCGCACGTACGCGCGCGCTACCCGCGCGTCGAGATGACCCAGGGCAATCTCGCCGAACTGCCGCTCGATGCCGAATCGGTCGATGTCGTGGTGAATTTCCAAGTGATCGAACACCTTTGGGACCAGGGCCAGTTCATTCGGGAATGCCTGCGGGTGCTGCGTCCCGGCGGCGAACTGCTGATCAGCACGCCCAACCGGATCACCTTCTCCCCCGGCCGCGATACCCCGCTCAACCCGTTCCACACCCGGGAACTCAATGCCGACGAACTCACCGAACTGCTGGTCGACGCCGGTTTCCGGGTCACACTGATGACCGGTGTGCACCACGGCCCGACCCTGAAAGCATTGGACGCCAAGCACGGTGGCTCGTTCATCGATGCCCAGATCGAGCGCGCGCTGGCCGGTGAGCCGTGGCCCGCCGAGCTGACCGCCGACGTCGCCGCGGTCACCATCGACGATTTCGCACTGCGCACCGAGGAGATCGATGCGAGCCTCGATCTGGTCGCCATCGCGGTGAAGCCGTGACCAGTAAGGCTGTTCCCGGCCAGTTCACCCTGGTCCTGCATTCCCATCTGCCCTGGCTGGCGCACCACGGCCGCTGGCCGGTCGGCGAGGAATGGCTCTACCAATCCTGGGCCGCCTCTTACCTTCCCGTTGTCGAGGTGCTGAGAACCCTTGCCGCGGAAGGCCGTTCACATCTGCTCAGCCTCGGCATCACGCCGGTGCTGGCCGCCCAGCTGGACGACCCACACTGTCTTGCCGGCATGCACCATTGGCTCGGCAACTGGCAGTTGCGCGCCGACGAGGCTGCGCTGGCGGGCAATATCGCACTCGGCAGACACGAACATCGGCTGGCCGCTGCGGCGCTGGCGGAATTCGAACGGCATTGGCGTCACGGCGCGGCCCCGGTATGGCGTCAGCTCATCGACGCCGAAGCCATCGAACTGCTCGGCGGTCCGCTCGCGCACCCGTTCCAGCCGCTGCTCGATCCGCGACTGCGCGCCTTCCAGCTGAGCGAGGGCCTGTCCGACGCCCAGCATCGCTGGGGCCATACCCCCGCCGGAATCTGGGCACCCGAATGTGGTTACACCCCCGGCATGGAGCTCGGCTACGCCGCCGCGGGTGTGACTCATTTCATGGTCGATGGCCCCGCACTGCGCGGCGACACCACCCTGGGCCGCCCGGTCCGCGAATCGGACGTGCTGGCCTTCGGGCGGGATCTGCATGTGAGCTATCGGGTTTGGTCACCCAAATCCGGCTATCCAGGCCAGAGCGCCTACCGTGACTTTCATCACTATGACCACGCGACGGGTCTCAAGCCGGCCCGGGTCACCGGCAAAACCGTGGCCGGTCCGGACAAGGCGCCCTATGACCCGGAGCTGGCAGCCGCGGCGCTGGTCCGCGATGTCGAGGATTTCGTGCAAACCGTGCGCGAGCGCCTGATCGCCGAATCCGCGCGCATCGGCCGTCCGGCCCTGGTGGTCGCCGCCTTCGATACCGAACTCTTCGGGCACTGGTGGCATGAGGGTCCGCAGTGGCTGGCCCAGGTGTTGCGGGCCCTGCCCGAGGCGGGCGTCACGGTCGGGACCTTGGCCGATGCACGCGCGCGCGGATTCGTCGGGGAACCGGTGCCATTGGCCGATTCGTCCTGGGGTTCGGGTAAGGACTGGCGGGTCTGGGCCGGTGACCAGGTCAAGGACCTGGTGGAACTCAATGACGAAATCGTGCGCCTCGCCCTCGATACGGTGGACAAGATGCGGGCCGCGGACGGCGGTGTCGCACTGCGCGATCCGGTTGCCGATCAGCTGTTGCGCGAGGCCATTCTCACCGTCTCCAGCGACTGGGCCTTCATGGTCAGCAAGGACTCCGCGGCGGGTTACGCACGCGATCGCGCGCACCGGCACGCGCATGCGGTACGGGAAATCGCGGCCGCCGTCGGCGCGGGTCAAGTCGCCAAAACGCACCAGTTGGCGGCAGGATGGGGGGCGGCCGACGGATTCTTCCCGAGTTTGGACGCACGACGGCTGGCGATCGCGGACCGAGACTCCGCTCGAGAAGGACATTCATGAAGATCTTGATGGTGTCGTGGGAGTACCCACCGGTAGTGGTCGGTGGGCTGGGCCGCCATGTGCATCACCTGGCAGTCGAATTGGCAACGGCGGGCCATGAAGTGGTCGTGCTCGCCCGCCGCCCCTCCGGCACCGACTCCTCGACCCACCCCACCCACTCGTTCATCGCCGATGGCGTGCTGGTGGTCGCGGTCGCGGAGGATCCGCCATGCTTCGACTTCGGCGAGGACATGCTGGCCTGGACGCTGGCCATGGGCCACGCGATGGTGCGTGCCGGTGTCGCGCTCGGCAAACCCGGCATCGGCGACGGCTGGATTCCGGATGTCGTCCATGCCCACGACTGGCTGGTCGCGCACCCGTCGATCGCACTCGCCGAGTACTACGACGTGCCACTCGTATCGACCATTCACGCCACCGAGGCCGGGCGGCACAGCGGCTGGGTCTCGGGCCGGGTCAACAAGCAGGTGCATTCGGTCGAGTGGTGGCTCGCCAATGAATCCGACGCGCTGATCACCTGCTCGACCTCGATGCAGGACGAGGTGGAACGCCTCTACGGACCCGAGCGCATTCCGATGACGGTGATCCGCAATGGAATCGATGTCGGCGCGTGGACCTTTCGGCCGCGCGCCCCGCGCACCGGTCCACCGCGCCTGCTCTATGTGGGTCGGCTCGAGTACGAAAAGGGTGTGCAGGATGCGATCGCCGCGCTGCCGCGCATCCGCCGCGCCCACCCCGGCACCACGCTGACCATCGCGGGCATCGGCACCCAGTTCGAATGGCTGCGCGAGCGCGCCCGCGTGCACCGGGTCGCGCGCGCGGTCAACTTCGTGGGGCAGCTCGGTCACGAGGAACTGCTCGGCTGGCTGCACGGCGCCGACGCCATCGTGCTGCCCAGCCGCTACGAACCGTTCGGCATCGTTGCCCTCGAGGCCGCCGCAGCGGGCACCCCGCTGGTCACCTCCACCGCTGGCGGACTCGGCGAGGCCGTTATCGACGGCGTCACCGGCGCATCCTTCGAACCCGCGGATGTCGACGGCATTGTCGAGGCCGTGCGCGCCACCCTCGACGATCCGGCCGCCGCCCAGGACCGCGCCTACGCGGCCCGCGAGCGCCTCACCGCCGATTTCGCCTGGGATGTGGTCGCCGCCGAAACCGCCCTGGTCTACTCCTCGGCCAAACGCCGCGTCCGCAATCCACTCGGCCGCCCGACCATTATCGAACGCCCCCTCCCGGAGCGCGATCCGAAGTAGCCTTCCGGCTGCCCTCGACAATCGAGTGGCGGGTCGAGCGGACGCAAAGGCATTGGGACTCTTGGCGTTTGCCGGTGACGCACGGGCTTCGCAATGAAGATCCCGTCAAGAAGCGGACGACCCAGCCCGCGAAACCGCGAGCCGGGGACGGGGACGGAGTGCGCCACGCACGGAAATCCCGCGCTGCTGGACGCGGCGCGCAGAGGACTGGGCGCGAGGATCAAGACTCCAGCTTCTTGACGATCTTCTGCACGGTCAGCCAGGTGCGGGTGGTGATGTCCTTGCCGTAGGTCTTCTCCAGCCAGGCCATGAAGTCCGGGGTGCGGGGTTCGGTGTTATCGATGACCGCGAGGACGGCGCGGGCGGCGGAGTCGTAGCCGACGATCTGGACGCCCGGTTCGGCGTGCTTGCGCAGCTCCTTGGCGACGTTCGATGGATCCTGCTTGAAGAAGGTCGCGATGAGGTAGGTTCCGCGGCCGTGGGTCAGGCCCGGGAACGGGTCGGTATCGAGCAGGTCGCGCAGCTCATCGTAGGTGCGCACGATGGTGCCGCCCGGGATCCCGAGTTCGCTGTTGAGCGCGTCCTGAATGCGGTCCTCCAACTTCGCGATATCGCCGTCCGCGCCGCGGAAGACCACATTGCCGCTCGCCAATACCGTCGCGACCTGCTCGAACCCGAGCCCCTCGAACACCCCGCGCAGTTTCTCCCCCTTCATATTGGGGTTGGTGGGCATGATCCCGCGCAGTAGCGCCGCGTACCTGTTCATATCGCTGACCGTACCGACTCGCACCGACGCGAATCGGTATGTCCGGCGTCCGAAATCGCCCGAGCCCCGGGTCCGGATGGGGTCCCGGGGCTCGGTGACAGCGGCACGACGCGGCGGCGATTACGCCGACTGGGTGGCGCCGTTCTTCTTGCGTTCGATATCTTCCAGCGCGGCAATGTATTTGGCGCGCTCCTCGGCGCCCGCCTCCCAGGTCGCCTTGCGGTTCTTGACGACCTTGGCCGGTGCGCCAACGGCAATGCTGTAATCCGGAATCTCGCCCTTGACCACCGCGTGCGCGCCGAGGACACAGCCGCGGCCGACGCGGGTTTCGCGCAGCACGGTCACCTTGGCCGCGATCCAGGTGTCGGGACCGATGCGGACCGGACTCTTCACAATGCCCTGATCCTTGATCGGCATGGTGATGTCATCCATGCGATGGTCGAAATCGCAGATGTAGCACCAGTCCGCGACCAGGGTGGACTCGCCGATCTCGATATCGAGATAGGTGTTGACCACGTTGTCCTTGCCGAATACGACCTTGTCGCCGATGCGCAGCGAACCCTCGTGGCAGCGAATGGCATTGCCGTCGCCGATATGCACCCAGCGGCCGATCTCCATCCGGCCCAGTTCAGGGGTCGCGTGGACCTCGACGCGCTTGCCGAGGAAGACCATGCCACGCAGCACAATATGCGGATTGGCCGCCTTGAATTTGAACAGCCGGTAATACCGCACCAGATACCAAGGCGTGTACGCCTTGTTCGCGAGCACCCAGCGCAGCGACGCCAGCGTCAGAAATCGCGCCTGCTGCGGATCCCGGCGGCGCGAGCCACGCCACCGCGAGCGCAACGGTGCGCCCCACATGCTCGTCACGAAGTCATCTCCTGTCGTGGTTCTTCGGTCGTGACCCGACCCGGTCACGATCGATTGAGCTTATCCGGCGCGGCCGGACCGGGTCCGGCCAGCGTCCGCACCCCATCGAGCGGCCGCCGCACTCACCGCCGCTCAGAAAACACCGCCGGGACCCGTACACCGTTGGATGGCCCTCCCGTACAGTGACTGCTGCGCCGCCGACGGCGGCCCGAACCTCCACACGGGCGACTCCAGCTGAGTGGTGCGTGTACCGGGGGTCGACACACTTTGGTTTCGTCCGAGCGGCCGATGACGACAGGAGTGCACCAGGTGCGAAGCGGCGGCGTACTGGCCAACCCGGCGCGCGGGCTGATCTTGTCCAGGCTGCGGACGGCGGCGGCGCTGGCCGCGGTCGGCACGCTGGCATTGGCGGGCTGCGGCACCGATGTCGATGACATCACCGTCGGGTCGGGCAAGGGCTGGACATCCGCGCACCACGACGGCCGCAATACCGGCGTCAGCCCGGTCACCGGATCGCGCAAGCTCTCGCTGAGCTGGTCACGACCGGTCGGCGGGCCGATCGAGCAGGGCGTAACCCTGGGTCCGGACGGACAGCTCTTCGTGACCACCGTGACCTCGGGCAACTGCGCAATTCTGTCGCTGCAGCTGCCCACCGGCCGCAAGCGCTTCTGCAATCCGCTCGGACCGAATGCGATCTCGGCGCCGACGGTGGTCGACAGCGGCACCAACGTATATGTCGGCGACGATGGCGGATTCAGTGCGTTCAACTCGATCGGACAGCCGCGCTGGCGGACTCCCGTTGCGGGCGTACCGGTTTCGGCGCAGTTCACCGGCGACGGGAATATCCTGACGATCACCCAGTCCGGTCAGGTGGACGTGCTGAGCCGCCAGACCGGCGGACGCATCGTCCCCACCATCCAACTGCTCGGCGAGCCCGATCTCCTGGACTACCCGGATCTCACCCGCCCCGCATCGGGTCAAGGTCTCGACGACTGCACCATCGGCGGACCGCAGTGTCCGGTCGCCAATATCTCGCCGATCGATACGTCCACCGGCCGCTTCTTCGTCACGCTCTGGAAGCCCGGTAAGCCGACCGCCGCCCTCGTCGCATTGCGCTACGCCGACAATAAGATCCAGCAGCAGTGGAGCGCGGATATGCTCACCGAGGGCAGCGCGACCAGCCCTACCCTGTCCGCCGACGGCCGCACCGTCTACGTCGGCGACAACACCCAGCGCCTCATCGCGGTCGACGCCACCGACGGTCGCACCAAATGGGTCCAGCCGCTGGAATGGGCTCCGCGCGGCGGCATTTCGGTCTCCAGCGACGGCCTGATCATCCCCTCCGGCGACGACGGCTACCTGCTGGCCCTCCGCGATAAGGGCGACGCCGCCGAGATCATCTGGGAGCGCAAGGATCTCACCCTGCGCGGCACCCCCGTCCAATCCGCTGGCGACACCGGCTACACCGCCGCCGCCATCGGCGAAGGCATCAACCTCATCACCTTCGACACCAAATCCGGCGCCACCGTGGACTCCGACGTCCTCCCCAACGCCAAAGGCACGACCACCGGCACCGCCATAGGCGCCAACGGCGAAGTAGTCCTCGCCACCCGCATAGGCGAAATCTTCACCTTCAAACCCGAACAGTAACCACTGGACATCCGATCACCATGCGCTGAGGCAGGCAAACGTCGAGAGCGGTCCTGCACCAGCGCATTCTCGTGGGATCAGGTGGTGCAGAGGAAGGCGGCGGTGCTGCGGGACAGGCGGGTGAGGATGAGGGTGTAGGGGTGGGTGCCTCGGGGTTTGAGGCGTTTGCGGAGGGTGTCGGGGTCTATGTCGACGCCGCGGGTGAGGATTTCCAGGGGGCCGCAGTTGCGGCGGGTGAGTTCTTGGCGGAGGGTTTTTTCGCGCAGGTCGAGGCGGTCGATGATGCGGAAGCCGCGGACGCCCTCGGGGACGCTGTTGCCGGTTAGGTAGGCGATTTTCGGATCCAGTTGCCAGAGCCCGTGTTTCGCAGCGTAGTGGCGGACCAGACCGGCACGCACGATGGCGCCGTCGGGGTCGATGATCCACTCGCCGGGGTCGCGTTCGGGGATGTCGTCGGGGTCGGCGTCGGTGAAGGTGACGGGTTGGGCCCGGGTGGACAGGATGGTGGCGCGGCGAGTGACGCCGGGTTCGGACAGACCCGCCGACCACAGGCAGGCCTCGCGGACCGCGCCGTCGAGGGAGACGACCTCGATCTCGCCGGACCAGTCCAGGCGGTCGAAATCCAGTCCGGGAGCGCACTTTACGGCGAGGTCACGGCCGGGGTAGGCGGCGAGCAGATCCGGCAGCGGGGGCTGCAGTTTGGCCGGATCGTGGGTGCGGCGGCCGTCCGCGCGGCGGGCCGGATCGGCGATGACGACGGTTCCGGTGCTGCACGGGACCAGTGCATCGGCCTTGGCCAGCAGGACATTCCGGGATTCGGCGAGGTTGTGCGCGGCCATCGACAGGCGCACGTCATCGAGATCGCTGCCGATTACCGATGGGCAGGTCCTGCCCAGTTCGGCGAGCTCGGCACCGATCGAGCACGTCACGTCGTGCACATTGCGTCCGGACAGCTTTTCGGCGCGGTGGCGCGCCACCAGCGTCGGAGTTGCCTGTTGCAGGGCGTCGTCGGTGAACAGCCACCGTGCGGTGTCGACCAGCTTGGCCGTTGCGCGACGACGCAGCCGCACGGTTTCGATCAGCGCACCCGACCGCGCGCCGAACTCGCGACGCACCCGCTCCAGATCGCGCAGGTGCGTCGCAGTGGTCAGCTCCAGCCGGTCCACCTCGGCCAGCGCGGCATTACCCGCCGCGCTGCCGAGGAAGGTGACGTCCTCGCGGCCGAAGGAATAGCCCACTATTTGGCAGCAGAGCCCGGCTTCACACCGGTGATCATGGCGTTGTAGAAGAACTGGCGCGGCACCACCCGACGCATGACGTTCTCGTCCAGCCAGCTCAGTCGCAGCCACGCGCGGTACATCGCCATCCGGTAGCCCATGGTCAGCTTCTCATCCGGCACGGCCGCCTCGAAGGTGCGCACCGGCCAGCCCCACAGCGCCGCAGCGAACTCCTCGGTGCTCGCCTTGACCTCGGCGGCACCCGCGCGGCGGGCCATCGCCTCGAGTTCGCTCGGATCGAAGGTGTGCAGGTCGACGACCGCCTCCAGCGCCGCGGCGCGCGAGGATTCGTCCAATTCGGCCTGCGGACGCCGCCACCCCGACAGTGCGGGCAGCTTGGTCACGGTGGTGGTGACCTTCCAGGTGATGCGGCCGAGCCAGCGCGCGTAGAAGTTGCCCGCGGTGGTCGGTTCACCGGCGAAGACGAAACGCCCGCCCGGCTTGAGTACCCGCAGGCACTCCTTGAGCGCCAACTCCACATCCGGGATGTGATGCAGCACCGCGTGGCCGACGACGAGGTCGAAGGTGTCGTCGTCGTACGGGATGGTCTCGGCGTCGGCGACTCGGCCGTCGACATCGAGTCCGAGGTTCTCGGCATTGCGCAGTGCGACCTTCACCATGCCCGGCGACAGGTCGGTGACCGAACCGGACTTCGCGACGCCACCCTGCATGAGGTTCAGCAGGAAGAAGCCGGTGCCACAGCCCAGTTCCAGCGCCCGCTCGTACGGCAGCGGCGCGGGACCGACCGCGGCGTCGAAGCGGCCCCGGGCATAGTCGATACAGCGCTCGTCATAGGAAATCGACCATTTGTCGTCATAGGTCTCGGCTTCCCAGTCGTGGTACAGCACCTGGGCGAGCTTCGTATCCTTCAGCGCAGCTTCGACCTCGGCCTCGGTGGCATGCGGGTTCGGCGCCGGGTCATCGGGGTGGACCGTCATGGTGGGCTAGCCTAGCCAACCCGCCGCCGCAGGTCTCCAGCGGACCAGTGAGTACGGCCTGATTTCACATTGCCACCCGGTCCCCCGGACTCGTTCTGGTTCTGAACCCGCCCGATGATCTCGCCACGCACCGCCGGGAACCCTGGATGCGGTCGGCAAGCTGGGGCTCGAGCGGCCCGCACGACTACCGAACACCACAGCACCCGGGCCATCCGACGGACAGGAACGTGTTCCCATTTATGGTCCTCGCGGGCGCCCGGATCAACCAGATCCCACCCCGCCCCATGCGGCCAGCCCAGATTCCCGGAATGCCGCCAAGACGAGTACACGGCCCAATTCCGAACTGTCCGGACACAACTCCATATCGATTCGGTCCGAGCAAGATCAAGCCCGCCGTGTCAGCGGCCGACGAACACCACCGACTCGGACCGTCCGACAGATCGCCCGAGCGCCGCCGACCACAACCGGTCTGTCAGTTGCCGCCCAATTCCGACGCCGCGGTATCCGCCGGTCCGGTCTGGGCGAGCCGTCCGGGTCGCGTCGACACCGGACAAACGCGGCCGAACCCGTGCCGTCGCCGGACAGGACTGCCTTCGGTCGCCGATGCCGCGGGCCTGCACGGCGAAGAGGGCGACCCACTCGGATACCGGCACGACCGAGCCCGCTCTGGCCGCCTGCTGGATCGCCTCCCGCGAAGGCCGCCGACCGGCAACCTTCGACCGGGCCCGACCCGGTTCCGGTGCAGCGTACCGCCGGTCCATCCAGCCGCGAACAAGACCCTTCGGCCCCTGTCAGCGACCGACGAACGCCGCCCAGCCCGGACCATCGGCAAGGTGGGACTTGCCGGTACCGCCGGTCTATCCAGCGCGCGAACGAGACCCGTCGGGCCCAGTCAGCGACCGACGAACGCCGCCGAGCCCGGACCGTCGGCGAGGTAGGACTCGGTGCCGATCCGGCGGTCTTCGGTGGCGAAGAGAGCGGTCCATTCGGTGCGGGCGCGGTCGAGGCCGTGTGGGCCTGCTTCGAAGACCGATTTGGCGGCGGCGAGGGCTTGGGCGGGGCCGTCGGTGAACTGCTGGGCCCAGCTCATGGCGGCGGTGTAGACATCGTCGGGGGCAACGACCTCGTCGACCAGGCCGAGGGTGCGCGCCTCGTCGGGTGCCACGAAGCGGCCGGTGTAGACGAGATCCTTGGCTGGGCCGGGGCCGATCAGCAGCGACAAACGGCGGATGCCCGCGAGCGGGATGAGGCCCGCTTTGATCTGGGGCAGGCCGAGTTTGACGTTATCGCCGATGATGCGCCGGTCGGCGGCCAAGGCGAGTTCCAGACCGCCGCCGAGGCAGTAGCCACTGATCGCGGCGACGGTCGGCTGGGGCACCGTGGCCAGGCAGCCAAGCGCCGCCTGCAGATCGGCGGCCATCGCATCGGCCTGATCCCGGGTGAGACCGGACAGTTCGGCGAGATCGTCACCCGCCGAGAAGACCCGCTCGTCGCCGTAGACGACCAGCGCAGCGACCCCGGGATGCGCGGCGACGATCGCGGCCGCCTCGGCCACCTCCCGCACCACCTGCGCGTTCAGCAGATTCAGCGGCGGGCGGTCGATCCGGAGGACAGCGACGCCGCGCACGGCGGGATCCTCGGGCAGCTCCAGGGTGACGAATTCGGCCATGGCAGGAAACCTACTGCCTCACGGACGCGCGGATCCCTTGAGCCTGCCGGTATCCGGAAGGTCGGCGAAGTACCGCTGGTTGTTCGGGAAGTCGAGCAACTGCTGCCCGTCGGGGCCGGAGAGCACCGGCATGATCGGTTCGATCACCTTGTCGACGGCCAGAATTTCCACGGTGGAACCGAATTCGCCGATGGCGTCCAGCTGTGCCCAGGTCGGCGGCAACAGAATGTCGGTGCCAGCGCGCCAGCGCGCCAGCGCGTCTGCCGGGGTGCGCCACTGCACCTCGGCCGCCTCGGAGGTGGCACCGTCGGCCAGCTGCCCCTGCGGCAGCACCGCGACGAAGAACCGGGTGTCATAACGCCGCGGCTCGATGACCGGGGTGATCCAATTCGCCCACGGCCGTAGCAGGTCCGCGCGCAGCACCAGCTTCTCCTCGGCGAGGAAGGCCGCGAGGGATAGCTCGCGCCGCTCCAGCCTGCCCCTGGCATCGTGGTAGCCGGTGGTGTCGGAGACCACGGTATCGGTGGTCGGACCGGCCAGCAGCACACCGCATTCCTCGAAGGTTTCGCGCACGGCGGCGGCGACCAGCGCCTTGGCCCGCGGTTCGGTGGTGCCGAATTTCTCGGCCCACCACGCAGGTTCGGGTCCGGCCCACTCGATATCGGCGGTCCCGTCCGAGGGGTCGACGCCACCGCCGGGGAATACCGTCATCCCGGCGGCGAAGGCCATGGCGCCGACCCGGCGCTGCAGGAACACCTCGGGCCCGGCGGCACCGTCACGCACCAACATCACCGTCGACGCGTCCTTAAGCGACGGTACCGGCTGAGAAGCAGCGTTCGTCTCACTCACAACTGCACACTAACGCGCGCTTGTTTTACGGCGTAATCCACACCACCGTCAGCGCGACCGGTGCCGCCCCAGCCGACGCGCGCGACGTGCGAAATAGCGGCCATCGACGCGATCGAGCGCAATCGACTGCCGGAACGCCTCACTGAGGTTCTCGGCGGTCAGCACATCGGGCAGCAGACCCTGCGCGACGACCGCGCCCTCGTTCAGCAGCAGACCGTGGGTGAACCCCGGCGGAATCTCCTCGACATGGTGGGTCACCAGAACCATTGCGGGCGAATCGGGATCCGCGGCCAGATCGCCGAGGCGTTCCACCAATTCCTCACGTCCACCCAGATCCAAACCGGCAGCCGGCTCATCGAGCAGCAGCAGCTCCGGATCGGTCATCATCGCGCGGGCGATGAGGACTCGCTTGCGCTCGCCCTCGGACAATGTCCCGTAGGTGCGATCGGAAAGATGTTCGGCACCCAGGCTTTCCAGCATATCGATGGCACGGTCGGTATCGACGTCGTCGTAGCGCTCGCGCCAGCGGCCGAGTACCGCGTAGCCAGCGGAGATCACCAGATCGCTGACCTTCTCGTCGCGCGGAATCCGACTGGCCACCGCGGCCGAGGACAATCCGATGCGCGGGCGCAGCTCGCTGACATCGGTTTTGCCGATCACCTCACCGAGCAGATGGGCAATGCCCGAGGTCGGATGCACTTCGGCGGCGGCCATGCGGAGCAGCGAGGTCTTGCCCGCGCCGTTCGGTCCGAGGACCACCCAGCGTTCGTCGAGCTCGACCTGCCAGGTGACCGGGCCGACGAGGGTGTGACCCGAGCGTCGGATGGTCACGTCGGTGAAATCAATGAGCAGATCGGGATCCGGTTGCGGCACGGGCTCCATCTTGGCTCAAATGTGCGGTGCTTGTACGACCGGCCCATGCTGGCGGCCAGAATTGAACCATTCGACCGCGACGACGCGGGGAAACGGACCGCGCGCGTACCGCACCGGGTGGATTGTTCGGCGGCTCATCGGTGGAGCGGAACATCCGCGCGACGATCAGTGCCAGTGGCATCGAGCACCCGACCCAAACGGCGAGTATCACCAATAGCGTCGTCATGATCATGGCCTCCAGCGAGTAGCGTGCGGGCGGTCCTGTTGCGTCGAACGTACCCAGATCAGCCCTGGGTGAATCCCCCTGATGCCGAACATCGAAATATCTACGAAATGAATTCGTTGGTCGGGCCCGGAATGTGAATCGTGTAGCAGGCGAATTCACGGGGGTGCATCGATGGGGCGGTCAGTATTGTCCGGGTACCGCAATCACAGTTATCGAGCCGGGCGCGACCTCGGTGAAACCCGCATCGCGCACCGCGACCGCATTGCCGCGAGATACCCTCTCGCACAGCGTCGCCCAGTGTTCCGGTGTGGATTCGCGTACCGCGCAACGGAACTCCCGCTCCGACCACAACCGGGCCCGGTCCACCGGCAGCGCACCGGCGAGCAACATGCTGGCGTGACCGACCTGCGCGGCAGCCTTGCCGAGCGTCATGCCGAGCTTCGCATTCACCCACAGCACCGGCAGTTCGGGATCCACCGGCCCGGGATCGTCGTGCTCCAAGTCGGTGCCGTTGATCTGCAATCGCTTGATCCGCGGATCGACCGCGCCCACCGGTCCCGGCACAAATGCCCGCGCCTGCGCACCGTCCACCTCGACGGTCACCCCGTCGACAGCATTGGCGGCCAGCCATTGCGCGCCCCGCGCCCGCCGCGCCACCTTGCGGATCCGCGACCGCTTCCAGTCCAGGAAGCGCTGCGCCCACTCCCCATCGGGCCCGACCCGCTCGTCCAGGCACAGCGCCACCGTGGCCGCCGCCGCGGCCTCCAGCAGCGCGCTGCGCCGCGGCGGGTTGGCCTTGGGAATGTGCAGCACCATCTGCATGGCTTGTACCAATGCGGGATCCTCGGGATCGCCGAGACCGGCGTAACCGCGGGCGAGTTCCGCGTGCCGAATGCGGAAACCCTCGATGTCCGTGGACAATTCGGGCTCCGCGGAACCGCCGTCACGCAGTCCGGCGGCGCTGTCCGGGGTACTCGACATCAATTCCACCTCGATCGTCAACGAAAACTGCTGTGCGGGCTCGACACCGGCCTCCCACGACCGGACGCACTCGAGTGCAAGCTTCGAGAGGCCCGCCGCATTCCCGACTCAGTCGCCGATGAGCGGCACGCGGCGGATGCCGCCGTCACGCGCGTCAGCGGCTTCCACCTCATCGCGGGTCACGCCGAGGATGAACAGCACCGCGTCGAGATAGGGGTGGGACAGGGCCGCGTCGGCGACCTCGCGCAGCGCGGGCTTGGCGTTGAAGGCGACGCCGAGTCCGGCGGCATTGAGCATGTCGATGTCATTGGCACCGTCGCCGACGGCCACGGTCTGCTCCATCGGCACCCCGGCCTCGGCCGCGAACTTCCGCAGCGCCGTGGCCTTGAACGCCCGGTCTACGATCTCGCCGACCACGCGGCCGGTCAGCTTGCCGTCCTCGACCTCCAAGGTGTTGGCCTGGACGAAGTCCAGCTCCAGTTCGTGCGCGAGCGGTTCGATCACCTGACGGAATCCGCCCGACACCACGCCACATCGGAATCCGATGCGCCGCAGCGTCCGAATCGTGGTGCGCGCGCCCGGGGTCAGCTCGATCCGGTCGGCGACCTCCTCGATCACCGACTCGTCCAGCCCCGCCAGGGTGGCCACCCGCTGGCGCAGTGACTCGGCGAAGTCGATTTCGCCGCGCATGGCCGCCTCGGTGACCTCACGGACCTGATCCTCCACCCCCGCGTGTGCGGCCAACATCTCGATGACCTCACCCTGGATCAGGGTCGAGTCCACGTCGAAGACGATCAGCCGCTTGGCCCGCCGGGCCAGCCCGGCCCGCTCCACCGCGACATCCACCTGTTCGGCGACCGCGACCTCGGCCAGCGCCGTGCGCAGCCGCGCATCCGAATCGGGTCCGGTATCGGTCGCGGTGACCGAGAGTTCCATGCCGGTCACCGGATAGTCGGCGATACCGCGAATGGTGTCGATATTGGCGCCGAGCGTGGCGAGCTGACGCGAGACCGCACTGAAGGCCCGCGCGGTCACCGGGGCGCCCAGGATGACCACCGCGTGGGTGGACATCGGCTGCCTGCCGATCTGCGCGTCGACCTCGACGTCGACGTGCATGCCGACGGTGTTCATCGCCTCTTCGAGCTCGTCCTGCAGCGCCTCGGGGTCACTCGGGCAGGTGACCAGCACGCCGAGGGTCAGTCGGCCGCGGATGACCACCTGCTCCACATCCAGCAGGCTCACCTGGTGTCGCGACATGGCCGCGAGCAGCACAGACGTCACACCGGGCCGGTCGGGTCCGGTGACGGTGACGAGGACGGTGGTGTCGGCCAACTGAGGTGCTCCAAGCTAGTCGTTTGCCGTTGCTGTGCTGGACCCCGATGTCGCAACACTTCGGTCGATGTACTGCTGCACAAACGAGTGTGCACCCGCTGATGACCAGCAGGTGCACACTCGGCGATCGAAAATGCTAATGCTTTGCCAAGGCGCCTTCGTGCACCTCGGTGGCATGTTTGCCCGAGCCCCAGCCCACATGCGCCTCGGCCCGCATCCGCTCGACCATGTGCGGGTAGTGCAGCTCGAAGGCGGGACGCTCGGACCGGATCCGCGGCAGCTCGTAGAAGTTGTGCCGCGGCGGCGGGCAGCTGGTGGCCCACTCCAGCGAGTTGCCGTAACCCCACGGATCGTCCACGGTGACGACCTCACCGTAGCGGTAGCTCTTGAAGACGTTCCAGATGAAC
>NZ_JBSGEQ010000045.1:0-58793 GCF_053602975.1 Nocardia sp. NPDC004278
TGCGACTGACCCTGATCAACATCGCCCCCCAGCAGTACCGGCTGCTGTTGAGCATGCACCACATCCTGATCGACGGCTGGTCCACACCACTACTGATCCGAGAACTGCTGATCCTCTACGCCACCGACAGCGACACCGCAGCCCTACCCCCGGTACGTCCCTACCGCGACTACCTGACGTGGCTGAACAGCCAGAACCAGGACGCAACGGAGACCGCATGGACACAGGCACTCGAGGGTGTCACCGAGCCGACCCTGCTGGCCCCCGCGGACCGCGGCCGCCGACCCACCGCTGCAGCGGACGAAGTGCGCGTGCAGCTCGACGCGGACCGCACCGCGGCCCTGGTGACGGTGGCCCACCACCAAGAGACCACCCTCAACACCATCGTCCAGGCGGCGTGGGCACTCGTGCTCGCCAATGCGACCGCCCGCGACGACGTGGTCTTCGGTACCACCGTCTCCGGGCGCCCGCCACAGCTTCCCGGCATCGAATCGATGATCGGACTGTTCGTCAACACCGTGCCCGTCCGGGTCCGGCTCGACCACCGCGAAACCCTCGCCGAACTGCTGCGGCGGATCCAAACCGAACAGGCTGCGCTGCTCGACCATCAGCACCTCGGACTCGCCCGGATCCAACAGGTGAGCGGTCCCGGCGCGATGTTCGACACCGTGACCGTCTTCGAGTCCTACCCGGTCGACTCGACCGGACTGTCCGAAGACACCGACATCGCCGGAATGCACGTCCGCGACGTCCGGGGACGAGACGCCGCACACTATCCGCTCGGCCTGATCGCTCACCACGACACCCAGCTACACCTGACCTTCGAATACCTGCCCGAACTGTTCACTCGACAGCAGATCGACGCCTTTGCCGACCGGGTGCTGCGGGTGCTCGACACCATCGCCACGCATATCGACCTCCCGCTCACCGAACTGCAACTGCTCTCGCCGGTCGAGCAGGCCACGCTGGTGCCCGTCCGCGGTCGGCCCGGCACGGTGCCTGCGCCGTTGCCGCAGGTGTTATGGGACGCGGCCACGACGACGCCCGGCACGGAAGCGCTGGTCTGCGACGACGTGCGGCTGTCGTACCGCGAACTCGATGAAACTTCCAACCGGTGGGCACAGATATTCATTGATATGGGGATAGGTCCGGAAGTGATCGTTGCTGTGGCGCTGCCGCGCTGCATCGACGCGATGATCGCCGTATGGGCGGTCGCCAAGACCGGCGGCGCGTTCGTCCAGGTCGACCCCACCCATCCGCGCGACCGGGTCACACGCCTCCTCACCGATTCCGGTGCCGCCGTCGGGCTGACCCTCGATACCTACCGAGACCGGTTGCCGGAAGCGCTGGAATGGCTCGCCCTCGACGATCCCGGCTTTCTCGCGAAGACGGCGGCGGCCGCCCCGACAGCGATCGATGACGCCGAACGCACAACCCCACTGCGGCCGGAGCATCCGGCCTACCTGATCTACACCTCCGGCTCCACCGGGACCCCCAAGGGAGTCGTGGTCACCCATACCGGGATAGCGAACCTGGCCGCCGAGACACGGGAGCGGTACGGCCTCACCCCGGCTTCGCGGATGCTGGCCGTCGCCTCGCCGACCTTCGACGTCTCGATCCTCGAATGGCTCAGCGCGACCGCCGCTGGCGCCACCCTGGTCCTCGCACCCGCATCGGTGGCCGCCGGCACCGAACTGGCCGAGTTGATCAATGCCGAACACGTCACCCATGCCGCCATCACGCCCACCGTGCTCGCATCACTGCACCCCGACACCGTCGACACCCTCGAAACCCTGATCCTCGGCGGCGAGACCTGCCCGCCCGACCTCGCCGCGCAATGGACGTCGGGCCGCACCGTGCTCAACAGCTACGGGGCCACCGAAACGACCGTCGTCAGCTGCGGCGATGCTCCTTTGACCACGAGCACGGGCGGCCCGATGACGATCGGCGGGCCGGTGCTCGGATTCACCGCCGTCGTACTCGACCGCAGACTGCGCCCCGTCCCAGCCGGAGTGGTCGGCGAACTGTACGTCTCCGGACCAGGTCTCGCCCGCGGTTACCACCGGCAACCCGCGACCACCGCAGCCCGATTCATTCTCGCCCCCTACGGGCCGCCCGGGACACGCATGTATCGAACCGGCGACCTCGTCGCCTGGAAAACCGATCGAACACTGCGATTCTCCGGTCGCAGTGACCTGCAGCTCAAGATCAACGGCCACCGCATCGAACCCGGCGACATCGAAGCCGCGCTGCGCGACCACCCCGATACCGACCAAGCCGCCGTCACGATCCACACCCGCCCCAATGGCAGCGATCAACTCGTCGGCTACGTCGTGCCCGCTCCCGGCATCACGCCCGACACCGCGGCACTGACCGCCCACCTCACAACGCGACTGCCCACGCACATGATCCCGACCGCCATCCTCACCGTCGACCGGATACCCCTTACCCCCACCGGCAAAGTGGATTACAAAGCCCTACCCACACCACAGTGGCGACCTGCCCGGTTCCGTCCGCCGTCGACCGCACTCGAGGCCACCGTCTGCGACGCCTTCGCCCAAACCCTCGACATCGAGCGAGTCGGCCTCGACGACGGCTTCTTCACCCTCGGCGGCAACTCGCTCGCCGCGGCCACGCTGGTGGCGCGGCTGACCGAGTCGACCGGTGTCAACGTGCCCGTTCAGTGGATCTTCACCGATCCGACACCCGAGTCGCTGGCCCACCGCATCGACACCGGCCGCTATGGGCTCGACGAGCAGGACGTCGGCGAAGCGCTGTCCGTCATTCTCCCCCTGCGCGCCGCCGGAACCGAACCACCGCTGTTCTGCGTCCACCCCGCCATCGGATTGGCTTGGGGTTTCAGCGGACTCGTACAGCACATCGATCCCGGCCGCCCGGTGTACGGGCTGCAATCCCCGGCATTCAGCGATGCCACCGCGGAATTCGCGACGCTCGACGAACTCGCCGCCCGCTACGTCCGAGAGATCCGCGCCATCCAGCCGCACGGCCCGTACCACCTGCTCGGCTACTCGCTCGGCGGCACCATCGCGCACGCCATCGCCGTCCGACTCCGCCGCGACGGCGAGTCCGTCGCCACCCTGGCCATGATGGACACTCGCGTCGTCACGGCCAGCACCGTCCGCGCACCAACTCCTACCATCGGGAAGCTGCTCGCCGAGTTCGCTGGCTTCGAGGGGCCACCGGGCCCGGCCGATCTCACCGCCGCTGCCGCGGCGGAGCTGCTGCACCGGCAAGGCGGACTATTCACCGCAGTGACCCCCGAGCATCTCGTGCTCCTGCACGAGGACTACACCCGGCTCGTCGATCTCACCCGGCATCATCGGCCGACGCGGTTCGACGGTGACCTGATCTACTTCAGCGCCGCCCATACAGACGACGGGGCCTCCCCGGCCCTCGCATGGAACGACCTCATCACCGGCCGGATCACCGAACACCACATTTCGGTCCGGCACGAGCGGATGATCGAACCCGATTCGCTGCGCGCGATCGGATTCGTCCTCACCGAGCACTTCCGCTCAGCCAACACCACCCCACAGGAGTCCCAACCCTTACAAGGACAAGCCGATCATGAACACCTGCCGAATCGTCGGGTCTCGCTCCGGCGTTGAGCCAGTCAACCTGTTCGCTCCCGATCCAGCGACTCCTATCGCCGCGCATCCCCGTGCAGCCGAATTACGTAGGTGGACCCGCGAATACCTGTGTCAGCCGCATCCGGATCTCGGCCGAACCGGCCCGGTCTGTCCCTACACCAGCCGCGCCATCACGAACCGCTTCCTGTGGGCCGCATTCATCGAAGGTCGTTCCATCAACGCCGGGGTGCTGACCGCGGTCGTCGACGATCTGTACGACCTGTTCCCCGCCCTGCCGCCCCGGGAGGAGCCGGATTCGAAGCTCAAGGCTGTCCTGGTGGTCTTCCCGGACCTCACCGAATACGAAGATATCGACACGGTTCAAATCGAACAGAAGTCTCGGTTCGTCGAAAAGGGCCTGATGCTCGGTCAGTTCTATCCGGGGTGCACCGCCCCGGGACTGCACAACCCGGACTTCCCCGCACTCGACGCACCACTGCCCATGCTCGCCGTCCGCTACATGGCCCCCACCGACTTCCCATTCCTCAACACCCGCCACGAATGGATGGACTCCTACCTCAAACTCTTCGCCCCCACGATCCCCAAATTCATCACCAGCACCATGTCCGACAGACTCGTAGAGACAATCGGGGACGCGGACGAAACTCACTGAGATTGCGTCCGGGACAAACCAACCCAGCCGTCAACCGGCGCCGACCAGATGGGTCCGGTCGAGCGCGAACTCGGACACCGCCTTGATCGGCGCGGCCGTCCGGGCACCACGTGCCCGAAACTCCTGCGGCGGACAGCCTTTCCAGCGCCGGAACGCGCGAATGAACGATGCCGCCTCCGCGTAACCGAGCCGCGCCGCCACCTGTTCGGTGGTCATATCGGTGTGGTGCAACAGCTCCTCCGACATCATCTCCCGAACCTCGTCGAGCAGATGGCGGAAGGACGTGCCCTCGTGCCGCAGCCGTCGCGACAGTGTCCGCGGACTCATGAAAAGCTCAGCGGCAACTGCAATTTGATCCGGAATCTCGCCCGGATTGCGGACCAGCCGATCGCGCACCGACCCCGCGACACCGGTGCGGGCGCGGCGCGCGCTGAGCAGATCGCGGCAGAGCTGTTCGCATATGCCGCGCGCCCATTCATTGGCCTGCGGCAGCGCGTCATCGAGATGGGCACTGTCAAAGGCCAATTCATTGGCCTTTGCGCCGAAGACCGGCTCGACGCCGAACATGTTGCGGTAACGCGTCGTATCCGCCGGAGCGGGGTGCCGGAAGCTGACCCGGGAGGCGGGTACCCCCGCGGTGAACAGTTCCCGGCCGATGGTGTGGATGCCGGTGATGACGCGCTCGGTCAGGAACGGGCGCACATCCTCCGGAATCTCGGAGTCGTCGAAGATCAGCCGCGATTCGGTCGCCCCCTCCGCGAAGATCAGGTGGCCGAAAACGAGGGCGAGGTCGATATAGCGCAGCGACACCTCGATCACCTCGCGCACCGTGTGGCTGCTCAGCAGCGCCAGACCCCACGGCCCGTACAGCGAGATGTGGTAGCGACCCCCCGCCTCGACTCCCAAACCGGACTCATCGCCGAATCGCGCCAGCAGATTTCGCACGACGCGCACCTCTTGGCGCGCGGTCACCTCGGCACTGGGATCGGTCACCGCCGCGGGCACCAGTGCGGTGCCCTTCAGGCAGACCTCCGGCGGCATTCCGCGCTCCTGCGCCAATTGCATCAGCACATGCACGCTGGACGTACTACGCAGCAGATCCCAATCGAACACCGAACTGCATCCTCGTCGAAGCTGGTCTTGCTATTGGCGGAACATATCAATCATTGCTTCCGTATCGCAGGAAAATCGGGAATCCGGTATAGCCCACTACGACGCGGAAATCGAGGCGCCCACCACGATCGACCTCATCGAATACCGGTCGCGCAATGCCGCGAAATTCCTCCTCGACGAACACCGGGCGCCACACAGTCCGCCCGGCCGGACCGAGCGTCTGGTCAAGATATCGAGCGGGCGACGCGGAATCCGACATCATCGATCCGATAGGTCGGATGGCTGCGTCGCCGCACCGAGGCCCGGCAGCTCCACTTCTCATCGGACCATCCACCCCCGCGCAACACCCGATACGAGCCGTACACCTCGGCGTCATAGATATCCCAGCACCAGTCCCAGACATTGCCGAGCATGTCGTACAGCCCCCACGCATTGGGCAGTTTGCCGCCCACCTCGTGACTGTGCTCCTCGGAATTGCCTCGGTACCAAGCGATCTCATCGATATCGCCATATCGCGGTCCGGAAGTACCGGCACGGCAGGCATACTCCCATTCGGCCTCGGTCGGCAGCCGATACCCGTTCGCGGCGGCGTCCCATTCGACCTCGTCACCGTGCACGCGGTACGCGGGCGTCAAACCCGCACACGTGGACAGACCATTGCAGAACCCGATCGCATCGAACCACGAGACGCCCTCGACCGGCCGCCGATCACCGCGACCGCTGCTCGGCCGCGCATCGGTGACCTGTGCATACTGCGACTGCGTCACCGAAAACGCCGCCATCTCGCACCCCGCGACCTCGACCGGCCAACTCCGCTGAGTCCGCCGATCCGACAGTGTCACCCGCCCCGCCGGGAGCGCGACCATCTCGATTTCCGCATGCACAGGTAGGCGATCCTAGTCGCCCGGCGACGAAACCCGCACCGAACTCGTCCACCGCCTGAACGGCTGAGCGCGGAATCGCTTTCACTCTTTCGTATGCCACTCCCGGATCGCAGCGACAATCTCGTCAGCGGCGTCTTCCTGGATGAAGTGGCCGGCACCGTCGAGGAGAACCGTCCGATGGTCGGCGAACAACTCCTCCCAATGACGGCGTTCGGGGTCGCGGAAGGCGACATCCTTGGTACCCCACACGATCAGTGCGGGTCGGTCTCGGACCAGATCGAGGCCGCGCTCGACATCGGCCAGAAACTTTCGGCTGGACAGGATTTCGCGCGGGAACACATGGATGGGTTCGCGCGATTCCGGTGTCGGGAAGGGACCGCGGTAGGCGTCCAGCACCGCCTTGTCCAGCTTCTTGCGGCGCACGCCGGCGGGGATGATCCGCTCGACGAAGAAGTTGCGCTGCCGGATGAGCCAACCGCCGACCGGGCCGCCCAGCAGACGCGAGAAGGCCTGCGTCGTCACATCGGATTTCGGCCAGGCCCAGGTGTTTCCGATGACGAAGGAGGTGAAGCGATCCGGATGCCGACCGGCCACGGCGAATCCGATCGGGCCGCCCCAGTCCTGCACCATGAGTGTCGCCTCGCGTAGGTCGAGCCGGGTGACCAGTTCCGCGACGACCTGCGCATGCTCGGCGGGTGTGAAGCGGTAGCCGGGCGCCGCCCGGGACAGCCCGAAGCCGGGATAGTCCACCGCGACGCATCGGAACAGGTCACGCAGGCCAGCGATGATGTCGCGGTAGAGGAACGACCAGGTCGGATTCCCATGCAGCAGGAGCAGCGGCGGTCCGCTGCCTTCGTCGACGTAATGCACGCGCGAGCCGTCGATCTCGGCGAAATGACTCGGATACGGATACAGACTTTCCGGTATCCAGTCCGGTCGAGCCGGTGTGCCGCCTTCTTCGGTCACGCTGCCTCCGATCGCACCTTGGTCATCGAGCAAGTCTGGACGACGACGAACACAATGAGGAGCACATCAGGAGTAACTATTTGATAGCCGAAGCCCCGACCACGGAGTCGTCGCCGCCACAATGTGGCGACTGTGCCCCGCGCCTGCGGTGCGATCATCGCCCCGATTGGGCCGCCGCCGCGCGGCTGTCGAGCTGTGCCAGCGACAGCAGATGGCGCGGCGGGGTGTCGAGGACCGTGCTCGAGTGGACGCGCAGGCCGTCGTCGACGTGCAGCAGCTCGCCCGGTTCCAGCGCCCGCCAGCCCGGATCCTCGTCTGTGCGCTCGCTGGCCACCACGACCGCCGGATATTCGATCAGGTGTCCACTGCGCGCGCGGATCCCGGTGCGTCCGGCGTGGTCCAGATGCCGACCGCCGTGTGGTCCGCCCGCCGCGCGTTCGAGGACGAAAAGGTCATGTGTGTCGGGATACCGGAGTGCCCATAGGCTGGTCGCCGTCGTAAGCACCAAGTTGAGCGCGTAGACCGGCAGCCGGTCCGCGATCCACTGGACCGCATCGGTAATACCCGCCGTGATGTTGCCGCCGTGTCGATCGGTGCGCTGGGTGAGGAGGGCGAAGAACCGTTCGGAGTCCGTATCGCCGTGCACCAGACCGAGGTACGCACCGAGTTCGGCGTCCAGTTCGTCGAGGCCTTGCAGCACACCGTTGTGCGCGAACAGGCGGCCGTGCTGTTCGAACGGGTGGGTGTTGCGAGGTTGCATGCCACCGGTGGTGGCATAGCGAATGTGTGCAACGAACGTCGTCGATTCTCGTTCCCGCGCCTCCCTGGCGAATTGGACATCCTCGTATGCGGCGATCGGCTGCTTCTCCACCACCGCATCCCCATCGGCGTCGAAGGTGCCCAGACCCACGCCATCGGGCTCACGTCTGCTCTGTATCGACAGACTGTCCGGGGCATCGAGCAACCAGAACGTAGCCCGCACCCGGTGCGGTGCGGCCGACAAACCGAACAAGCGACACATGGCACTCCTGCCCGGGGCGTTGTCCGTAGCTGATGAGTTGCCTGCGATCCTAGTCCGCAATCCCCCACGCTGGCCCATCCGCCACCGAATCGGCCGGTGTTCGGCCAGCGCGGATACCAGCGGGTCGGAGAGATCGGTTCCCGCATGTCGCCCACTGTCGACACCGCGAGGGTCGATATCCGGGACATGGGCGAAACAGCCTTCGCGGAGTCAGTCCAGCAGCCGCCGCAGCAGGGGCAGCGACGCCGCCAACCGTTTGCGCTCGGCGGCGGTGAGTCGGTCGTCGATGATTTCGGCGAGGTGTTCGTGGCCGGCCAGGCGGCGTTCGGTGAGAAGTGCGCGGCCGTCCTCGGTGAGGATCAACACTTTGCGGCGCAGATCTTCGCTGTCGACAGTGCGGCTGACCAGGCCGCGGTCGACGAGTGCGGCGACCGTAGCGGCGACCGATTGGTGGCGGAGCTTATCGGCGCGGGCCAAGTCACTAACTGTCGCGGGCCCCTCACGATCGAGGCGTTTAAGTACCGACACCTGCGACAGCGACAGCTCGCGCCCCGGAGAGGCCGAGCGCATGATCCGGACCAAGGCGCCGACTATCGACTGAAGTTCTTCAGCGATCGTCTCGTAGTCGCTTGTCTCACCGCTCACAGTTCACTAAAGTACAGTAAAACTGCGCAGGCTAGCTGTATATCTGCGTTCGCATATCGAGCACCGAGGATGACACCGAATGACCCCGGGGACATGGTAGCGAGCCGGTTCGCACCGCCGCCGTGCGGTTCGGCGCACGATCGCAAGCTCTGAAATCGACTGTCTACCAAGGAGATCACAATGTCCATTGTCGGCAAGCTACTCGCGAACCGGCGCGCCGGTGACCAGGGCCTGGCCTGGCATCGCCCGAATCTGGCCGGGGCCGACACCTTTCAGATGACCAGTCCGGACTTCGACCACGAATCACCCCTGGGCACTATCCATGCCGGAAAACGCGTCGGCGGCCAGGATCGCTCTCCGGCGCTGACGTGGTCACCGCCGCCCGCGCAGACAGCTCAGCTGCTGCTGGTCATCGAGGATCCCGATGCACCGACGAAGACGCCGTTCGTGCATGCGGTCGCCCTGCTGGACCCCACAGTCGACGGCATACCGCAGGGCGCACTCGCCGCCGACGATCCCGTGCCGGGTGTGCGGGTCCTGCGTTCGGGGTGGGGCCGTGGCTACCTCGGTCCGGCACCGATCAAGGGACACGGCGCGCATCGCTATGTCTTCCAACTCTTCGCCCTGACCGAGCCCATCACCGCAGCGGGCGGAAAACCGGTGGAGTCGGCGAAACCACATGCCATCCTGGATACCGGACGGTCACTCGGTCGAGCCCGCATCGACGCCTTCTATGAACGTCACTGACAGAGCAGCGGCGGAGACCGGCTGAGTGCGTAAACGGCTGGGCGCGTGCATGTTCGGGCGGCCAACCTATTTCGCCCGGGTGTTCTCCGCCATGCCGCACAGCCATCGGCCGCGGACCTTCTCGAAGGATGACATCCACATCGTCGGCAACCTGATTCGCAATCCCGCCGCCTATCGCACGGCGCGAGTTACCCCTGGCCGCAACGAGTCTCCGTCGTACGGGAGACGATCCCGATAACGCCGGTTATGCCTCGCGCAGGAACAGATAGTCGAACAGCGTCAGAATTCGGCCGATGTCGAACTGTTCGGGATCGTCGAGTACCAGCCGGGCCGCGGTCTGGATGGCGCCCTGCACAACCTGGGTCAGTACCTCGGCATCCACGTCATCGGCATCGGGCTGTTCCGCCAGCCACCGGCCGACCGCCCGCCCGAGCGGCGTGCGCAATTCGTCGCGCGATTTGGCTACCCGCTCCCGGAGCACCGGCGGGACCCCATCGATGGGGAAGTACACCAGCCGCCAGGTATCGGGTATCGAACGCACCTCGGTGAGGAAGCGTGCGAGCATCGCGGGCAGCTCTTCTGTTGTGGCAGCCCCCGAATCGGTTGTCGTGGCATCACCGGCGACGGAACGTTCGACGGCGGCGGCCATTCGGGCGGTCTCGCGTTCGATGAGTTCCTCGAGCAGTTCGTCGCGGCTGCCGAAGGAGTCGTAGACGACCGGCCTGGTCACGCCGCCGCGCTCGGCGACGGCGGCGATGCTGACGCTGGTGAATCCCGCCTCGGCCACAATGCCCAGTGCCGCGTCGAGCAGTTGCTCGCGCCGGTCGGCGGGCTGGAGTCGTTTGGCATATTTGCGCTTGGCGGGCTGGGGTCCACCTGCCGTGTCGGCTGCCGTCTTCTTTTGGGGCGCTGCTTGTTTCGCGTTCGCCATTGCTACGTCTCCCGGGCCTCGACGGCGGCGACAGCCCGGCGCGCCACCCAGCGCAGCGTTTTCGCCACGGCCTCGTGACGCTCGACACCACCGTCGGCGAGCACGATCCTGGCTCCGGTTTCACTTGCGCTGATCACCGCGTGGCTCAATAACTCACTGTCGATATCTTTTTCGCTCAGCGCGCCCATTACCGCGATCATGGCCTGACTGCGCTCCCGAATCGCATTGCGGGTGCGATCGACCCGCTCGCGCACCTCCTGGGGCAGACCATCACCGGGCATCAGCACGAACCGCCAGGTTTCCGGCGCGGCGACCACTAGGTCGAGATAGATATCAACGCCGTCGACCGCGATATTCGATGCCATCGCGGCCAGGTCGACACCTTCCGGAATCACCGGGGTCGCGGCGGCCGCCATATCTTGTACCCGTTGGTCCTCACGATCGAGCAGTGCCTCGAAGAGTTCGTCCCGATCACCGAATTCGGCATACAGCGCGGGTCGGGTAATGCCCGCCGCCCGGGCGATGGCGTGCATACTCACGCTCGCATAGCCCTCGCGAACAATGAGATCGCGGGCCGCGTCGAGAATGTCGTCACGTCGTGTTGACATGTGCTCCTCCCCACGTCGGCTGACGGATACCTGTTTCAGATTGCTTCCGGCTGGGCCAGTGTACGCATTGCCATCGCGCCTGCCGTAGACATCATTACTCCCGCCGCACACCATCGGGGATTCTCCGGCCGCGCCTCAGCTGGGAATCAGCCGAATCCTGCACCGGCACACCGAATGTCAATCGAAATTGACCCTGTTGTTTTCCCTGCTGGGCAATGTTAGCGTTTGCCCCGGCAGCCGATGGTGTCGATCACACCGGGGGCGGTTGGTGACCGCGTTCACAGCCACTCGCGATCACCACGGCGGCGGCTGTCGAACCTGTCAAGACTCTGAGGTGTCACGTCAACGGGCAGTGTGGCCTGGCACTTGACGTGGCCTTGTGGGGGAAATATGGGAGGAACGATCGATGGACTCCGACGCGCCGAATGCGGCACCGACGGCAACGCAGATCGCGCGGAAGAATCTCACCGATACCACGCAATCGAGTCTGCGCACCTTCGGCCGGGTGGTCGATCTCGGTCTCGAATCGGCGCGCGGCACTGTCTCCGATATCGTCGCGGGTAAGTTCCAATGGCACGAAATGCTGCGCCAGGCTTGGTATTTGGTGACGGTCACCGCATTTCCCGCGGTGCTGATGGCGGTGCCGTTCGGAGTGGTCGTTTCGGTGCAGGTGGGCAATCTGATCCATCAGCTCGGCGCGGATTCGCTGATCGGCGCGGCCGGCGGCCTCGGCGTTATCCAGCAGGGCGCGCCGATCGCGACGGGCCTGCTGCTCGGCGGCGCCGGCGCGTCGGCGATCGCCGCCGACCTGGGCGCACGCACGGTCCGCGAGGAGATAGACGCGCTGCGCACCATGGGCATCAGCCCGGTTCATCGGCTGGTGATTCCGCGGGTGACCGCGATGATGCTGGTCGCGCCGCTGCTCAATGTGCTGATCATCTTCGTCGGCATCGTCGCGGGCTATGCGGTGGCGATCGGCGCGCAGAATGTCACGCCCGGTAGCTACTGGGCCACCTTCGGCTCCTTCACCGTGCTCACCGATGTCTGGATTTCGATGATCAAGGCGGTGCTGTTCGGATTCATTGTGGTGATCGTGGCCTGCCAGCGGGGGCTGGAGGCCAGGGGCGGGCCGCGCGGCGTCGCCGACGGCGTCAATGCGGCGGTCGTGCTGTCGGTGGCATCGATAATCGTGGTGAATCTGGTGATCACCCAGGTCGTCGCGATGTTCCTACCGTTGCGGGTGGCCTGATGGTTCGAGCATCGCGTAACGATTCCATGAGGGGTGGCGGTCAGGTCGCGAGCGGGCCAGCTACTCCCTATGTGCCCAAGGGATTTCGCTGGGCCCATCGCCTCCTCGACCGCGCCCGGGTGCTAGCGCCGCTGGAGAACGTGGGTTTCGCAATCGGATTCGTATTCCAGGCGCTGGCCGCCATTCCATTGACCCTCAGGCGCTATCGCGGCGAGACCATGCGCACCATTACCGATATGACCTGGGGCCGCGGCTCGGTCATTGTCGGCGGCGGCACGGTGCCGATGTTGATCGTGCTCGGCATCGCCATGGGCGCTGGCGTCGGCATCCAAGGCTTCACCACCCTCGACCTGATCGGGCTCGGCCCGGTCACCGGCGTGGTGTCCGCCTTCGCCAATACCCGCGAACTCGCCCCCATCGCCGCCGCGGTCGGATTCGCTGCACAGGCGGGCTGCCGGATGACCGCCGAAATCGGCTCCATGCGCATCTCCGAGGAGATCGACGCCATCGAATCCCTTGGCCTGCGGTCGATTCCATTCGTAGTGAGCACCCGGGTCATCGCCGGCGCGATCGCGATCGTGCCCACCTTCCTCATTGCGCTGATCCTGAGCTATCTCGCCTGCGATACGGTGGTCGTGCTGCTGCACGGCCAGGCGGGCGGGGTATACGAGCACTACTTCTTCCAGTTCACCAGCGGCTACGACGTGTTCGCCGCGGTGATCAAGATCCTGGTGTTCGGCGTCGCGGTCATCCTGATCCATTGCTATTACGGGTTCTTCGCCTCCGGCGGACCCGAGGGCGTCGGCATCGCATCGGGTCGTGCGGTGCGCGCCAGCTTCGTCGCGATCATCGCGCTGGATATGGTGTCGACCCTGCTGCTGTGGGGCGTCAACTCCTCGATCGAATTCCCGGGGTAAGCGAGATATGCCCAATTACGGATTGCCCGGCGTCAGCATGGGCAGGCGCGGCTCGCGCGCCCGGGGTGCGGCAGCATTGGTCGTCGCCGTCGCAGTCACCTTGGCGTGGACCGGATATCAGCATCGCCCGGACGGTGAGCGCATGCGGGTGCAATTGCGCACCGAACAGATCGGCGAGGGCATTATCGAGGGCACCTCGGTGCGTCTGGACGGCGTCGATATCGGCACGATCACCGATATCGCCAGCATCGGCGGGGGCCGCCAGCTCATCACCCTCGACCTGGACAAGGCCCAGACCTCCGGGCTCACCGAGGATCTCGGCGTCGCCTACGTACCGGAGAACCTCTTCGGCATCAGCGCCGTCACCCTCGAACGCGTCGATGCCGGCGCACCGCTGCGCGCCGGGTCGGTGGTCGATCTCGCGGGCGCGAACGCCAACCGGGTCGCCGACGCCACCATGGGACGGCTGCTGCGTGCCCTCACCGAGACATCGACCGAGGTGTTCACACCCCAATTCGCCGAGGTGCTGCGTACTTTCAGCGGTGATCTGCAGGCGTTCACCCCGATGCTGGAGGCCGTCATCATGCTGAGCCGGACGGTCGCCGAAACCCAGCGCTACCCGTCGTCGTTCCTGATCGACCAGTACGCCTCGTTCTACGGCGGATTGGGCACGTTCACCTCCGCGACCTTCAAACTGCTCGCGACGGTGCTCGATATCGAGGTTCTGCAGCACGACCGATCCAAGTACGACGCGTCCGTCACCATGGTCACCGACCAGGCCTTTCCGGCCATCGGCAGCATCGGCGACATTGCCCGCCAACACTTCTCCGGCTACATCGAGACGTTCGCACCCTTGGTCGCCGCCATCGCCGCGACCGTCCCGAACCCGGGACAGTCCCATGCCGAGCTGACCGAACTGATCCAGCGGCTCGATCGGATCTTCGCCGACACCCCGGACGGACCGACGGTCAATGCCGCCATCACCCTGCGCGGCGTTCCCGGCATCGCGGTGCCGCTGCTCGGGCAGCAGGGATTCGCCATGTTGGGAGGCGCGTGATGAAACCGACCTCGACCCTCGCGGTGGCCTGGAAGCTCGGACTGTTCGCGGCAGCGATGATCGCACTGCTGGCGGTGATCGCGGCGGCCATTGTCCGGCCGGTTGGCGGCGATACCACCACCTACCGTGCCGAATTCACCGATGCCAACGGTTTGAAGATCGGTGACGACGTGCGCATGTTCGGTGTCGCGGTCGGCAAGGTCGCCGATATCTCCCTCGAAAATGGCCGTGCCGCAGTCGAATTGACCGTGCAGCGAGACCGGCCGATCTACGACGCCAGCGTGCTGGCCATCCGGTACCAGTCGCTGACCGGTCAGCGCTATATCGATATTCGCCAACCCGAACATCCGACCTCGAAACAGGCGCAGGGCGTCACCATCGGCGCGGACCGCACCATACCGTCCTTCGATATCACCCAGCTCTTCAACGGACTGCAGCCCGTATTGCAGGAGTTCTCCCCCGGCGCGCTCAACCAGTTCACCGAGAGCGTGCTCGCGGTCATCGAGGGCAACGGTTCCGGGGTCGGGCCCGCACTCGATGCGATCGGACGGCTCAGCGCGTATGTGTCGGATCGGCAGGCCGTACTCGCGACGATCGTCGGCAATCTGGAGTCGATTTCCAACCAGATCGGCGGTCGCTCACCGCATTTGGTGACTCTGCTGCGCGGTCTGTCGGATGTGTTCACCGCATTCCAGCAGAAGCTCGACGGCCTGATCGACTTCGCCAATGTCGCCCCGTCCGCGCTGGGCCCGCTCAACAGTCTGTTGGTCACCCTCGGTTTCACCGAAGCCGCGAACCCGAATCTGGAAAACGATCTGCGCCTGCTGTTCCCGGATCCGGCCACGGCCTTGGACCTGCTCGGCAAACTCCCCGGCTTGCTGCAATCGCTGTCCACCCTGGTGCCCTCGGGCCGCACGGGGGTTCAGATCGACCTCACGTGCTCGAAGGGCCGGGCCCAGGTGCCGTCCATGGTGTCGGTACTGATTGCCGGGCAAAGGATTTCGATATGCAACAACTGAAGCACGGACACGACCGGCACGAGGCCAGCAAACAGCGCCGCGAACTGCGCCTCGGCCTGCTCGGGGCGCTGCTGCTCATTCTCGCGCTCGGCGCGACCGCGGTGATCTACGTGCTGCCGATCGGCAAGGCCACCTACACCGCCTATCTGCCCGAGGCACAGTCGATTCGCGTCGGCAATCAGGTGCGGGTCGCCGGGATCACCGTTGGCGCGGTGACTTCGCTGGAACTGCAGCCGGATCGGGTGCAGATGAGCTTCACGGTGGACCGTGATGTCTTCGTCGGCGATGCCACCACCCTGGAAATCCGAATGCTCACCATTGTCGGCGGCCACTATGTGGCCATGACCCCGGCCGGGCAGAAACCATTGGGCAGGAATGCGATTGCGCCCGATCGGGTGAAGCTGCCCTACAGTCTGGTGCGCACCCTGCAGGATGCCGCCAAACCGGTCGCCGAGGTCGACGCCGCGACGCTGCGCGAAAATCTGACCGCCCTGCAGACCTCATTGGATCAGAGCCCGGATGGCCTGCGCCACATGGGAAATGCCATGCAGACCTTGGTGACCATCCTCAACCGGCAGAACGCCGAGGTGTCGCGATCGCTGACCGTCACCGACGAATTCCTCACCGCCATCAACGGAAACCGTTCGCTGCTCGGCCAATTCGTCCGCGAGATCGGTCTGCTCGAGGTGCAGGGCCTGGACAAGAAGGCCGAGATCACCGAGGCGCTGACGATCGCCGCCGAACTCCTGTCCAGGATCGCGGCGCTCGAACCATCCTGGCGCGAGCAACTGCAGCCGATGGTCGACAAGCTGATGGAGGCGCTGCCCGCACTGCGCGAACTGGCCGGAAAGCTCGGCGAATCGCTCGACACGCTGCGTGGTGTGCAGGAGAGGTTGCAGGCGGCGGTGAATCCGCAGGACGGCATCGTCATCGATCAGTCGGCGGATACGATCACCACCTGCATCCCGGTCCCGGGAAGGGGGTGCTGAGGCCGTGAAACGACTGCTCGGTTCACAGGGATTCGTCACCATTGTCGGCGGGATCGTCATCGCCGTCGTGGCGGTGGCGGGCTATCTGGTGGCATTCCGACCCCTGGACAAGACGCTCGGCTACTGCGCGATCATGCCCGATGCCGTCGGCCTCTATGCCGGCAACCACGTCACCATGCTCGGCATGCCGGTCGGCACTGTCACCTCGGTCGAGCCCCAGGGTGATGGTGTGCGCGTCGATTTCGAGGTGAACGCCGACCATCCGCTGCAAGGGCAGGTCAGCGCGACCACCGTCGCCGACACTCTCGTGGCCGACCGCGACCTCGCGGTGCTGGGCGAGCCGGGCGGCCCCACATGGAACCGCGACACCTGCATCACCCAGACCTTCACTCCCAAGAGCATCACCGAATCGCTATCGGCCTTCTCGCGCCTGGCCAGTGAACTCAACGCCCACGGCGCACCGGGCGAACAGACGCGCATTCGCGATAGTGTCGCGGCCTTCCAAAGGGCCACCGCCGGAACCGGACCCGCGATCAATGCCCTGATCAAGGACCTCGGTACCGCGCTACGCGCCCCCGATGCCGCCATCGGGCATATCGGCGCGCTGATCGACGCGATCGGTCAGATCTCGACCAGCATCTCGACCAACTGGGACGACATCAAGACCACGCTGGTCAATGCCGGAGCGGGTATCGCCTTCGTCAACGAGATCTGGCAGAAGGTGGTGCAATTGGTCGATTCGCTGCTCATCGACCTGCCGATGCTCAATGACATCTCGCGCAGGTACGGCCGCGAAATACTGCGCGGACTCGACGACCTCGCACCCTATCTGCACCTGCTGAGCGCCAATGTCGGCACGCTGCACCAGATCATCGATATGATTCCGGCGCTCGTCGGCGCCTTCCAACAGGCCATCGACCCGCAGAGCGGACAGCTGAAACTCACCTACGCACCGCCGAAAGTTGCACTGCCCCAACAGAATGCCGATCAGATCTGTGCTGCCGTGAATGCGGTGACGCCCGGTCGATGCCGCAGTGCAGTGGACGGACTCACCGCTGTCGACCTGGCCACACTCGTCTTCGGAGCGGTAGGTGCCCGATGAGGAATACTACCCTCGTGCGACGGACGCGAACCGGGTTCGCGGCCGCACTGACAGCCGTAATACTGCTCGGCGGTTGCGCTTTCGATCCCTCCTCGGTGCCGGTGCCAGGGGCATCCGTGGCCGGTCCGACCTATCAGGTGCGGATCGAATTCGCGAACGCGCTGAACCTGCCGGAACAGGCCAAGGTGGTGGCAAATGGCGCACAGATCGGCAGGCTGCACAGCCTCACGGTGGTCGACCCGTCGGCACAGCAGGCGGGTCGCATCGACGCCGTCGTCGATATCTCCACCTCGGTGAAATTGCCGACCACCACCACCGCGCAGCTGCGCCAGAACACCGTCCTCGGCGATATCTACATCGGACTTACCACTCCCCCGGCGGATTTCGCCAGCACCATTGCACCGGGCGGCGCCATCCCCCTGCAGCAGACCCGGCCCGCACTGCAGATCGAGGATCTGATGGCGGGCATGTCCACCTTTATCGGCGGCGGCGCGCTGCACAGCATGCAGGAGATCATCAACCGGACCAATGCGGTGCTGCCCGCGCAGTCGATCGAAACGGCGCGGATCTTCCAGACACTGGGCCATGACGCCCAGGATGTCGCCGACAATCTGGACTCGGTCGGGCGCCTGCTCGACGCGATCCAACAGGACCTCGGCGCGGTGCTGGACAATCGGGCAGAGCTGGATGCCCTGCTCTCCGAACGTGGTGCGCGCGATATTCCGGCATTCGCGAATTCGCTGGTATTCACTCTCGGTATCGTCGGCGCACTCGGTGTCATCGGGCACGCGACCGCTTGGCTCGGCCCCCTGCTGCAGGCCGGTGACGCCGCAGCCAAGGCCTTCGTACCCATGCTATTGGCGGCCAACCCACTCGACCTGTCCGCACCGTCCAATCTGAATCGTCTGGTGGCGCTGTTGCGCGACAAGGTCATACCGTTCGTGGAGCGAGGACCGAAAGTGAATCTGACCCGCATCGGCGTCGAGGGCGCGCCCGTTTCCACCGACGACCAGGTCGATCGCATTATCGCGAGCCTGCGGATGATCGGCGCGGTGCGATGAAACCCGGTCGTATCAAACCCGGTTCGGTCATCTCTCTGGCCGCCATCGCCGCGATCCTGATCATCGGCAGCAGCTATCTGAGTTTCGGCGTGGTCAAGGTCGGCTGGCTGAAGAACTACACCGACGCGACCATGGTGCTCACCGACTCCGGTGGCCTACTACCCCGGTCGAAGGTGCTGCTGTCCGGCATCGAGGTCGGGCGGGTGATCTCGGTATCGCACACCGGAAGTAGGGTCGCCGTGCGGTTCCGTATCGACGACAAATACCGCATTCCGACTTCGAGCGTCGCGCGGATCGAGAGTCTGTCCGGACTCGGCGAGGCATATGTGGACTTCCGTCCACGCGGCGGTGCCGCGGGCCCTTATCTGCACGACGGGCAGACGGTGGACGCCGACAAGATCGTCATGCCGATCTCCATCCCCGAGGTGGCGCAGACCGCAACGCGCATCCTGAACCAGCTCGATCCGCAGGCGATGGGCGCCATTGTCGAAACCTTCGGCCAGGGGCTGGCCGGAACCGAATCGGTCATTCCGCAGCTGTCCCGGTCCACGGATCTGCTCGCGGCGACGCTGCTGGCCCGCTCGGATGTCATCCGCGACATGCTGATCGCATTCCAGGCCAAAGCCTCCGATATGTCGTGGTCCGGACCGGCCCTGCACGATGCGGCCGATCCATGGGCCGCATTCGGGCCCCGGGTGAGCGAGGTGGCCGCATCGATCGCCAGGGTGATCCGCAAGGGCGATGTGCCCGCCGACTATCTCACCGATTCCGCCGAAACCGTCGGCCTCGTCCCGTTCCTGCGCCGACTGGCCACCGAGATCGACCGGATCGGACCGGATCTGGCAGCCATGATCCCGCTCCTGCAGCCCTTGGCGGCGCTCACCACAAATGCCGTGCGCCCCTTGGATATCGGCGGCCTCATTACCCAGGCACTCGGCGCGACCAGCCCCGACGGCACGCTGAATTTCCAGATCACCGTCAAATAGCCATCTTCCGGAGCAGCAATGACAGTCGATACGACCGAGACCGAGGCGCCCAGCGACGCGGTTGCGGCACAACACCGTTCGATCTCGATACCGATCGCCACCGTCGCCTGGGGCGTGGCATTGGCCGCGATGACCATCCTCGCCGTCACGCTCGCTGGATTCCTGATCGCCGCCCGCGGCGACCTCGCCGACCGGGATGCCGTCGCCGCCGACCATGCGCACGCCGAGCAGGTCGCCACGGACTACGCCGTCGGCGCCTCGACGGTCAACTACGCCGAATTCGCCTCGTGGGTGGGCAGACTCAAACAGAACACCGCGCCGACCCTGGCGAACAAATTCGACGCCACCGCACCGAAACTCGAGGAACTGCTCACCCCGCTGAAGTGGACCTCGACCGCGAATCCGATCACCGCCAAGGTCGTCTCCGATAGCGCTGGCATCTACCAGGTCGACGTATTCGTCAATGTCAGCTCCACCAATGCCCAGAATCCCGACGGCGCGCAGACCACCGTCACCTATACCGTCACTGTCGACCGCAACTCGGACTGGAAGATCACCGATGTCGGCGGCGGCCTGCCCATGAAGTAGTCCGATCAGGGCTGCGGGGGGGAGGCCGCGCGAATGCGGGCGGCGAGTTCGGCACCACGGCCGCCAAATCTGTCTCAGACAATATAGGCTAAGGCTGTATCTTCGAAGGGACAGCGATGTCTGCAATGACCGAAGGCTCGGCACGCGCACTCAATGGATTGGTCACCCACGGTTGGAACCGGGCCGCGCAGCTCTACAACTTCCCGGTGCTGCAACGGCTGGCCTATCGTCCGCCGCAGCACGAGATCATCGCGCAGTTGCGGCTGAGCAGGGCGCATCGGATCGCCGATGTCGGTTGCGGCACCGGCATTCTCGCCGCGCGCATCGCACGGGAACTGCGGCCGCAGGTGGTGTACGGCTGCGATGCTTCGGTGGGGATGTTGAAACAGGCGAGGTCGCGTTCGGACCAAGTGCAGTGGCGCAATCGTCGGGCCGAGGATCTCGGATTGCCCGACGGTGCGGTGGAGGCGGTGGTGTCCACGCACGCGTTCCATGCGCGCACTGGTCGAAGCGGCCGGATTCACCATCACCGAGCAGCGTCCGGTGCGTCGGCCGCTGCCGAATTCCATGGTGCCGGATGTGCTCACGGTCGCCCGGCGCTGAGACAGCGAGAACGCCTGGAGTCGGACGCGGGTAACCCATCCGTGGCATGCTCGATTCATAGGCGATCTCGAATCGAAGGTGGGTGCGATGCCCGGACCAGCGCCATGACCGCCACCGTGTGGTACGCGTCCTACGGCTCGAATATGCATATGAGCCGCTTTCGCTGCTACCTCGCCGGAGGCACGCCCGACGGCGGAGCGGTGACACTACCCGGCTGCCGCGACCGGACCGGGCCGCTACGGTCGGTGCCCGTCACGCTGCCCGGTCTGCAATATTTCGCCACCGAATCCCTGACCTGGACCGGCGGCCGAGCCTTCTACGATCCGGATGCCCCCGGCGAAACCGCCACCCGCGCCCACCTCGTCACCATCGGGCAGTTCTCCGATATTGCCGCCCAGGAGATGTACCGAGCGCCCGGCATCGACCTCGATCTCACCGAAGCGATCACCAACGGCCGCCTCACCTTTGGCCCCGGCCGTTACGAAACTCTAATCTGCACCGGCACTTTCGAAGGCCACCCGATCCTCACCATCACCGCGCCCTGGCACTACACCGACCTCCCCGGCAACCCACCCTCGGCCGCCTATATCCGCCATCTCGCGGCGGGCCTCGCCGAATCCCACGGCTGGGCCGCCGAGAAGGTCGCCACCTACCTGGCCACCCGCCCCGGTGCGGAACTCGGCTGGACACCCGGGACCATCGCCACCCTGCTCAGCGGTCAGGCCACGCGGATGGATGCCGAGACGATCGCGCCGTCGCGAACGACGTAGTCCGATCACCGCTGCGAAGTCTCGAACCCAGACGGTGCGGGTTCTGGCTGAATCAGGCCTCTTCAGTGCGGCGTTCGATGACAACGAGCGGGATTTCGCGGTGGGATTTCGCCTGGTAGGTGTCGTAGAGCGGAAAGATCGCGGTCATGAGGTGCCACAGCGGTGGTTTCTCTTCAGCGGTCGCGGGTCGCGCACGCCCGGTGAATTTCTCCGCGCCGACTTGGATTGTGACGTCGGGTTCCGCGATCAGGTTGAGGTACCACGCGGGGTGGGTGGGGGATCCGGCGTTCGAGGCCACCAGGACGTAGCGGTCGTCGTCCTGTCCATAGATCAACGCGGTGCGCCGGAGCTTTCCTGATTTCCTTCCGCGTGTGGTGAGCAGCAGCGAGGGCCAGCCTTGGTAGAGGTGGCCACTGCGCCCGTCGGTCTCGACGTAGTCTCGGATGTGGTCCGCCACCCAGTCTGTCGGGCTGTCGTGGACGTCGTCGGGTTCGGGCGCCGAACTCTCGGATAGGCTGTGCAGCAGGTGGTATCGCGTGAATCCGCTGTCGGTGACCCCAGGGAATTCCTGCACTCGCTGCCAGCCGCTGCCTGATCCGATCATGCCTTGGCCGGACCGTTCGATCGCGTCGCGGTGGGCGTCCGCAGTTGTCCATTCGGCGTAGGGGAGCACTCGGGTGCCGTCGGTACTGACGTGGAAGTGGCCGGAGATGCCGCCGGGGTGTGGGTCGGTTTCGCCGGCCATCGCGTCGAAAACCGTATCGACCCAGCGTCGTTGCCGATCGTGATCCGGTCCGTCGAACTCGACGTCGAGGATGACGATGCATCCTGGAACCGGTGGATTCACCCCAACGCTGCTGCGATACAGCCGATATTCGACCGCTTCGATGTCGGCAAATCCGGTCAGGTATTCGCGGCCCGCTTCGCCGTTTCGCCACTGGGTGTAGGTGAGGTTCTGCTCGCCGTCGGTGCTCACGAATGCGGTGCACGAGATGAGTTCCTTCGGCCAGGAGCCGCGTTCCAGATCCGCGAAGACCTCCGCCGCCGCCGACCTCATGATCAGTACGGCGTCGACGTCGGGATGTGCGATGTCGGGCAATGCATTACGGGCGATCATGGTTCGCTCTCCGGTCATCGTTGGTTGGGGTCAGTTCAGGCGGCGTAGGGGTGCTCGGATCGAGCGACTTCCAGCGCTCGGCCGAACCAGAGGAGTTGATCGATCAACTTCGCGGCGGCGGCGGCACTGGCCGCCGTGGATGTCAGCTCGCCCGATGCGCTCATGGCGTTGTGGAAGCTCACGGTTTCGCGAACAGTCACCGCGTGCAGTTCGGTGAAGACCTGCCGAAGGTGCTCGACTGCGCGAAGTCCACCTGCCATGCCTCCGTAGGAGACGAATCCGATCGGCTTGGCTTGCCACTGGGTGTAATGCCAGTCGATGGCGTTCTTCAGCGGCGCGGGATAGCTGTGGTTGTACTCCGGTGTCACCACGACGAATGCGTCGGCCGCCGCGAGGCGCGGGCTGACAGCCGCCAGTGCCGCGACCTCCTGTGCCCCGAGGTCGGTCGACAGCCGTTCGGGCAGAGGCGATTCCGCGAGGTCGATGACATCGACGGTGATTCCCGCACGCTGCTCGGCGTGTTCGACGAACCAGTTGGCGACTGTCGGGCCGAATCGGCCCGTGCGGGTGCTGCCGACGATCACGGCGAGGGTCAGTGGGCTTTCGGATGCGCTCATAGGTAAAGCCTCGAACTTAAACACGAGTTCAAGTCAAGGTAGTGTGGGCCGCGTGACACCGCCGCATCCCGAAGTCGCCGAAGTGACGATCGGCGAACTGGCCGAACGCAGTGGTGTTCCGGCCTCGGCGCTGCGCTTCTACGAGCGGCAGGGGCTCATCCACAGTCGTCGCACCACCGGGAATCAGCGTCGCTATACCCGGGCGACGTTGCGGCAGGTAGCCTTCATCCGCGCCTCACACCATCTGGGCATTCCCCTGTCGGTGATCGGCAACGTCCTGGCACTGCTGCCACCCGGTGAAACACCAGGCCAGGAGTTCTGGGCCAGGGCATCCGATTGCTGGACCAAGGACATCAACTCCAGAATCGCGCGACTGGAGCGGATGCGCGATCGGTTCTCCGAATGCATCGGCTGCGGCTGCCTGTCGTTCCCGCAATGCGCACTCGTCAACCCGAACGACGAACTGGGCAAAGAGGGTTCGGGTCCGCGGCGGCTCTTCGACAACTGAGGCGTCGCTCGAACAGGCGATGCTGGCGCTGGACGACCGAAGAGCCGTACGCGGCTGATCGCGCCGGTTGGGGCCCCGAGCCGAAGAAGGCTAGTTGGCGGCGCTGCCCGCGATTCGCAGAATCTCTTCGACGATCAGCTCGGGTTCGGTGAACATGATCAGATGACCGGAGCGTTGCGCCTCGACCAGCCGACCATTGGGGAAGGCGGCGGCGGTGCGGCGATGGGCGGCGGTCAGCGCCAGCCGGGTCTTCTTGTCCAGCCGTGACAATTTCGTCCCGGTGATAACGCTGACGTCGAGGGCGCCGAGTCCATGTGGCTGCTCGCGCAGCTTTCCCAAACCCGTACTGAATTGGTCTTGTTCGGCAATCATGATGCGTGCGGCCCGCATTGTGAAGTCCTCGGCGCGATGGTCGGCGGCGATATCGGCGGGTTGCTTACCGCCCATCCGGCTGCCGAGCAGCCGGTAGAGGCCGGACCTGGCGAGAACGGGCAGCAGCACCCGGGTCATCGCATACCGCTTCTCCGCTGAGGGCAGGAAATACAGCTCGCAGTTCTCATCGCTCTGATCGACGAGCACGATTCCCCGAATGTCCGCCGGATTTGCCCGCGCGGCGACGCGCACGACGGGGCCGCCCCAGCTGTGCCCGACGAGAATGAAGGGACCATCCCCCAGTTCCCGCAGCACGGCGGCGAGATCGTCGGCCATTCGGTCGAGCGTGCGCGGTTGTGAATCGCCATCGCTGCGCCCGGTACCGGCCCGGTCGTAGACCACGGCACGCACACGCTCGGCGACCACCGGCTGTACCAGGCCCCAGATCGACCGCGAGAATCCCATGCCGGATTCGAATACGACGGTCGGCCCACCCGATCCACGCACCATATAGTGCAGCCGACGGCCATCGGTTGTCGTCACGAACGCGCTTGTCCCGAAGGTGTGTCCCGCCTGGCGCCCCTGTCCGGCGACCCGCTCGATCACTGTGCCCAACCCGTCTTCCGTCGATGTCCGCAGAGCTCGCTGCGCCTGCCGCTCGAGCCGCGATGGCCCGCTTACAGGACTAGACAACTTCGGCCGATTGTGCAAACCGATCCCGCTATCGGGCGGGTCTCGACGGGGAACTCCAGCCGGTGCCGGGGCGAGCGCTGCCGACTGGAGTCGAAACCGACTGCGGTCAGGCCAGTTTCAGCGAACGCCCGATGATCTCCTTCATGATCTCGGTGGTGCCGCCGTAAATGGTCTGGACGCGAGCGTCCATATAGGCCTTCGCGATCGGGTATTCCTTCATATAGCCGTAGCCGCCGTGCAGTTGCAGGCAGCGGTCGATGAGGTCGAGCTGTTCCTCGGTGCTCCACCACTTGGCCATCGCGGCATCCTCGACCGAGAGCTTGCCCGCATTGAGGTCTTCGATGAAGCGGTCGACCAAGACGCGAACCGCGGTGGTCTTCGTTGCCAGTTCGGCGAGCACGAACCGAGTGTTCTGCAGTGCGCCGATGGGCTTGCCGAACGCCTTGCGGTCACGGACGTACTGAATGGTCATCTCCAGGCAGGACTCCATGGCCGCGGCCGCCATGACGGCGATGGACAGGCGCTCCTGCGGCAGGTTGTGCATCAGGTGGATGAAGCCCATGCCCTCGGTGCCGAGCAGGTTCTTACCGGGGACGCGGACGTCGGTGAAGCTCAACTCGGCGGTGTCCTGCGCCTTGAGGCCGAGCTTGTCGAGGTTGCGACCGCGTTCGAAGCCGGGCATACCGCGCTCCACGACGAGCAGGCTGAAGCCCATCGCGCCCTTGGCTGGATCGGTCTGCGCGACGACGATGACGATATCGGAGTTGATGCCGTTGGTGATGAAGGTCTTGGCGCCGTTGAGGATCCAGTCGTCGCCGTCCTTCACCGCGCGGGTCTTGATGCCCTGGAGGTCGGAGCCGGTGCCGGGTTCGGTCATGGCGATGGCGGTAATGATCTCGCCGGAACAGAAGCCCGGCAGCCAGCGCTGCTTCTGCTCGTCATTGGCGAGCTCTAGCAGATATGGGGCGATCACATCGTTGTGGAGAGCGAAGCCGAGACCGGAGTACTGGCCGCGGACGGACTCCTCGGCCACGATCGCGTTATAGCGGAAGTCCTGCACCCCACCGCCGCCGTACTCCTCCGGCATGGCCATCCCGAGGAATCCCTGTTTACCGGCCTCGAGCCAGACCTCCCGGTCGACAATCCCCTGCTCTTCCCACTTCGCGTGACTCGGCGCGACGTGCTGATCGAGAAACTTGCGGAACGACTCCCGGAACAGCTCATGCTCGGGTTCGAACAGTGTGCGCTCCACACCAACCTCCTAATGACCACCCGGCCGGTCCACACCGACCCATCCTTCCCCCATACGGTACCCGCAACAAGAACCCACGTTCACTTCCGACCCAAAAATTATGGCCTCACCTGGCCAAGTCCCCCCATTCCCCCGAACCAACCGAGATTCCCCACAAACCCCCCACCCCCACCGAACCACCCACCCACCGACAATGCGCTGATGCAGGAGTGCTCTCGAGCGTCTTCCTGCATCAGCGCATGGTGATCGTCTGTCCAGGGCTCAGGATGGGAGACTTAGGCCCTGGGCTAGGACTGGCCAGGAGGATTTGAGGGCGTCTTGCCAGTAGCCCCAGGAGTGGGTTCCTGAGGGTTGGAAGTCGTAGGTGGCGGGGATGCCGAGTTGGTTGAGGCGGGTCTGGAGGTTGTGGGAGCAGTAGTTGGTCGCGGCTTCGAGCGCACCGCCGAGGGCGACCTGGTTGGTGAGGCCACCGACGCCGGGGAGGGTATGCGGGCCGTTGAGCGTATCCCACTGGCCGGGCATACCGTTGCCGTCGGAGATGAACAGGTTCAGGCCGCGCAGCTGGTCGGCGTGCACGTACGGGTCATTCGCGGCCCACATCGGATCACCCTGCGGCCCATACATATTCACGGAATCACCGCCACCCACTGCGACCACGGAGTTGACCATGTTGTAGCCGACGGGGTCAGAGATCTGCGCGCAACCGCTGTAGGCGGCAACGGATTTGTACAGACCGGGTGCCGCGATCGGTAGTTGCAGCACCGAAGTGCCCGACATCGACAGGCCCGCGATCGCATTGGTGCCGTTCGTGCCGAGGCCGCTGTCGATGAGCGGCGGCAACTCCTGGGTGAGGAAGGTCTTCCACTTGTTGACGCCGAGCTCCGGATCCGGCGCACGCCAGTCGGTGTAGTAGCTCCAGTGGCCGCCGACCGGTGTGATCACATTCACATTCTTGTCGTCGAAGAACTGCGCGGCATCGGTCCGCGCCTGCCAGGTCGCCGAATCCTCTCCGCCGCCAGCACCATTGAGCAGATACAGGGTCGGTCGCGGAACCGTGGTGTCGGCGGGACGCTGCACCTGGATCTCGATGTTCTTGTCCATGGCGGCCGAATACACCTGCAGTGTCAGGTTGCGGTTGTCCTCGACCGCAACCTCGGCGACATAGGAACCATCGGACGAGCGCGACGAAGCGAGCAGTTTGCCCGAGGAGATGATCGGATCGGCCGAACCGGCCGCGGATGCGAGAAATCCACCAGAGGCGGCCGGAAAGCCCACCAAAACCGCTGCTGCCCCCGCCACTGCCGCCATTCGCACTCTCGTACCAGCCATTCGGCCAAAGTAGGGAGAGTTACTGAAAAATAGCTGAGAGCAGCCTCAGAACAGACTGCGCAGTCGGCCGAAAAGGGTGCGACCCGGATCACGGTCGCGCTCGCTGAACAGGAACCGCAGTTCCTCCTCCAGCTCCTTGCGCACCACATCACGCAACTCCACCGCGGCGGCATGCTTATCGACCGCATCCCGCCACGGCGTCGGGTCGATCGGCGCACCGGCGGAGAAGTAGAAGCGCTCGGGGCGTGGAATACCGGTCGGGCCGACACCGCGGATCAGCGGCGGGGTCAGCTCGCGACTCAGGCCGAGCGCTTCGACGGCCCAGCGCAGTGGGCGCATTACCGGATGGTCGCCGTCGACAACGATGTCATAGGCGTCGTCGACGCCGATCATCGCCACCGGCACGATCGGCGCACCCGCTTCGATCGCCATATGCGCGAAGCCGGAGCGACCCTCCCATTTGAGGACGTACTTTTCGTTCTTGCGGCGCACGGCTTCTCGGCCACCGCCGGGAAAGACGATAACGGCCTCGCCGCGGGCCAGCAGCGCGAGGCAGTTGCTGCGATTGCCGCGCACCGACCCGAAGTGGTGCAGCAACTGCCGGATACCGGGCACATTGATGAGCACATTCTCGGCAAGCCCGCGGATCAGCCGCCCGCGACGGCGCAGCACCTCCGGCAGCAACAGCGGTGCATCGATACCGCCCATCAGATTGTGGTTGCCGACCAGCAGTACCGGACCCTCGGCCGGAATGTTCTCCAGGCCGTAGAACCGCGGACTCGTCCACGCGCGCAGCGGCGCGAGCAGGGCGTCGAGCACCCGCTTATCGGTGTCGGTGAGCGAAACCGATAGTGGCGCACCGTCACTCAGCACGGGCGTGGCGAGCGACGAATCACCGGAGCGCCGATCACCGGAATCGGCGGCACCGGAGTGGTCATGCGACATGGAACCCTCCTGATGTCGATTCGATGACGATAGCGCAACGAATTCGCCTGTGTCGCACTGGATGTGCCAGGGGTGCGCTACCGACCGGCCGGTCCGTGAACGAACTGGGCCGATACCGGGGCGTCGGACCCCGCCCAGCCGCCACCCTCAGCGGGGTGGCCGACTGCTCGCCGGTCGCTGGATGACACCACGGCTCAGTGCGAATGCCCGTTGGTCTCGGCCGGACCCGATCCATTGGTTTGCGCCGAACCACCGGCGTGCGCGTACTGCGACAGTGCCGCGGCCAGTGCGTGCGGAACGCGTGCGCGGACCCGGGTGCCGCCCTCCTCGTGCTCGGAGGTGGTGATGCGCCCGTCCGCGTGGATGCGGGCGAGCAGATCGCCGCGGGTGTACGGCAGCAGCACGCTGATCTCCACATCGAGGCCACCGAGCACCTCGGCCAGGCGCTCACGCAGTTCGGCGATACCGGTGCCCCTGTGTGCGGATACATAGGACGCGTCGGGCAGCATGCCGCGCAACCGGGTGAGCTCGACCGGGTCGATCGCGTCGATCTTGTTGACCACCAACAGTTCCGGCGGCGCTGGCGTACCCGACTGCTTGATCACATCGGTGATCACCTCGCGGACCGCCTTGATCTGTTCGGCGGGCAGCGGATCGGAGCCGTCGACCACGTGCAGCAGCAGATCGGCGCCGGTGACCTCCTCCAGGGTGGACCGGAACGCCTCGACCAACTGGGTCGGCAGATGCCGTACGAAACCGACGGTATCGGTGAAGACGACCTCGCGGCCGTCGTCCAACTCGGCGCGGCGGGTGGTCGGATCCAGGGTCGCGAACAGGGCGTCTTGGACCAGCAGGCCCGCGCCGGTCAGCGCGTTCATCAGACTGGATTTGCCCGCATTGGTGTAACCGACGATCGCCACCGACGGGATGCCGCTGGAAGTGCGGCGGGCCCGCTTGGTGTCGCGTGCGGTCTTCATCTCGCGAATCTCGCGGCGCAGCTTGGCCATTCGTTCGCGGATACGACGGCGGTCGGTCTCGATCTTGGTCTCACCGGGACCACGCAGACCCACACCGCCACCGTTGCCACCCGCACGACCACCGGCCTGCCGGGACATGGACTCACCCCAACCGCGCAGTCGCGGCAGCATGTATTCCATCTGGGCGAGCGAGACCTGCGCCTTGCCTTCGCTGGAGGTGGCGTGCTGGGCGAAGATATCCAGGATCAGCGCGGTCCGGTCGATCACCTTGACCTTGACGACCTTCTCCAGCGCGGTCAGCTGTGCCGGTGTCAGTTCACCGTCGCAGATCACCGTATCGGCGCCGCTTTCGAGCACCACCGCACGCAGTTCGTCGGCCTTGCCGGAACCGATGTAGGTGGCCGGGTCCGGCTTGTCGCGGCGCTGGATCAGGCCCTCCAGAACCTCCGAACCCGCGGTCTCGGCCAGCGCGGCCAGTTCGGCCATGCTCGCGTCGGCCTGGGTGGCGGTGCCGGTGGTCCAGACCCCGACCAGCACGACCCGTTCCAGGCGCAGCTGCCGGTACTCGACCTCGGTGATATCGGTGAGCTCGGTGGACAGACCCGCGACTCGGCGTAGCGAGGAGCGCTCGTCGAGCTGCATCTCGCCGACCGTGGGATCGGCGGTCCACCCGGACCGCCGCATCCGCGCGGCGTGCTCGGCTACTACGTCGCCGGTGCCTTCCGTCGTGTCCTCGACGGCCTCGTTGTCATCGTCGGCCGGAGTGAATTCATAAGTCTTTGATTTCGTCATACAACATCCATGCTGCCACGCGAGCTCAGGTACGCGCATTCGGTTATCCCTGGACGCGGCCGACGCCCGTGGTTCACACCGGTCCAGGCGAGCCGCCAGACGCCCACAATGTCCGCAGTTCGGCCACTGACGCACCGTGACCTGAAGGCGCAGGTCGTAATCCCCGCCGACCTCAGCACACATCACAGCGACCCGCACGGCACCACCGGATCATCCCCAGGTGGTGTCCCGGTAGTAATCGCCGAGAATCAGGCGAATATAGCGATAACCGCTGTTCAGCTCGTCGAGGGCCGCGGCCGAGCACTGGCCGGGGTCGGCGGATTTGCCGACCAGACGGCAGAACTCCTCGCGCTGCGGCTCACACTGCTCGCGGGTGAGCAGGGTGGGCAGTGTGGGCAGCCGGATCGGCGTACCGCACCAGCTAAGCCACATCCGCCCGATTTTCGGCGACTACTACCGGAACCCCAAGTTGGTGCGGCTGTCGATCAACCGCGCCGCCCATTCGACCTAGGGGTGTCAGGGGCCGAGAGGACCCGCCAACCCGATCATTTGGAGCATCCGATGCGCAAGACCGTCGCCGCCATCGCGGCAGCCGCCCTGGCCGCGGGCATCCTGTCCGGCTGCGGCTCTTCCGCGGAGCCGACCACCACCGTGCATCCCGGCCACTACGCTCAGGTCAACGGATTGAACATGTACTACGAAGTGCACGGCGAACCCAACGGTCTGCCGCCACTGGTACTGCTGCATGGTGGGCTCAGCAACATCGACAGCACATTCGGCAAGATTCTGCCCGATCTGGCGAAAACCCGACAGGTCATCGCCATCGAGCAGCAGGGGCATGGGCGCACCGCCGATATAGACCGGCCGTTGCGCTACGAGACCATGGCCGATGACACCGTCGCGGTGCTGAACACGCTCGGCATCCGCAAGGCCGACTTCTTCGGCTTCAGCGACGGCGCAACCATAGGCCTCGATATCGGCGTCCGCTACCCGGAGTTGTCTCGCAAGCTGGTGCTGACCTCCGTCGGCTACGACCCGCGCGGGGCACAACCGGGGCTGCACGAAGGGCTGGCACAACTGCAACCACAAGTCTTCGAAGGCACCCCGTTCCTGGCCGAGTACAACCGACTTTCCCCGCGACCCGAGGATTTCCCGAAGGTGGTCGAACGCGTCAAGGATCTCGATGCCCACACACCGACCTACGCTCCGGAGCAGATCAGGTCCATCCAGTCTCCGGTGCTGATCATCGCCGCCGACAACGACATAATCCGCCCCGAGCACACCATCGAGATGTACCGACTCCTGGGTGGCGGCGTCGAGGGCACCAAGGGCATGCCCGCCGCACGCTTGGCAGTGCTTCCCGCTACCTCACATCTCACCGTATTCGACCAGACACCGCTGTTGCTCCCGATCGTCCTCGACTTCCTGGGCGTATCCGAAGCGGGCCGGTGAGCATTCGTCAGAGCCGATCCTCGTACTCCCGGTGGCGCGGCGACAACGCTCGAGCTCGGCCGGTGGCCGCCCGCCACACCTCGCCCGGTGTTCGATCGACACACCGTCCGCGTGCGGTATGTCGTCGCTCAGCTCCGCGCGCTGGGCGATTACTGATCTCGGTGGTAACCCGCCCGAGTTGCCCACGATGGTTCGGCGCCAGATGCGGTGTGCGCTGATGAGGGATCGCCGCCAATGGCATTGATCGTCTCCGTTTCACCACTGGTTGTGATGTCCGAGCACCGCGGAGCAGATAGGCCGACGCGGACCGAGGCCACGCGACCAGCGAGCTAGGCGGCCTCCCACCAGCTTTCGGCAATCCGACCGGTTGCCACCAGCACCGACGGCCCACGCAACCATGCCGCGCCCTCGGCCAGGCGGACGGTGACTTCACCGCCGGGTACCCGAACCCGGACCTCACCGCTATCGGTGGCGATGCGGAAACCGTTGGCGGCCAAGGCGGCCGCCGCGGTGGCGACAGTTCCCGTTCCGCAGGAACGGGTTTCGCCGACACCACGTTCATAGACGCGCATATCTACCGCGCCGTCGACCAGTCCGGTCACGATCTCGACATTCACGCCATGCGGGAACAGATCCGGGTCGAATCCGGGGGCGACGCCGAGGTCGAGTTTGGCGAGCGCGTCGGTGGACAGGCTCGCATCGACGCAGGCCAGGTGCGGATTGCCGACATCGATGCCGATACCGGGAAACGCCCAGCCGCCGATGGTGGCAGTCGACGGGCCCAATTCGCGCACCATCCCCATACCGACGGTGACCTCGCCGTTGACCGGCCCGCCGCTGTGCACGGTGACCGGACGGGCTCCGGCCCGACTGCCGACCACGTACTCCGCGCGCGATTCGAATCCCTGTGCCGCCAGGTAGTGCGCGAAAACCCGCACCCCGTTGCCGCACATCTCGGCGATCGAGCCGTCGGCATTGCGGTAGTCCATGAACCAGTCGGAGTCGGTGACACCCTCCGGGATCTCGGCGAGCACACCGGCGTCGCGCAGCGCACCCGCGCGCGCCACCCGCAGCACACCGTCCGCGCCGAGGCCGCGCTGGCGATCGCAGAGCGCGGCCACCCGGTCCGCGGTCAGGTCCAGGCGGACCTGCGGATCGGGCAGCACCACGAAATCGTTCTGGGTGCCATGGCCCTTGGTGAACTCGATATCCGACACGTCGCGCATTCTCCCTGCTTATCGTCCTCGAACCAACGTACGGCGCTGCCGTGAAATTTCGTACAGCGCGACCGCGGCGGCCGATGGCGCGCCCAGCGAGCTGGCGGTGCCACCCATCGGGATGTAGACCATATCGTCACAGGCCTGCTGCCAGGCCGCGCTCATGCCGCTGGTCTCATTGCCGATGACCAGGATGGTCGCCTCGGCGAAGTCGTAGTCGAAGACCGCGTGCGCGCCGTTCTCGTCGGTGCCGACAATGCGGGTCGGGATTCCCCGCTGCACCTGCCGGTCGCGGAATTCGAGTACCTGCGCGGTCCCGGCCGCACGGAATACCGGCATGGCGAACAGCGAACCGGTGGACGCACGCACCGCCTGCGGATCGTATTGGTCGGCGCCGTGGCCGGTGACAATGATGCCGCTGGCGCCGAACGCATCCGCCGAGCGGATGAGCGTACCGAGATTGCCCGGCGAGTTGGGGCGGTCGAAGACGATCACCACCGGCGGTGCCGGGTCACCGGGTTCGCCGGGTTCGAAGGTATCGAGCTCGGGCTGCTTCGATACCGCGACGGCCACCAATTCCGGTATGCCGGTGGACTTCTCGCCGAGTTCGGCCATCAGCTCCGGCACCAGGCCGACCTGCGGCACACCGCTGGTCTCCAGTAGTTCACGCGCCCAGCTCGACAGGTCGGGCGTGCCGAGCCGGTAGAGCATCGTCTCCAGCGGCCAGTCGTTGGCGATCGCCTGGGTGATCGGACGCACGCCCTGCACCAGGAAGCGACCGTCGCGGTGGCGTTTGGTGCGGTTGCTCAGGTACGCCTGCCACACCTGCACCGAGGCATTGCGGGTACTCATACGACGTGTCACTGCGGCGTCCGTTCCTTCTCGAGCAGGGTGAGTGCGGTCACGACCAGATCGGGATCGGCGCCGTCCACCCAGCGCACCCGGGGATCGCGGCGGAACCACGAGCGCTGCCGCCGGACGTAGCGCCGGGTGCCGATCAGGGTGCGTTCCTGTGCGTGGTTCAGGTCGTATTCGTTGTCCAGATACGACAGGACTTGCACGTAGCCGATCGCCCGGCGCGCCGTGACGCCCTCGCGCAGACCCTGATCGATGAGGCCACGGACCTCGTCGACGAGACCGGCCTCGAACATCCGCGCGGTGCGCAATTCGATGCGCGCGTCGAGTTCGGCCGTCTCCCGGTCGACCCCGATGATCACGGTGCCCCAGCGCGGTCGTCCGATGGCGGGCGCCGACGCCGCAAACGGGCGGCCGGTGAGTTCGACGACCTCGAGCGCGCGCACCATGCGGCGGCCATCGGTGGGCAGAATCGTCGCCGCGGCGGCCGGATCGGCCTGTCGCAGTGCCTCGTGCACCGCGCCGAGGCCGCGCTCGGCCAGCAGCTGCTCCCAGCGCACGCGGACCGTGGGGTCGGTAGCCGGAAACTCCCAATCATCGAGCAGCGCTTGGACATACATCATCGACCCGCCCACGATGATCGGGATGCGCCCGCGGGCCATGATCTCGCGCACGTCCACGCTGGCCGCGGCCTGGTAGGCGGCGACGGTCGCGGTTTCGGTCACGTCGAGGACATCGAGTTGGTGGTGCGGGATGTCGCGGCGTTCGCCCGGAAGGAGTTTCGCGGTGCCGACATCCATGCCGCGGTAGAGCTGCATGGCGTCGATATTCACGATTTCGCCGCCGAGCCGCTCGGCGAGATCGAGACCGAGATCGGATTTGCCGGTGGCGGTGGGGCCGACGACGGCGATCGGAGTTATCACGTTGCCGGACAACGGGTTCCCCGGCGCCGAGCCCGTCGAATGCGAATCCGAATCGATCACGAACCACCTCCCGATGCGCTCGGCCGCCAGACGCTCACCTGATACCCGACGCCGAACGGGGCATCGCTGTACAGGGTTTCAACGTAGGGGGCTTTCGGATCCGCGGCGAACAGTCCAGCAAGCACCTGATAGGCCGCGCGCCCGGATAGTGCCAGTTCGGCGCACAGTGCCGGATCCAAGGCGAGCAGTCCCGCGGTATCACCCTCTGCCAGGGCCCGGTCCAGCTCGCGCTGCACGTCGGCGGCGCGCTCGTCGAGATAGCCGGGCGCCTTGACTGTGAGGGTCGCGGCGCCGTCGGCGATCACCAGGACACCGGCCGGTTCGGGCGAGCCGTCCAGGGCGCTGCGCAGGTCCGCGCCGATCCGGGCACACCGATCGGCGGGGGTATCCGCGGCGACCAGCGTCGTCGAGGCCACCGCATCGGGTGCGATCTGTCCACGCAACCACCCGGCGATCAGGGCGGGTAGCGGCAGCTGCGGATCCGCTGCGTCGGGACTGTGCCGGGCCCGCGCAAGCGCATCGTCGGAAAGTGCGACCCGGACGTCCGCACCGAAACCGCGGAAGGTGCCCACCGCGTCCTGGCCGACGACCTGCGCGGCTTCGCCAACACCGATGACCGTCCAGTGCCGAGTCACCTCGGCCAATGCGCCAACCGCGGCGAGTGCGGCCGCGCGCAGCACGGCTGGCGCGTCATCGGGACCGGCCCCTGCCGCGTGCGCGAGACCGCCGCAGAGCTCGGGCACCAGGATCGGCGGCGACGGGACCAAGGCCGCAATGGAGAACACGCCGTAAACCGTAGTCGTTGGCCGAATGAGCGATCCACACCGCCGCTGTCGCCCTCCGTAACGCCCGGCTTCGAGTGTCTCTGCCGCAAACTTGGCCGAGATTGATAGTGTTCGAGGTGCTACAACCCAGGTCATCACGGGTTGATTTCCCTGGGAATCATCAGTCGGAGGGTATTGATCGATGGTTTACAGGGCTCGGACCGGGTTCAATGGAGTGAGCTAGGGCGTAACCAGGCAGCCGTGACGCGCGGCAGGGACGAGGAGCAATGAATCAAGCATCGCGCAGCGATTCAGTGAGGGGTGGTGGCCGGGAGACGGGCGGGCGCGACAGCAACGGAACGGCGAAAGCGAACCCAGGCAGCACGCCGCGCCCCTCGGATGCCCCGAAGACCGCCGCGCCTAAACCTTCCGCCACCCCGAAACCGTCCGCGGCCCCCAAACCAGGTGGGTCGACGGCACATCCGAAGCCGCATGCGATCAAACCGGCGCCGGGTCCGGCCGCACAACATCCGCATCCGGTCGTTGTCCCGACCGTCAGCGATCCCAGCGCCTGGGGCCGCGTCGACGACGACGGCAGCGCCTGGGTGAAGACCGCCGACGGCGAGCGCATCGTCGGGTCGTGGCAGGCCGGTGACGCCGCCGAGGGGCTCGCGCACTTCGGCCGCCGGTTCGATGATCTGGCCACCGAGGTGGCGCTGCTCGAGGCGCGGCTGGCCGCTGGCGCGGATGCCCGCAAGACCAAGGCCGCCGCGGTCACCATCGCCGAATCGCTACCCACCGCGGCCGTTATCGGCGATATCGACGGGCTGGCGCGACGACTGCAGGCCATTGCCGAACACTCCGAAGAGGCGGCGGCACACGCCAAGGAGGAGAAGGAAAAGGCCAGGCACGAGCACACCGAGCGCAAGGAAGCGCTGTGTGCCGAGGCCGAGAAGATCGCCACCGAATCCACCCAGTGGAAGGCTGCGGGCGATCGGCTGCGCGAAATCCTCGACGAGTGGAAGTCGATTCGCGGGGTGGACCGCAAGGTCGACGACGCGCTATGGAAGCGCTACTCCAAGGCACGCGAGGCATTCAACCGGCGCCGTGGCGCGCACTTCGCCGAACTCGATCGCGAACGCGCGGCCGCGAAGACGCGCAAGGAAGAACTCTGCGTCCGCGCCGAGGAGCTGTCCGGCTCCACCGATTGGGGTGGTACGGCCGGTGTGTTCCGTGATCTGCTGGCCGAGTGGAAGGCCGCGGGGCGGGCGCCGCGCGAGGCCGACGAGGCGCTGTGGCGGCGGTTCAAGAGCGCCCAGGATGTGTTCTTCGCGGCGCGCAATGCCGCGGTCTCCGAACGCGACGCCGAATTCGAGCACAATGCGGCCGCCAAGGAAGAGCTGCTGCACGCCTACGAGCACATCGATCCGGCCAATGGCCTGGACTCGGCCCGCGCCGCACTGCGCGAACTGCAGGACAAGTGGGATGCGATCGGCAAGGTGCCGCGCGAGCGTATCCAGGAGTTGGAAGGCAAGCTGCGCGTCATCGAAAAGCGGGTCCGCGACGCGGTGGACGCCCAGTGGCGGCGCACCGATCCGGAGGCAATGGCGCGGGCAGCGCAGTTCCGCGAGCGGGTGGCACAGTTCGAGGAGCAGGCCGCAAAGGCAACCGCCGCCGGAAAAAAGCGGGATGCCGAGAAGGCGCTGGAGCAGGCCAAGCAGTGGCGCGAATGGGCCGAGGCCGCGGAGGGTGCCGTCAGCAATCGCTGATGGTCAGCGGCGGTGCAATGCGCTGAGCGTGCACTCTGCGCCGAAATCCGGCGATCGATGCCGGATTCTGGCGAGGGTGCACGCTCAGTGCGTTTCAGCGGGCGGAGGTTCAGGAATCGCCGATGCGGCGCCGGCGATCGCGTTCCTCGGCGGCGGCCGCCGCGATGCGGCGCTGTTCTTCCGCGGCGAGTTGCAGTGCGGTACGGCTCCAGACGACGCGGATCCAGTGGAATGTCAGGACGATGATCGCGATGGCGCCGAGAATCAGCCCGACGCCAGGGCCCGCACCGTGATAGTTGCCGAGGCCGGGGGTCTGGCGGTGCCAGATGGCGAAGACACCGAAGACGCTGCCGATGGCCGATCCGGCGACGGCGATCCACGCGAGCACCCAGCGGCGGGTCATCAAGGCGAGCAGCGAGAAGCCGATGCCGAACAGGACTGCGAACCAGACAAAGATCCGTGACGGCAGACCGATGTGCTCCGCACGGGCGGCATCGGTGCCGAGCAGCACATCGAAACCGCGGGCACCCCCGGCATGCGGCAGCACCAACGACAGCAGCAGCAGGAATACCGCCCCAGCAACCACCAGCGCGCGCACGCCGGGATCGATCTCTCCGGCGATGCGCCGCTCGACGGCGTCGAGTTCGTCCTTGAACTGCTCGAAGTCATTGCTGCTGTCGACCGAGTTCACTGAGCCCTCGTTTCCTTCGGCTGATTCGTGGTCCGCTGCCTTATCCGCACCCACTGTGCCATCAGTGCTCTCAGCGGCCTCAGTCGACCCACTACGTCCGGTAGTACTTTCCTCATCGTCGCCCGCGCCCGACGTCGGATTGCCCGCGACGCCGCCCTCATACGGGGTCGAGGAACCGCCGTCGGGTATGCGCCCGGACGCCGGATCCGTGCCCTCGACCGCGTGATCAGCTCGGGCACCATCCGAATTCGATGCGGACGAACCAGCCCCCGGTGCACCGTATTCGCGGTCGGGCGCGGCGTCCGCTCCCCCGGTACCGCGCGCCGTGTCGTCGTCACCCGGCCGGATGCTCACGAATCCACCTCGCTACCGCTCGATCGCGTGCAGGCGTTCAGCGAATGTTTCGTCGGCGCGGTCGACACCGCCGCGCTGGCCCTGGCCGCGGTGACAACCGCACCAATGGCTCGCACGATCATGCGCCGCAACCGGTTGAGCAGCCAACGGCGGCCGGTTCCGGTGCGGGGACGCCGATGCGGGGCAGGCCGAGGCCGACACCGATGGGTTCGGTCTTGGGGGTGATGCCACGTTCGTGGGCGTCGCCCGCGTGGGTGCGGCGGTGCGATTTGATGGCCGAATCGGCGATCAGGTGGTGCGGGGCCGCGTCGGTGATATCGACGGTGATGATGTCGCCCGGACGGATCCGCTCGGCGGTACCTTCGGGGCGGAAGTGCACGAGCCTGCCATCGCGGGCGCGTCCGCTCATCCTGGCGGTCGCGGCATTCTTCTTGCCAGCGCCCTCGGCCACGAGCAGTTCCACCTCGGTGCCGATCAACGCGCGGTTCGCATCGAGGGAGATCTCCTCCTGCAGCGCGATCAGGCGGTCGTAGCGTTCCTGGACCACGGCCTTGGGCAGCTGGTCGGGCATATCCGCGGCCGGTGTGCCGGGACGCTTGGAGTACTGGAAGGTGTAGGCGCTGGTGAACCGCGCCTGCCGGACCACATCCAGGGTCTCCTGGAAGTCCTCCTCGGTTTCGCCAGGGAAGCCGACAATGATGTCGGTGGTGATCGCGGCATGCGGCATCGCGGCCCGCACCTTCTCGATAATGCCCAGGTAGCGCGCCTTGCGGTAGGAGCGGCGCATCGCCTTGAGCACCCGATCCGAACCGGACTGCAGCGGCATGTGCAGCTGCGGGCAGACATTGGGGGTCTCGGCCATCGCCTCGATCACGTCATCGGTGAATTCGGCCGGATGCGGCGAAGTGAAACGCACCCGCTCCAGGCCGTCGATCCGTCCGGCGGCGCGCAGCAGTTTGGCGAATGCGCCGCGATCGCGGGCCTCATCGGGATCGGCGAAGGAGGCGCCGTAGGAATTCACGTTCTGACCGAGCAGCGTGACTTCCAGCACGCCCTGGTCGACCAGCGCCTGCACCTCGGCCAGCACATCACCGGGACGGCGGTCGACCTCCTTGCCGCGCAGTGCCGGCACGATGCAGAACGTGCAGGTGTTGTTGCAACCCACCGAGATCGAAACCCAGCCTGCATAGGCGGATTCACGCTTGGCGGGCAGGCTCGACGGGAACGCCTCCAGCGACTCCAGGATCTCCACCTGCGCCTCGGCGTTGTGCCGGGCCCGCTCCAGCAGCACCGGCAGCGAACCGATGTTGTGCGTACCGAACACCACATCCACCCACGGCGCCTTGCGCACGACGGTGTCGCGGTCCTTCTGTGCCAGGCAGCCGCCGACGGCGATCTGCATGCCGGGCCGGTCGGCCTTGATGGGCGCGAGGTGGCCGAGGGTGCCATAGAGCTTGTTGTCGGCGTTCTCGCGCACCGCACAGGTATTGAAGACGACGAGGTCGGCCGTCGCGCCGGGCGCGGCCTTCACATAACCCGCATCCTCGAGTAGGCCGGATAAGCGTTCGGAATCGTGCACGTTCATCTGGCAACCGAAGGTGCGGACCTCGTAACTGCGGGTGCCGTCCTGGGCCGAAGGTGCGGGAGACAACACTGCCTGTCCGATCGAATCCACCCATCCAGGGTACGGGGGTGGGCAATGTGGGTTTTCAGCGCATCGGCGCAGGCTCCGGGCCCCGACCGGGTCGCATCGGATGGGTTACGGCCCTGTGTCGGACCGGCGTGTCGCGACGGTGTGTCGCGGAAACCGGGGCAAATCGCCGTTTTCCGCTTAAGGTCTTGGACCATGACCGACGAAGCCGCCGTGCCCGACACAATCGGGTTGGCCAAAACCGGGGCAACTAGTTCTGATGAGGGCAGTACCGCCACGGGCGCACCGATGATTTCGATGCGCAATGTGGACAAGCATTTCGGTGAACTGCATGTTCTGCGCGATATCAACCTCGAAGTCCCCAAGGGGCAGGTCGTCATTGTTCTCGGTCCCTCGGGATCCGGGAAGTCGACGCTGTGCCGCACTATCAACCGCCTCGAGCCCATCGACTCCGGCGATATCGCCATTGACGGCGTGCCGCTGCCCGCCGAGGGCCGATCACTCGCCGCACTGCGCGCCGACGTCGGGATGGTGTTCCAATCGTTCAACCTCTTCGCTCATAAGACGATCGTGGAGAACGTGATGCTTGCGCCGCTGAAGGTGCGCAAGGTCAAAAAGGACGACGCCCGCAAGCGCGCCATGGAACTGCTCGAGCGCGTCGGCATCGCCAACCAGGCCGACAAGTATCCGGCGCAGCTGTCCGGCGGCCAGCAGCAGCGGGTGGCGATCGCCCGGGCGCTGGCGATGAGCCCGAAGGTGATGCTGTTCGACGAGCCCACCTCGGCATTGGACCCGGAGATGGTCAACGAGGTGCTCGACGTCATGGTGTCGCTGGCCAAGGAGGGGATGACGATGCTGGTCGTCACCCACGAGATGGGCTTCGCGCGCAAGGCGGGCAACCGCGTGCTGTTCATGGCGGACGGGCTGATCGTCGAGGACGACACACCCGAGGTGTTCTTCACCGCGCCGAAGTCCGACCGCGCCAAGGATTTCCTCGGCAAGATCCTGAGCCACTGAACCGAGTAATCACCGCAACCGTAAACGGCCATGGAAACACCAGAGGGAGAAGGAACCGATGAGGATCAACCGTGCGCTTCGACTCGGCATCGGGGCAGTAGCCCTGACGCTGGCCGCCAGCACCGCCGCCTGTGGGGGCGGCGGCGATAAGTCCGCACTGGACCACGCCAAGGACGGCAAGCTCACCGTCGGCATCAAATTCGATCAGCCGGGCCTCGGCCTGCGCAATAAGGACGGCTCCTACAGCGGCTTCGACGTCGAGGTCGCCAAGTACGTCGCGGGCAAGCTCGGCGTGAAGCCGGAGAACATCACATTCAAGGAGTCGCCCTCCGGTCAGCGCGAGACGCTGATCGAGAACGGTCAGGTCGACTACATCGTCGCCACCTACTCGATCAACGACAAGCGCAAGGAGAAGGTCGACTTCGCCGGACCGTATTACGTCGCGGGCCAGTCGCTGCTGGTGAAGGCCGACAACAACAGCATCAACGGCCCCAATGATCTGAAGGGCAAGAAGGTCTGCTCGGTGAAGGGCTCCACCCCGGCCCAGAACATCGAGAAGAACTACCCGGACACCCAGTTGCAGACCAACGACACCTACTCGCTGTGCCTCGAGGGCCTGCAGGCCGGTTCGTACGACGCGGTGACCACCGACGACATCATCCTGGCCGGTTACGCCGCGCAGAGCGCGGGCACATTCAAGGTCGTCGGCAAGCCGTTCACCACGGAGAACTACGGCATCGGCCTGAAGAAGGGCGATAAGGAACTGCGCGACAAGGTCAACGACGCGATCGAGGCGATGATCGCGGACGGTTCCTGGAAGAAGGCGTTCGACTCCACGGTCGGTGTCTCCGGCTACCAGGCGCCGACGCCGCCGACGGTGAACCGGTACTGAGTTCCTGATCGGGTGGTCCGGACCGGGCCACCCGATCTCTTCGCTACGAGCACCCCTGTACATCGCGCGCGGAAGGACGATCTCCGGCCGCCGCACATCTATCCGATCGGAGGGACGCGCCCACCGTGTTCGACCTGATCTCGAGGTATGACGTCCTCGGCGCCTTCTGGGTGACCATCAAATTGACCGCGGCGTCGGCGGTCCTCGCCCTGATCCTGGGCACATTCGTCGCCGCCATGCGCGTCTCTCCGGTGCCGGTCGCCCGTTTTCTCGGCACCGCCTACGTCACCATCTTCCGCAATACCCCGCTGACGCTGATCATCGTGTTCTGCTCGCTGGGGCTCTACTCCACGATGGGTTGGAAGCTCGCACCCGAGGGCCCGAACTCGCTGGCGCAGAACAACTTCCGCTACGCCGTACTCGGACTCAGCATCTACACCGCGGCATTCGTCTGTGAATCGCTGCGCGCGGGCATCAATACCGTGCCGATGGGCCAGTCCGAGGCGGGCCGCTCACTGGGCTTCACCTTCCTGCAGAATCTGCGGATCGTGGTGCTGCCCCAGGCATTCCGTTCGGTCATTGCCCCGCTGGGCAGTGTGTTGATCGCATTGACCAAGAATTCGACCATCGCCTCGGCCATCGGCGTGGCCGAGGCCGCGACCCTGATGGCCAAGATGAACGAGAACGAGGCCGCGCTGATCACCATCGGCTTCATCTTCGCCCTGGGCTTCGTAATCCTGACCCTGCCGACCGGCCTGCTGTTCGGCTGGCTGGCCAAGCGATTCGAGGTGGCCCGATGAGTTCCGGAGCTTCGGTCCTTTTCGACGCGCCGGGACCACGCGCGCGCCTGCGGAACCAGATCTATTCCGTCATCGCGATTGTCGCGGTACTGGCACTCGGCTGGGTGTTCTACCGCGGCTTCGCCGATAAGGGGCAGTTCACCGCAGAGAAGTGGAAGCCGTTCCTGGAGGCGGACGTCTGGAAGACCTATCTGCTGCCCGGTCTGCGCGGCACCCTCGTGGCCGCGCTGCTGTCGATCGTGTTCGCACTGGTGATCGGCATGATCTTCGGCATCCTGCGGCTCTCGGAACACCGGCTGGTGCGCTGGGTGGCGGGCGCGATCGTCGAGGTGGCCCGGGCCATCCCGGTGCTGATCCTGATGATCTTCCTGTTCTATGTCTTCTCCGATTACCAGGTATTCAAGGTCGATCAGCTCGCACTGTGGGCCGTGGTGATCGCGCTGACGATCTACAACGGCTCGGTCATCGCCGAAATCGTGCGCGCTGGTATCAAATCGCTGCCCAAGGGGCAGACCGAAGCCGCGGTGGCCCTCGGTCTGCGCAAGGGCCAGCTGATGCGACTGATCCTGCTGCCACAGGCGATCACCGCGATGCTGCCCGCATTGATCTCGCAGATGGTTGTCGCACTGAAGGATTCGGCCCTCGGCTACCAGATCACCTACCTCGAGATCGTCCGTCAGGGCTCCCAACTCGGCGCCGCCGAACGCAATACGGTGCCCGCACTGATGGTCGTCGCAGTAGTAATGATTCTGCTGAACAGCACCCTGACCGTCGTGGCCAACAAACTCGAGCAGCGCCTCCGCTCCCGCAAACGCAAGAGAGGAGGCACGGTCGTCGCCGCCGACTCGGTCCTGACCGACGCCACCCCCGGAATGGATATCACTCAGAAGTCCTGAGCCCCAGCTGACTGTTCGGCTCGAAGACACCTCGCCTTGGTCGCCGATCGCGGGATCTCCCGCCTCGGCGACCGGTGCGGGTCATCTGCATGTCATCGGTAGCCGCGCGGAACCAGGACCGTCCGTCGATGGTGTGTACACGACTGCCTGTCGAGGACGCGCTCGGCGGACGTGGAACACGTCAGCCGCAGCGGAATCGGCCGCATAGCTGGCCGCCGCGACCGATGGGCGCCGACAAGAAGCCAGCACATGCTGGCCGAACTGAGGGTGCAGTCGCGGTCCGGCGAACGGATGGATGGTCCCCGACCGTTGTGCGCTGGTCAGAACGAGGTCACGATGCCTCGGAGCCCTTCCCCGTCGAGAAGACCCGGGGGCAGAAGGCCTTTCTGTCGTGGCAGATTCGGGCGGGCAGTCGACTGCCCGGAAGCGGCCCGGACGATAACAACGCATGCTCGCCGAACCGATGCCGCAGTCGCGGTCGCGGTCGCAGCGAACGGGTGGGTAGTCACTGACCGTGTGCCCTTGTCAGGACGAGGTCACGACGCCTTGGAGCCCTTCCGCGTCGAGAAGGCTGGAGGTAGAAGGTTCTTCTGTCGTGGCGGATTCGGGTGGGTAGGTGGCTGCTGCGACGGTGGTGGCGGCGCGGACGAAGGCGGCTACGGCGGGTGAGTGGCAGGTTTGTGGCCAGGCCAGGGCGAGGGTGGTCGGCTGGAGGTCGGTGACGGGGCGGTAGGCGATATCAGGGCGGGGGTGGCGGCGGGCCACCGAGGATGGCGGGAACCAGATGATGCTGCCCAGTTCGATCAGGTTGAAGATCTGTGCCAGGTCCAGGTTTGTCCGGCGGGCGACCGGGTTCCGGCCGTGGGATCCGCTGTGGGCATTGGGGATCAGGCCGTCCTGGTCGGCAGGTGAGCCGTCGGGCAACATTCTGCCGGTGAGGTCGGCCAAGCACAGGGTTGCGCGGGCGGCCAAGGGATCGGATGCCGCCAATGCAACCACGCGCGGCTCGGTCAGCAGGGGTTCGACGTCCAGGTCGCGGTCGTCGAACGGGGTGGGCACCAGTGCGATATCCGCTCGGCCCTGGCGCAGGGCCGGGACCTGCTGACCCCGACCGCCCAACATCACCTCGACCGGAATCGCCGCTTCCTCACGGTGGTATGTCTCGAGGATCTGCAGCAGGAGCCCGCCGTCGTAATCGGTTTTGAGCGCGAGCCGCAACCCGGGCGTGGGCTGCCCAACGTGCCGGGCTCGGTGCGCGGCGGCGGCGACCGCGTCGAGCGCGGTCGGGGCATCGCGGAGCAGAACCTCACCGGCCGCGGTGAGCACAACCTGCCGGGTGGTGCGCTCGAACAACTGAACACCCAACTGGCGTTCTAGCTCCCGAATCGCGCGGGACAGGGGCGGCTGCGCCATCCCCAGGCGCTCAGCGGCGCGCCCGAAATGCAGTTCCTCCGCAACGGCCACGAAGTATCGGAGTTGGCGAACCTCCAGATCACTCATATCCCCACGGTATCAACGGATATCGGATCGGTCCTTCAGGTTCGGTGCCGTGCCGAGTTGACTGGCCAATGCCAAATCACTCGAACAGAGGTCGTCATGATCGTTGTCACCACCCCAACCGGCACCATCGGCCACCAGGTCGTCCAGCGTCTGCTCGACAACGACGCACCGGTGCGCGTCATCGCACGCGATCCCGCACGCCTGCCCGCAGACATCCGCGAGCGCGTCGACATCGTGCAGGGCTCACACGGGGATATCGATGTGGTCACCAAGGCATTCGCCGATGCCGACGCCGTGTTCTGGCTCCTTCCCCCCAACCTTCGCGCCACGAGCCTCGATGCCGCCTTTCTCGACTTCACCCGGCCCGCGTGTGCGGCATTCACGAGCCAGGACGTGCAGCGAGTGGTCGGAGTCTCGGCCGTCGGGCGCGGGTCGGCGGTAGCCGCACACGCCGGACTGGTCACGGCATCGCTGGCCATGGACGATCTGATCGCGAGCACCGGCGTGAGCTACCGAGCGCTGGCCATGCCCTCGTTCATGGACAATATGCTCGGCCAAGTCGAGACCATCAAAAGTCAGGGCACATTCTTCTGGCCACTCGCCCCCGATCACAAACGCCCAACCTGCGCAACCCGCGATATCGCCGCTGTCGCCGCCGAACTGCTACTCGATGATTCCTGGACGGGACAGGACAGCGTCCCCATCCTCGGCCCCGAGGACCTCTCCGGAAACGACATGGCACAGATCATGTCCGAAGTACTCGGCCGCCCGATCCGTTTCCAGCAGATCCCTGGCACCACCTTCAAGACCAGACTCCTCGAATCCGGTATCTCCGAAGTAATGGCCCAGGGCATGCTCGACATGCTCGAAGCCAAGAACAACGGCCTCGACAACGCCGAACCCCGCACCCCCCAATCCACCACCCCCACCACCTTCCGCCAATGGTGCGAAGAATCCCTCACCCCCGCCTTCCAAAACTGACCCCACCCACACTCCCCCAGCGGGTAGCAACTTCGGCGTGCACCACAGTGCATGCTGTGGATTGGTTGCGGCCGATCGGGGTGTATGCCCATGATGGCGGGTTGTCTTGTCGCAGCGCAGATTCGGAGGCGATGGTGCGCGATCAGCGTCACGCCGGTGCAGAGTTCGCCGTGAACTTGGCAGTACCGCTATGTCCTTCGAAGGCACTGCCGACGCTCGGTCAGGATCGCGCGTACAAGCTGCACCGGTTCGACGGTGGCGACGAACATCGCAGCGGCAGTCGGCTCGCCTGCCGACCAAACCGGGCACGGCCGACGCTCGGGTCAAGATCCGGTGCACCGAACTGCACTGGCTCAAGATCGGCGTACACCACAGTGCAGGCTGTGGATTGGTTGCGGCCGCAACGGGCGAGCGCCAATGACGGCGGATCATCTTGTCGCAGTCAGGTTTACGGCGCTGGTGTGATCGGCAAGGGACCACTCCAGTCGGCCTTCGCCACGATCTGGGCTGTACCGCTAGGTCTGTCGAAGGCGCAGCCGACGCTCGGGCGAGATCGGCATCGGGCTGTGCGGGCTCAACGCTGGCCATGGACACCGCGGGATCAGTGGAGCTGCGGTCAGCTCACCTGCCAACCAGGCCAGGCGCGGCCGACGCTCGGTTGCGATCCGGCGCATCGAACTACACACGGGTTCAACATCGGCCACGGGCACCGCCAATCGGTGGACTGGCGGTCACCTCGCCTGCTGACCAGGTCAGGCGCGGCGGGCGCTCAGTCGGGGGCTGGGGTGTCGATTGGGGCTTGGGTGAGTTCGGCTTTTACTACGGTGAAGGCGGTGGATTGGTGGTAGCCGCGGCGGGCGAGCATGCCTACGAGGCGGCGGATTGTCTTGTCGCGGTCCAGGTTCGGGGGCACGGTGCGTAGTTTGCGGCGGACCAGTTCGGCGGCGCGTTCTTCCTCGTCGTCGGCGGTGATGGCGGCGAGAGCGGGAGCGGCGTCGGATTGGGATATGCCCTTGCGGCGGAGTTCTTGGGCCAGGGCTTGTTTGCCTTTGCCGGAGAAGGTGTGGCGGGAGTGGACCCATTGTTCGGCGAAGGCGGCATCGTCGATCAGGCCGACCTCGGTGAAGCGGTCGAGGGCTCGTTCGGTGATATCGGGAGTGAAACCCTTGGCCGCTAGGCGCTGGGCTAGTTCGGCACGGCTGCGGGCGCGGACGGCGAGCAGGCGAAGACACGCCTCCTTCGCCTGCTCGACCGTCCCGCCTTGGCGGGTGCGCTCCGGACCTGACCGGGTTACACCGGTATCCGTCGAGGGCGCATCCTCCTCGGATCCGGCCGCCACCGGATCCGCCCATCGGCCATTGGAACTTTGAAAGTCAGCCGACTGGGAGTCGTTGCGCCGGAACTCGTTCCGGCGCTCGCGACCGCGCCGGGACCCGGTCGAGCGCGCCCGCTGCGGATCGGGCGCGCTCGACCGAGTTCCCATGATGTCCGAATCGGCCGAACCACCTTCGGCCAACCGGACCCGTCCATCCCCCCGCTCTTCCCACTGAAAACCCGAGGCCTCCGAATCGCCTTCAGACCACGGCCCCCGCCCCGACTCGGACGCACCGGATCCGAAACCATCGGCCTCCGAATCAATTTCCGACCGCCGCCCCCGCCTCAACCTGGACGAACCCGAGCCGAAACCATCGGCCTCCGAATCAACGTCAGGCCACCGGCCCCGCCCCGACTCGGGCTCACCCGACCGGAAACCATCCGCCTCCAGATCGGCCTCGGGCCGATGACCTCGCCCCAACCCGGACTCACCCGATCGAGATCCGCCGCGCACCGAGTCGACCTCGGACCACCGGCCCTGTCCCAAGCCGGATCCGCCCGACCGGAACCCGTCGGCCTCTGAGCCGACCTCGGACCGCCGGACTCGCCCCAACTCGGACTCAACCGAGCGGAAAGAGTCGGCTTCCGAATCCATCTCCGACCACTGCACTCGCCCCGCGGACTCGCCCGAACGGAGCCCAGCCTCTGGGGCACCTTCGGACCACCGGGCTCGCCCCGCCTCGCCCGACCGGAATCCGGCAGCCTCCGAATCGCCCCGGGACCACCGACCCCGCCCCAACCCCGACTCACCCGCCCCGAAACCCGAAGCCTCCAAGTCCATCTCGGACTTCCGAGCCCGTACCGATCCAGGCGCACCCGAATGTGATCCAGTCTCCTCCGGGAGAGTAGGCCGCCCCGAAGCGGAGAGCAGCTCATTCAGCTGACGCCGAACCTCTTCCACCGGATCGGGCCGCGCCTCATCGGACGCGGACCGACCACGACGTGATGCTGGGCGCCGAGAGTTCATCGGATCAGAAATCGGCGGGAACCTCTGCGGCCGCTTCCGCGGTTACATCGGCGCCGATGCCGAGCTTTTCCTTGATCTTCTTCTCGATCTCGTCGCGGACATCGGTGTTCTCCAGCAGGAACTTGCGGGCGTTCTCCTTGCCCTGGCCGAGCTGGTCGCCCTCGTAGGTGTACCAGGAGCCGGACTTGCGAATGAAGCCCTGTTCGACACCCATATCGATGAGCGAGCCTTCCTTGGAAATGCCCTGACCGTAGAGAATGTCGAATTCCGCCTGCTTGAACGGCGGCGAGACCTTGTTCTTCACGACCTTTACGCGGGTGCGGTTGCCGACCGCGTCGCTGCCGTCCTTGAGGGTCTCGATGCGGCGCACATCCAGGCGCACCGAGGCGTAGAACTTCAGCGCCTTACCACCGGTCGTGGTTTCGGGCGAGCCGAACATCACGCCGATCTTCTCGCGCAGCTGGTTGATGAAGATGGCGGTGGTGCCGGAGCTGTTCAGCGCACCGGTCATCTTGCGCAGCGCCTGACTCATCAGTCGAGCCTGCAGACCGACGTGGCTATCGCCCATCTCCCCCTCGATCTCGGCCCGCGGCACCAGCGCGGCCACCGAGTCGATGACAATGATGTCGATCGCACCGGAACGCACCAGCATGTCGGCGATTTCGAGGGCCTGCTCACCGGTATCGGGCTGGGAGACGAGCAGCGCGTCGGTATCGACGCCGAGCTTGCGGGCATAGTCGGGATCGAGCGCGTGCTCGGCGTCGATGAAGGCGGCGACACCGCCCGCGGCCTGTGCATTGGCCACCGCGTGCAGGGCGACGGTCGTCTTACCCGAGGATTCCGGACCGTAGACCTCGACAATGCGGCCGCGCGGCAAACCGCCGATGCCGAGCGCCACGTCCAGCGCGATGGATCCGGTCGGGATCACCGAGATGGGCTGGCGGGCCTCCTCGCCGAGACGCATGACCGCGCCCTTGCCGAAGCTCTTCTCGACCTGCGCCAGCGCCAGCTCGAGCGCCTTATCGCGGTCGTACGCCTGTGGTGCCATATCCTGATCCCCTTTTCGACGGGTAAGTCTCGTTCTTGGTTGGCGCCCACATTAGAGGGCGGCACCGACAAGTTCTGGCGACAAGCCTAGACGAACAGATGTTCGAGTCAAGCGACGCGCCCGACAACACGCGAGCCGACTTCGGCGCACCGGGCAACCGCCGCGCTACGGCCGATTCCGCGCCACCGCCCGTTCACCGCACCAGCGATATCCGGTCGCTGTCCAGCAGCGTCTGTGCCTGCTTGAAGACCCGCAGGGCCGGTGTCACCTCGACATCGGTGATCCCATCGAGGGCACCGAGCCGCTGGGTGACATAGCGGTAGAGGTGGGCGGTATCCCGGCACATGATCGACGCCATCAGATTGACCGGCCCCGTGGTCGCGGCGACGAATGCGGTCTCCGGATGCTTCGCGATCGCGGCGCCCACCGACGCGAGATCGGCCGGGCGGGTGCGCAGCCACAGCGCCGCGCGCACGGCATATCCCATTCGCTCGATCGCGAAATCGAGATCGAAGTAGAGCACCCGGGATTCGACCAGTTCGGCCATACGACGCGCCACTCTCGTTGGGGTCCAACCGATTTCGGCGGCGATCTGAGCATAGGGCGCACGGCCGTCGCGACCGAGGATCGCCAACATCGATTCGTCTTCGGCCGAAAGCCGCACCGGCGCTTCCGGTCCCATATCGGCCCGCGTCGACCGCGACCCGAGTTCGCGCAACTGCGCTGCGGTGAACAGGTGACCGAAATGCGGCCACTCCTCGTCGAGCGGAAACCGATGGATCACCTCGTGCGCCGTCAAGCCGATCACCTGGCTGGCCTGCGGCAATGTCTGCAGCAGCAGTTTGTCGCGGCGTTCGACCGAGCGCGGGCGGCTCACACAGGTCACCTCGGATCCGGTGGACAGCAGGGTGACCCAGCTCAGATCCGGAAACCGAGCCAGCGATTCGGCCAGCCGCACCGCCTTATCCGGCGTCGTGCGCAGCCGGATCGCCCAGCGCGCGTGCCCGAGCGGCACCGCGTTCACCTGCCCCGACACATGCAAGATGCCGCGCTGCCGCAGCGACCGGTAGCGGCGCGCCACCGTCTGCTCCGAAACCCCGAGGATGGCGCCCAGCTTGGCGAACGCGATGCGGGCATCGCTGACGAGCGCGTGCACGATCTGCTTGTCGAGCACATCGAGGACGGAGGATTCCGACTCTTCCCCAGACTGCATAGGAGGAATATATCGCCAACAGACGCGCAGCTATGTGGATATCGTCGCATGTCGCACGCTGGGTGTCGAAATCGTTCATTCGCCCCCGGAGGCTCCAGTGAAGAAATGGCTCCCCCTATTCGCAGCGTGCCTCGGCACGCTGATGCTGCTCATCGACGTCACCATCGTCAATGTCGCGCTCCCCGATATCGCCGCCGATCTCGGCACCGGACTCTCCGGACTGCAGTGGGTGGTGGACGGATACGCACTGGCACTGGCCGCGCTGCTGCTCGTACTCGGTTCGCTGGCCGATCGGGTCGGCGCCAAGCGCACCTATCTGGCCGGGCTCATCGTCTTCGCGATCGCATCGCTGATCTGCGGGATCGCCGATACGTCGCCGAGTCTCATCGCCGCGCGGGCACTTCAGGGTGTCGGCGGCGCCGCGATGTTCGCGACCACACTGTCACTGCTGAACTCCACCTACACCGGTCGGGACCGCGGTGTCGCCTTCGGCGTCTGGGGTGCGGTCGCGGGTGCGGCGGCCGGAATCGGCGTGGTGCTGGGCGGTGTGCTCACCGAGGCGCTGTCGTGGCGGTGGATCTTCTTCGTCAATCTGCCGATCGCGGTCTTGGCGATCGGGTTGACGGCCATCGTGTTCCAGCCGTCACCGCGGCAGGCGGATCGGGCCGTGGACCTTCCCGGCATGCTCGCGTTCGCGACCGCCGCGACAGCGGTCACCTATGGTGTCATCCGGGGCGGCGAGCACGGCTGGTCCGATGGCGCGACATTGCTCGCGCTGACGCTCGGCGTGGTTGCATCGCTGGCCTTCGCATTCATCGAATACCGCAGTGCGGCACCGATGTTCCCGCTGCCACTGCTCGGCAACCGCAACTTCGGCGCCACGCTGGTCTCGGCTTCCGGACAGACGTTCGCGGCCTTCGCCGCCACTCCCCTGGTATCGCTGTGGCTGCAGCAGCAGCTGCATATGACGCCGCTGCACGCGGGACTCGCGATGCTGCCGATGGCGGCGACCGCATTCGTGGTGGCCGGTGCGTTCGGCAAGCTGCTGCACGATGTTTCGCCGAAATGGACGATCGGGGCGGGCCTGGTGCTGGTCGGCATCGGAACCGGATTGCTCACCATCATCGACGCCGGATCATCGTGGGTCGCATTGGTTCCCGGATTCGCGGTGATCGGTGCTGGCATCGGCATCAACTCACCCGCGCTCGTGGCGGTGGGAATGGCGGCGGTGCCGCCGCGACAGGGCGGAATCGCCGCTGGCGCGGTGAATACCGCACGCCAGCTCGGACTCGCGCTCGGAGTCGCGGTGCTGGGCACGGTATTCCGCGAGGTCGCCGATGCCGATCAGCCGATGACATTGTCGCGGTTCGTCGATGGGCTGGACGCGGCATTCGCCGTGGCGGCCGGGGTCGGGATCGTGTTCGGGGTGATCGCATTCGGGCTGTTCCATCGTCAGCACGAGGTGGTCGCGGATGGCCCAGCGGAGCGGGAAGTTGTTGCCGCATAGGTAAACCCGCAGCGAAGACGGGTGCCGGAATCCCCGCAGGGGTTCCGGCACCAACCGCGCGCGGATCGTCGAACCAGCAATGCCCCCGCACTACCGCTGCGGCAGCACCGATTCGTCCCCTTCCTGGCGCGGGCCGAAAATGCGGCGGTCGGATTCCTCGATGCGGACATCGTTGATGCTGGCCTCGCGCCGCGACATCAGACCTTCCAGGGTGAACTCCCACTGCTCATTGCCGTAGCTGCGCCACCACTGGCCGGATTCATCATGCCATTCGTATTGGAAGCGGACCGCAATGCGATTGCCTTCGAAGGCCCAGAGGTCCTTGCGCAGCGCGTACCCGTTCTCGATGGACCACTTTCGGGTGAGGAACTCGACAATGGCGTCGCGGCCGGTGAAGAACTCGTCGCGATTGCGCCAGACCGAATCCTCGGTGTACGCCGCGGCGACACGCTCGGGATCCCTGGTGTTCCAGGCATTTTCGGCGGCAAGCACCTTCACCTTCGCGGATTCCAGGTCGAACGGCGGCAATGGGGGTCGCATAACAAGCTCCTTCTTCGGTATCGGATTCGGCCGCACCCTGCGTGGATGTCGCAAAGGCGTGGATCCGGTCAGGGGTTGACCGGGGAGAGTTCGGCAGGACCCCAGCGCAGCGGGCCCGAACCGCGAACTTCCACTACATCGGTAATGGTGAAGTCGATCGTGCACTGGGATCCGACGGTGAATGTCGCAGCATCCCAGATCAATTCGGCGGTTCCGGTGAGCTGCAGCGTTCCGCCGGTGCGCCAGTCCGGGATCAGCATGCCGCAGCGTGGATTCACCGCGATATTCCCTAGCGTCATGAACATCGAGTTGCCCTGGTAATCCGGCCATCGCAGCCGCGTGGACGAAAGCACCTGCAGGAAACCGGGATTGCCGCCGCGATGGGAGGCATCGGCATTGCCGTCGACATCCGCGGTCGCGACGAAGAACGTGTCGGCCGCGGTAATCAGCTCCCGCTGGCGCGCGTCGAGTTCGGTACCGCATTGCGGCGCCGGAATATCGACACCGGGTCGGTAGGAATCGATCGTCCGGCGTGAGATGTATTTCGGGCAGTTCGAATACACCTGGTCGACAGCGATCCGCAACCCGTCACGCCACTGCGTCGGCACCGCGAAACCATTGACTCGCATCCGCCTGCGCCGCTGCGGCTGCAGCGCGATCATGCCGATCCGGGCCGGGCAGGTCAGTGTGCGATGCAGCGGATCCCCGACCGCCGGAAATGCATCGACCGCGATCGTCTCGGCATCGAGGGCATGCACGAATCCCAACGGCCCAACCAAATCACTGGCCCACACATGTCCCGCATCGTCTGCGGCCGCGATCACGACCATCGGCTGTTCGGCCAGGAAGGACGCCGCGACATCCGGGATATCGCAGCGGATCATCCGGCCGACGCGGTCCGCGATGTGCTGCTGACCCATTCGCTGTTGTACGGCGACCTCACCGGAGTGGAAGTGCGTCATCGGCTCAGAAGAATCCACAGGTCGGAGCAACACCGCTCGGCGCGGGAGCGGATTCGGCGCCGGTGGGTGCGTAGACCTCGAGCCGGATGCCGTCGGGGTCGGTGAAGAAGATGCCACCGGAAGCCACGCCCTCACCGTGCGCGACGACACCGTCGTGCACGAAATCCACCGCGAGTTCGCGCAGCAGCGCCTCGATCGCGCGCACCTGTTCGACGGTGTCGACCTGGAACGAAAGGTGATGCAGGCCGGGAGTCTCAGTGGAGAACGTGCCATCGGACTGCTGCCAGAGGGTCACCATGAGCTTGCCGTTGACGCCGAGGAACGCCCAGCGTTTGCCGTCATCGGTGCTGGCCGCGAGCTGTTCGAAACCGAATGCGCGCCGATAGAAGTCCACCGAGCGGTCCAGATCGGAGACGTTCAGGCCGATATGTCCGGTGACCAACTGTGGCGCGATGGCTGTCGTCATCGTCATGTGAATCCTCCTCGAAATCAATAACCGTCATAGATTGTTTTATTGGTTAGAACATAGCGAGTGGCAGCATGGGCGTCAACCTTTAAAATCGATTTGACTAGTTAGAACGGCGGTGGTCGACCTGACGACACAAGGCGGATCGCTACCCTCAGGTATGCCCGATCCACGACCCCACCTCGGTGAGCCGCTGGCACTCGATCTGCTGAACACCCGATGGATCGAGAACGGGCCGCAGGATCTACTCACCGATGTGGCGGGTCTCGGCATCTGGCTGACCTCGGCCGGGCTGGCCGAGCGCGCGAAAGCCGACGAACCGACCCTGCAGGCGGTGCTCACCGCGCGCACCGCCATCTATGACGTGCTGAAGCACACCTCCCACACCGCCCTCAATGAGGTGCTCGACCTCGGCCGGATCCGGCGCACCCTGACCGATGCCGGCCCAGCCGATATCGTCGACGTGCCCGAAGCGACCTGGCTCCCCGGCTGGCTGGCCGCCGACAACCTGTTGCGGCTACTCGCCGAGGCACCGGACCGGATCCGCCAGTGCGCACATCCCGATTGCGTGCTGTTCTTCTACGACACCTCGAAAAACGGCACCCGCCGATGGCATTCGATGGCGACCTGCGGCAACCGCACCAAGGCCGCGCGCCACTATGCGAAAAAGGTTTGAGCTCAGAAGAGTTCGTCCAGCAGCCGGTAGTAGTCCAGCCGTCGCCGGTCCGGCTCGGTGAGACCGTAGGCGGTATAGAACGCGTGCAGTTCGTCGTCACCGAAGTCAATGGGCAGATCGCGCGCGACCAGGGCCAGATCGCGGTACCGATCCGCCACGCCCAGCCCGCCGACGTCGATCAGCAGGCCGCCGTTCAGGACATTGGACGGAGTGAAATCACCATGCGCGACAACGAGATCCGCATCCGTCGGGCGTTCGGCGAGCAGCCTGTCAAGTATCTGTTCGGGCGTCAGCCATCGGTTGTCCTCGTCGAAGTCCTCGGTGTCGACCAGACCCTCGAGCACATTGCGCCGCGCTTGGGTGAGCATGACATCCAGTCCACCGTCGAACGGGCACTCCGCGACCGGGATGTCGTGCAGGCGGCGTAGCACCGCGCCCATGACCGCGCCCGCCGATACCGCCGGATCGTCGAGTGCGGCCAGGCTCGGCACGCCCGCATCAGTCAGCACCAGGACATCGGCTTCGAACACGGCGATATTCGGTAGCCGAATCCCCCTGCCCCGCAACCAGTTCAAGCGCTCGTACTCGGCGACGGCCTTCGGCCCACGCTTCACCCAGTACGTGCCGTTGACGTGCGCGACACCACCGCTCATCCCTTCGTGATCATCCGACCACGTGGGTTCCTCGCCGAGTAGCGCGACCACCTTCGGCGGCAAGGTCGCGGGCAGTTCGTCGAGGGCGTCCAAGGAGGTGCGCGTGGATTCGATCAACTCGGCGTCCCCCTCGGCGACTCGCAACTTCAGCGCCTCACTCAGCAATGCCTTGGCCTCCGGCAGCCGACCTTGTTCGGCGAGCGCCTTGCCCAGGTGCTGCAGCGCGAAGGACAACACCTCCGGCGCGCAGTCCCGAGCCCGGTCGACGGTCCGGCGATACAGCGTTTCGGCGGTGACAACATCGCCGCGATACCGGTGGGCATCGCCGAGGTTGATCCAGACCGAAATCCGGCGGCGATCGCTGTCCGCGAGTTCGAGGGCGCGATCGAGGTGATCCAGGGCCTCGTCATAGCGGCCGAGTAGTAGCAGGTCGATGCCGGTCTTGCGGAATTCGGCGAAATCGACCGGCCGGGCGGCCGCTACCCGCGCAGCCAGCTGTTCATGATCGGTAGCGATCATGCGCAGCCGCCCGTCGAAGCGGTATCCACCATCGGTCACCAGCGTGATCTCGGTACATCGAAATCCGCACAGAGTGCACGCCACACATCCCGTGGATCGACACCCGCCTCGATGGCGGCGGCACCCGTCCGCCCGCCCAACGCCGGGATGGTGTGATCTTTGAGCAGGCTATCGCCACGGGCCACACCGAACTCGGTGTGCAACAGTTCCTGGAACTCGGTCAACCGCACCGTGTTCAAGATACTCGCGTCGCCGCGCTCACTTCCAGATACCGGTATGCGGTGGCGTTGCCCATTCTCGAATTTGCACTGAAGCGAGCGCCCCTGGAATCAAGCTCGAACACTGAGAACGTCGTGGCAGATAGCGATGGCATCGGTGACGTCCGCGACGCCGGAGGCCGCCTCCTGTGCCGCGGTCGTGTAGGAGGGGGTGTCGAGGAGCTCTCGGACCGCCGCGCGAACGGCGTCCACGGTCAGCGGCCGAACCAGAATCGAACCGCCCTGGCGGGCGGCACGATTTGCCAGTTCCCATTGGTCGCCGCCGCCGGGGACGGTGACGATCGGGACACCCGCGAGCAGCGATTTCGCCAGCAGGCCGTGCCCGCCACCGCCCACGACGAGCGAGGCATGGGTGAGCAGTTCGTCTTGACGGCCGAGTCCAGCGGTCGCCCAGGGCGGGAGGTCGGTCGGCGGGGCGTCGAGCATGGAGATGGCGACCCGCACCCCCGCCCCGTCCAGGGCGGCCAACACGGTGTCGACCATGCCCGCGACGCCGGTGTGTGCCGTCGACGGCGCGACCATGACCAGCGGCTCATCACCAGGCGGTAGGTCAAGAGTTTCCCGGGTCGGTTCCCACAGCAGTGGGCCGATGACATGAGTGTGCTCGGGCCAGTCGGGGCGCGGCACTTCGAGGGCGGGCAGGGTGGCAACCAGGCGGGCCGCCGGACCCGGATCGGTGGCGGGCAGGCCGACACTTTCGCGGGCATGCTCCCGCTGACGCAGACCGTTGCGGATGGCGCGAGCGGTCATGGTGCGCAGCATGCCGTCGCGGAGTCGCCCGCGCAGACCCTCCCCCGGCGCGAGGCCACTGCCGATGGGCGGCAACGCTTTCGACGGAAGATACAGCGGATGCGGCGACAGCTCGACCCACGGCACCCCGAGTCGCTCGGCGGCCAGCCCGCCGCCCGCGGTGAGCACATCCGACACCACGAGTTCCGGCAGCATCGCGCTCAGATCGGGCAGGATCTCGGTCGAAATATGCGCCGCACGTTCATGAATGCGCTGACCGGCATCGCGGTCATCGTCGACGGCGCGCGGGGCAAGACCCTTGAGTCTGCGCACCGCAATGCCCGCCTCCTTGGCGGCGTCGAACCAGCGCGGTCCGGTGAACAACACCGGTTCGTCACCGGCGGTCAGGAAGCGCTCGCACAGCGCCAGCGCCGGAAACGCATGGCCCGGATCCGGCCCGGCAACAACGGCAACACGCATGCGGTCAGCCTGCCATATCAGCCTCGGAATCAGGTGGGGTGGCGATCGGGCGGAGCGCGCATGGGCCGCATTCCGGGTGCACGGCCTGCCAGCATTCACCGAAACGCCATTCACCCGCAACCCCACCGGCCGACGATCGACGGCAGACTGGTCCAGACCATTTCGCTCACCGGCGCCGGACGCGCTCAGCAGTGAGCAATCACATCACGAGATCGGGGCTGAGGTGTCGGTATCCACCGTGGACGAATTGATCAACCTGCTGACCGACTGCGCCGATGTCTGGGATATGCCCGATCGCAGCGGCGACCCCGTCGACATCCTCGATCACGACCTGCAATGCGCCCAACTGCTGCGCCTATCCCATCCCGATGACGAGGAACTGCAACTGGCCGGACTGTTGCACGACATCGGCCACAAACTCGTCCCCGGCGACGACGCACACCACGGCGAACACGGCGCCGATGCGATCCGCTCGCTACTCGGCGACCGCGTTGCCCGACTGATCGAACTGCACGTCATCGCCAAACGCTATCTCGCCGCAACCGATACCACCCACACGCTTTCCCCCGCCAGCCAGCGCACCCTGATCGCCCAGGGCGGCCCGATGACCCCAGCCGAAATCGCCGAATTCCGAGCCGATCCCGACTTCACCGCCGCCATCGCCCTGCGCCGCGCCGACGATGCGGGCAAGATCGTCGGCCGCGAAGTCGCCCCGCTGGAATCGTGGCGCCCGGTCATCGAACGGGTAGCCGCCACACACTGAACCCACCCGCCGTCACAACCGATTTCAATACTTCCCCACTTATCCGTTACCCTTGCTCAGCAACACCGGTCCGGGTGGCGGAATGGCAGACGCGCTAGCTTGAGGTGCTAGTGCCCTTTATCGGGCGTGGGGGTTCAAGTCCCCCTCCGGACACAACCAATACGCCAACACGTGGCCGTGGGTTCGTCTCGGCCGTGACTGTGTGGTTATCGTGGTTTCCAGCTTGTCGCCGGGGTTGGCAGCCCGCAGGATCTCCAGGATTCCGCCCAGTGCATCCACGAGCGGGCGGGACAGTACCCGGCGATTGTGCGGTTGTGGCCGTCCCGGCCCTGGCGGACAACGGCCTCAACGACCTCGGCCAGCCCCACATTCGATGCCGACCACTGATGGGGCTTCCTACTGGCCCCTGTGCCTGCCGGGTCGATCTTTTACGCATGGATTGTGTGTTCTGGCTCCTGTCCGATCGTGGCGTACCAGCTGGCGAGCAGCTTCAGGCCGTCCGCGGCGGCACCCTCGGGAGGCGCGCTGTAAACGACCACGCTCAGGCCGCTTTCGTCCGGCAGGCTCATGGTCTCCTGATCTAGGTCGTGTCTCCTAATGATTTGAGCCATTCCACGATGAGGGCCAGGACGAATCCGGCGCGGTAGGTGATGGCCAGCTTGTCGAAGCGGGTCG
>NZ_JBSGEQ010000046.1:0-57490 GCF_053602975.1 Nocardia sp. NPDC004278
AGTCCGGGACCGGCCGTGTGCAACCGACCACCCGCACCCAGGAACAGTCCGGTTCCGATCGCGCCGCCGATCGCGATCATCTGCAGCTGGCGCGGCCGCAACGCCTTGTGATAGCCCGCATCCTCGACGTGCAGCGCGTCAGCGGGCGCCGACAACTCGGGATCGGGACGAACTGTCGCCATCGGTTGGTCTCCTCCGGTGACGGGAATAAATCGTCAATCAATGTACCGTCGAATATTGGCACGATCAATAGAGGTGTGAATTTGCCCAGGTGAGACCCCATTTCCCAGGCGCAGAGACTGGCGCGGCTTTGCCACCGACGTCAGCGGCCCGACCAAAACGCCGGCCGCGCAACGCGAATAGGGCTGCGGGCGGCCAGCAGCGCAACCACTGCCATGCCGACACGAAAGCCACCCAAGACCCGGACCACACCCAAATCCGTTGGGCATAAAAGTATTTCGTTGTCAACGACACCGGCTTGCTGCACCTCGGCCACCACAGCCCGGCGCAGGATGCGCCGGGCGTGAAAAAGCCGAGCCTAGACCGGCGGCCGATACGTGACCTCCCGAGTGACGGCTTCGTCGACCTGCTCAGGGGTCAGCAGCGCCACGGTGTGCGATATCGCCGCACCGGAAGCAGCCGTGCGGATGGCGAGTGCCGCGGCCGAAACCTCGTCCGGGACATCACCGATTACGAACAGGTCGTCCTCACCGAAAGCGAAATAGCAGACGTCCACATGGCCGCCCACACTCTCGACCATTTCGGTGATGGCCGCTCGGCGCGCGCTGCCGCCCTGCGCGAGCAAACCGCGCGCCCCCTCCGGTGAGTAGCCGACCCGCCACAGGTACTTCGACATGTCCAGTCGCCTCCTTCTCGCAGAACGATCTCGGCGAGACGACCCTACGGTCTCGCCGACCGCCGGGCGGCAACGTAGGAACAGCGTCCCAGCAATGATGCAGCAACGTAACAGTGGTGATGCCGCAACTGACATTCATGCGGACAAGTCGCGCGCACCGCAGCGGCTCCCCAAGTGGATCATGATTCGTCCAGACGGCCTTCCGATGCAAATGCGCCCGCCTCGGTGAACCGCTTGCCGCCCGCCCCGACGCGAGGGCGTGGGACCGACTCCGGCGCCTACCGGTTACACGGCGACCGCAGTCTTCGAACTGGCAGGCGGGTGCACGACGCCGGTGAATCTTCCGCTGGAGATGTCGTAGGTGTGCTGGCGCACGGCGTCGCCGGAGTTGCCTTCGATGGTGGTGATGGTGTTGCCGTTGCGGGCCACCACCACACCGATGTGACTTTGGCCAGCGAAGACGACGAGGTCGCCGGGGCGGGCATTCGCCATGCTGCTGTCGGCCCAGCCTTTGCCCACGGCGTCGGACCAGACGCTGGGCACGTAGTTCTTATTGCTCCAGTCCACGTGGATCTTGGATTGTTCCCAGACCCAGGTGGCGAAGGACGCACACCATGCGTCATCGATGTTGTACGGCCGGTTCACGTGGTTGGTTCCGGTTTCGGTGACGCCGAGTTCCGCCTCGGCGAATCCCTTGATGTTGTCGATGGTGCTGGCATCGGCGGGCGGCACATAGCTGTGACCCGACCACGCGGTTGTCAACGCCCTCGTGGTCCCGCCGTAGTAGCTGCTCGTCGGGTTGTCGGGTGCGGAGTTGTTGATGTGGTAAGCATGCCGCTGGATATCGGTCGCGGCATCGCGCATCCGCTGCTCCACCGTTGCAGCGGTGGAGGCACATGCGGTCCGTAGTGGGCCCTCCACCGATTCCGGCCAGTACTGATTGCCCGTAATCCTATCGATGCTCGGTCCGGGCGTCTTCTCTGCGTCTTCGATGGCGCCTTGGAGTCGCTTGACCGCTTTCTCGATGTCGTCGTATGCGTCGCCCGCCACGGAGTAGGTTCCGTAGGTCGAGCTGTCGACGCCTTCGTCATTGTCTTCCATCGAGGCTTTGATGTCGTTCAGCGCGGAGACGGTTTCATTGTGGCTGGTCGTCGCGATCGACTGGTTCTTATCGTCGATGAGATTCTTGTCCCGCAACAGTTTCACGAATTTCGGAGCCCTGGACGGCGTGCCCGCGCCAAGGTTGTCGACATTGGCCTGAACCGCCGCGTGAGTGGCACTGACGATGCCTTTGAGCGTGTCCGATGCGTAACCGGGAACGGTCAGCGACGGGATGATTCGATAGTGATCAACGGTCGGGCTCATCGCAGCCCCCGATCATTTCTCAGCCGCGAACTCACGAACAGCGCCATCCGTAATCCTCTACGCGCCAGGGACATACGCGATTCGAGTATTATCCATTCCCAGAATTGGGGACGGTTTCGGTCACCACCCTCACTTGCTACCGATGGCTTCGTCGGGCGGCATCGGTCACGTGTTATCGCATGCCTTGGCGCGACGTGCAACGAGACCTGGATTCCGGACGAATGGGCACCGAGTCACCGACGAACCGTCGAAAGATCGGTTCGCTGAAGACCCAGTTGCGCTCATCAATGTTGCGATCGACAATATCTCGTATCTCACAGTGGCGCCGAAGACATTGACCATATATAGGAGAAAACCGCTGTTCAGAGGGCTCTTGCGCGGTACGAGCAATGAGATACGATATCTCGCAACAGCCGCTGGTCTCAACTTCCAGGAGCAATTGGTGGATCTCGAACTTCAGGACAAGGTGGCGCTAGTGTTCGGCGCTGGCGGCGGACTCGGCGGCGCGATCGCCGACGCACTCGCTGCCGAAGGCGCCAAGATCGGTCTCGCCGACATCAACAAGCAGGCGTTGGACGCGGCCACTGAGCGAGTCGGCGCGCAAACCGATACCGCAGCCGTTCAGTGGGACCTGAGCGATCTCGATTCCATCCCGGACAACATCGCCGCTGTCGAGGACAAGCTCGGACCGATCGACATTGTTGTCAATATGACCGGCGGCCCGCCGCCGACCGCGATCTCCGGCCAGCGCCGGTCGGCCTGGTCGGAGCACTTCGAAGCGATGGTGCTCTCGGTCATCGGGATCGTCGACGCCGTCGTACCGGGTATGCGTGAACGTGGCTGGGGTCGCATCATCACCAGTACGTCCAGCGGCGTCGTTGCCCCGATCCCCAACCTCGGACTCTCGAACGCGCTTCGCTCCACATTGGTGGGCTGGAACAAAACCCTGGCGCGTGAGGTCGGCCCCTACGGCATCACGAGCAACATCATCATTCCGGGCCGGATCGCGACTGCCCGAATCACCCAACTCGACACGGCCAAGGCCACTCGCGAGGGCCGGTCGGTCGAAGACGTCGCGGCCGAGAGTGTCGCCTCGATCCCGGTCGGCCGCTACGGCCGCCCGTCGGAGTACGCGGACTTGGTTGCCTTCCTGGCCAGCCAACGGGCCAGCTACATCACCGGCAGCATGATTCGCGTCGACGGCGGCCTGATCGCTTCCGTGTGAATCGCAACGGTGCTGCATCGAAAGGAACCGTCAACCGAATGAACGCCGCACTCGATCTCGCCCGGCCAGCGGCACGACTCGCCGAGATCACCCCCTCTTCGATTCGCGCGATCTTCGATCGTGCCAGCGAATTGGAACGCACCGGGGAACGCGTTATCCACTTGGAAATCGGACGCCCGGACTTCGATACACCCGACGTCGCAAAGCAGCACGCGATCCAAGCGATCGCGGATGGCAAGGTCCACTACGGCCCCAACTCCGGACTGCTGGAGCTCCGCGAGGCGCTGTCACGGTATCTCGGCCGCCGACACGGTCTGCGCTACCGCCCGGAGGACGAGCTGCTGGTGACGATCGGCGCCAACGAGGCGGTCTTCCTCGCCATGATGGCGTTCTGCGGGCCAGGCGACGAGGTCGTGGTTCCGGTTCCGGCATGGTCGGCCTATGTCGCCTGCGTGCGGTTGGCCGGGGCCACCCCGGTATTGCTGCCACTGCGTGCGGAGAACGGCTATCAGGTGGACCCCGATGAGCTGGCATCCGTTATCACCCCGCGGACCCGCATGGTGGTGTTGTGCACGCCACACAACCCGACCGGCGCCGTGACGGATCCGGAGCGGTTGGCGCAGATCGGCGAAGCTCTGCACAATACGCGTGCCCTGCTGCTGTCGGATGAGATCTACGGCGAGCTCGTCTACACCGGCCATCGGCACGTCTCCCCCGCATCGCTCGGCGGCCTGCGGCACCGCACATTGGTCGTCGGCGGGTTCGCCAAGGCCTATGCCATGGACGGCTGGCGTCTGGGGTGGCTGGCGGGGCCGCCGGAACTGATCCGACCCGCATTGCGGATCCGCCAGTTCACCACCATCTGCCCGACAACGTTCGCCCAGCTCGGCGCCGCCGCCGCACTCGAGGAAGCCGACGCCGACCGAGAAGCGATGCGCCAGGAATTCGAGCGCCGTCGCAGTGCGGCGCTGGATCTGCTCACGCAGCAGAATCTGCTGTCACCCGGTCAGCCACACGGGACGTTCTACCTGTACCTCTCCTACCCCGAACGGCTCGGGCCATCCGACGAGATCGCGTGGGAGCTGCTCGAAGAACACCGCGTCGCGGTCGTGCCCGGTACCGCTTTCGGGGCGGACAGCGGCAAGCACGCGCTACGAATCTCCTACGCCTGCGGCATCGAAGACCTCCGCGAAGGTTTGACCCGAGTCATCACCGCAATGGCCGACCGCGGCGGCAGTCGGTCAGGTTGAGCCGAGAAGCAGACCACATAGCTGTTCTTCTTCAGGCCGCAACACAGCCGACGCTCGGTGATCCGACCCACCGAAGGAATAACCGCCGCTATTCGGGGCACTGGATTGGGCAACCGAACAGCACATGCCGGATTCGCCGACGGCCTGTGCTGTTCGCGCTGTGGCTGATGCTCAGGGGTTGAGCTCCGGCTGGCCGTCGTCTGCCACCGGCCGCGCGGCGAGCACGATCGCCATCACGTGCAACACGTGCTCCGACATCAGCTCCCCCGCCTTTTCGGCCTGCCCGGCGAGAATCGCCTGCGCAATCGCGACGTGCTCATGGGCGCAGTTGATCGAGTCCTGCGAGGGCGGAACGTCGCGCTCTCGGAGAACCGAGGTCAGTACGAGTGAATCGTCGACGGCCTCGGCGAGCACCGAATTCCCGCTCGCCTGCGCGATGGCGCGATGAAACGACCGGTCGTGGCCGCGGAAGGTCGTGGCATCGTGCGCCTCGGCGGCCTTCACGGACTTGTGTGCCAGCATCACGAACTGTTCCCGCGCCTGCGCGTCCGCGCGATTGGCGGCGTAGAAGCTCGAACTGCGTTCGATCCCAGCGCGGAACTCATAGGCATCGCGAATGCCTCGGATCGACGGGCGGACAACTCGCAGCCCACGCTCACACGGTTCGACAAGACCGACATGCCGCAGTCGGAGCAACGCTTCGCGGACGGGCGTCTTGCTGACATTCAGCATCGACGCCACCTGCGCCTCGCTGACCCGGCTTCCGGCGGCCAACGCCCCGCTGACGATGCTGTCCCGAATCGCGTGAAGTACCCGATCGGTCAGGTTTTCCGGCCGATCAATGAAGGGGAGCGGCGATGCGTTCATTGCCGTGATGGTATCTGAGATATCGACCGCGAACCAAGATGGCGTGCGCCGTTCAGGGCAGACGCGCGGCACCTGCTGTCACGGCGGGTCGGTCCGCCGCGGCGTATCGGAGTGCCGTGCCGTTGGTAGCGGCGGTCGGACTACGGATTCCGGTGCCCGTTTCGCCTACTGCCCCGTCCAGATAAATTGCTGCGCTACCCACTCCGACTGCTCGCCGACGGCAGTCGTATGGCGGTCGAATACGGCCCTGCGCGACCACCATTCGACGACGTTCGACAGACCCCGGCCCGGGGCTGGATACGGCAGGAGCTAGCTGGATGCGGCGCTAGCATGCCGCGTCGGGATGTCATATTCCATCGCTGGATGGACAGCGCCCTTGCGATCTCTTCGAGCTACTCGATCAGAGGCTCTTCAGCGCGGTGAACTGGTGCTTCTTTCGGATGTCTCCGATACTCACGGGTTGATATACGATATATGGACAGTATCCGACTGGTCTGCCGGGTGACGGTACGCCGCTATTGGCGCACACCGGCGAGAAGAATGAATGGAGTTGGTGAGTGAGCCGCGGTGTATTGGTAACTGGCGCATCCCGAGGAATCGGACGAGCGGTGGCGGCTGCGTTCGCGGAGGTCGGCGATCGGGTTGCGGTGCATTACTCGTCGCGTCGCTCCGATGCAGAGGCGACGCTGCGCGGGCTGCCCGGCGACGGGCATGTCCTGGTCTGCGGAGATATCGCGAATCCGGCGGATGCCGCGGCGATCGTCGACGCGTCCGTGGCTGGGCTCGGAGGGATCGACGTCTTGGTCAACAACGCGGCGGTCAATCTGCCGCATCCGCTGCCGTCGACCGATTATGAACAGTGGCAGCAGGTTTGGCGCCGGACAGTGGACGTCAATCTGCTCGGCACCGCCAACGTCTCCTATGGGGTGGCGCGGCACATGATCGAGCGTGGCGTCTCCGGACGCATCGTCAATGTGGGCTCGCGCGGCGCGTTTCGCGGCGAACCCGACCATCCCGCCTATGGCGCGACGAAGTCCGCGGTGCAGGCAATGGGGCAATCGCTGGCAATATCATTGGCGCCCTACGGGATTGTGGTGGCCTCCGTTGCACCAGGGTTCGTTGCCACCGAACGGGTGGCGGATCGGGTCACCGACGAGGTGCGCGCACAAAGCCCCTTCCACCGAGTAGCCGAACCTGCCGAGATCGCCGCAGCCGTGCGCTATCTCGCCGCACCGGAGGCGGCATGGAGTTCGGGCGCCGTTCTCGATGTGAACGGTGCTTCGTATCTGCGGTGATGTATCGGATCAGGTCACACGGTTCATCGCAGACCTTCGGCGCGTTGGCCGGAGGCGAACTCCCTGCAGAAAGTACACATCAAATGACGAAAACAACGTTGTCCCGGGAAGCCAGCGGTGTCTACACCATGGCTCCCACCCCCTTCACCGATGACGGCGCGGTCGACCAAACCTCGCTGGACCGCCTGATCGACTTCTATGCCGAAATCGGCGCGAACGGAACCACGATCCTCGGCCAGCTCGGCGAGGCCCCCAAGCTGGATCAAGACGAAGCCCTGGGGATTGTGCGCCGCGTCGTGAAACGGGCGCAGTTTCCGGTCGTGGTCGGAGTCTCGGCACCGGGATTCGCGTCGATGCGTTGGGTGAGCTCGGCGGCGATGGACGCGGGGGCCGCTGGCGTCATGGTCGCGCCACCCCCGTCGCTGCGCACCGACGACCAGATCGTCAACTACTACGCCGACACGGTCGAAGCGATCGGCGCCGACGTGCCGTTCGTCATCCAGGACTACCCACTCACCTTCTCGGTTCAGATGACCCCCGCGGTGATCCGGCGCATCGTCGCCGACCACCCGAGCTGTGTGATGCTCAAACACGAGGACTGGCCGGGCCTCGAGAAGATCACGGCATTGCGCGGCTTCGAGGCAAACGGATCGATGCCGCATATTTCCATCCTGTGCGGCAATGGCGGGCTGTTCCTGGATTTCGAAACCGAACGCGGCGCCGACGGCGCCATGACCGGCTACTGCTTTCCGGAGCTCCTGGTCGACGTCGTGCGACTGACTGCCGCGGGAGACCGCGACGCCGCCCACGATCTGTTCGATGCCCACCTGCCGCTGATCCGCTACGAGCAACAGCCCGGCGTTGGGCTCGCCGTGCGCAAGTATGTCCTGGCGCGGCGCGGCATTCTCGCCAGCGCCGCACAACGCCGTCCGTCCACAGCGCTCAGCGAGCGAGCCCGGGCCGAAGTCGACTACCTGCTCGCCAGGACAGCTCGCTACGACGGCCGCGCGCAGCTCGGCTGAGCGTCGGAGCCTCGTTCACCGGGCAGTTGGTGACATGGACGTTCTCGCGCTACACGGCGGTGCCAGAGCAGTGCCAGCGAGAGGCTGGCCAGCGCGCGCAACGCGCTGGGTGCGACTCCCTTGCGCTCTTGGCCGCAGAACTCGTGCGCCCATTCCCCGTGAATTCAATGTGGGAGCATCTGTCATCTGATTGTATCTGCTCTCAGATGGACGTAGGCTGACTACATGAACCGACAGGCGTCTATGTCGGCGGCCCCAGGACCGGCGGGTCACAACGTCGCCGGGCTGGGCTCCACCCAGTCGGAGGTGTTTACAGCGGCACGAGTGGAGACGCGCCCGACCCGCATCGGGAAGGACAACGGCGTCGTATGGCCGGCGCATGATGCGCGACCACTGCCACCAACGAAGGAGTGAAATGACATGAACGACCAGCATGCCGAAACCTCGATCGTCGCCGACTATGTTGTCGTCGGTACCGGATCGGCTGGCTCGATCATCACAGAACGGCTCAGCGCCAACTCCCGCAATCGGGTCGTGGTGTTGGAGGCCGGTGGAAAAGACACCGACCGGCGTATTCACATGCCGGTCACCTGGTTGCAGCTGTTCGGCAGTGACGTCGATTGGAACTATTCGACCGAGCCGCAGTCCGAGTTGGACGGGCGACGGATCCATTGGCCGCGCGGTAAAACCCTGGGCGGCTCGTCTTCGATGAACGCGATGATGTGGGTGCGCGGGTTTGCGGCCGACTACGACGAATGGGCGCAGCATGCTGGTGAACAGTGGTCGTTCAACAATATCGTCGGATACTTCCGCGCGATCGAGGATGTCCAGGCTGCGCGCGAACCCGATGAGGGCGTCGGCGGGCGGATGCACGTCTCACATCAGCGCAGCCCTAATCGTCTCACTGCGGCCTGGCTACAGGCGGCTCGACAGTCGGGCTATTCGACCGAGCGCGCCAACCTTCCGCAGCCGAGCGGGTTCACCCAAACGGTCGTCACCCAGCATCGAGGCGCCCGATGGAGCACGGCTGATGCCTACCTGCGGCCCGCCATACGACGGGAAAACGTCACCCTCATTACCGACGCCACGGTCACCCGCGTGAGGTTCGTCAACAAACAGGCCGTTGGAGTGGAGTTCGAAAAAGACGGCCGAATCCAATTCATTCGCGTCAGCCGCGAAGTGATCCTGTCGGCGGGCACGGTGAATTCGCCGCAGCTGCTGATGCTTTCCGGTATCGGGGACCATCGCCAGCTGGCGCGCCTTGGCATCGACACACTGCACCACGCTCCGCAAGTAGGCCGAAACCTCTGCGATCACTTGGTGTCGGTGCTCGGATTCGACGTGAACGAGCCGACGCTGGTCCGGGCCGGACGACCGTTGCACATCGCTGATTATCTGATCCGACGCCGCGGCATGCTCACTTCTCCGGCTCCCGAGGCCTACGGATTCGTCCGCAGCGACCCACGCCTGAGGCTGCCCGACCTGGAGCTGTTCTTCGGGCCCGGCCCCTTCTTCGACGCCGGACTCGGTGAACCGTATGGACACGACGCGGTGTCCCTCGGATCGATTCTCGTCAAACCACACAGCACCGGGCACATCACCTTGGCCTCGTCGGACCCGAAAGCAAAACCGATCATCGATCCCCGGTATTTGTCCGACAGTGACGGAGCTGACCGCGCCGCGATGATGGAAGGTCTGCGGATCTGCGCGAGGATCGCCCACGCACCGGCATTGAGCACCGTGCTCGGCACGATGGCGCGCCCGGTCGGCGCCACCGACACCAGCGAAGCCACCCTCGAACGCTCACTCGAGAGCGAATCCCACAGCATCTACCACCCCGTGGGCACCTGTCGGATGGGCAGCGATGCCGACAGCGTGGTCACACCGGAATTGGAAGTTCGCGGGGTGCGGGGACTGCGCGTCGCTGACGCCTCCGTCATGCCGACCATCATCCGCGGCCACACGAACGCGCCGAGCATCCTCATCGGCGCCAAGGCGGCAGATCTCATCACGACAGCCACGGCAGCGTAACCAGCCCGAGTCCGCTCACCATCTGATGCAACTGACATCAGATGGTGAGTGCTGCTACTTTTCAAATGATGTAACCAACGTCGGCGGACACGTCATCAGCCGTAGCTTCGCGGCTCCGCACATCTTGCCGAGTGAGTATGGAGACACCGATGAGAGACTACGACGGGAAAACTGCGGCCGAGCGCACCGCCGAGCGGCGCCAACGCTTGATCGACGCCGGTTTCGAGCTGTTCGGCGAACACGGCTATGCCGGGACGTCGATCCGCGCGGTGCTTCGCCGAGCCGAGCTGCGAGACCGCTACTTTGCTGAGAGCTTTCCCGACCTCGACTCACTGCTGGCCGCAGTGTATTCCCAACTCATCGAAGAAGAGATCACCGCGTGCCGTGCCGCAATCGACGCCGAGAGTGGTTCATCGGACAGAGGAGCCCGCGCGATGATCGCCGCGCTGGTTCGATCCCTGGAAGGGGATCCGGGACGAGCTCGAATCAAATTGCGGGAAGCTGCCGCCGGCGGCCCGGTCTCACGAAAGTGCCGGCAGGAGGGGCTACACAAACTCGCCGAACTAGTCGCCAGCTTGCTACCACCATCGAAAACTCGCTCAGCAAAGGACCAGCTGTTGCTGTCGGTCGGCATGGTCGCTGCCGCCGACGAATGGCTCACCATGTGGATCGACGGCGAACAGAACCTCACTCCTCGCGACGTGGTCAACCTCGTCATGACGATGTTCGACGCTCTTGCTGAACCAGATGCAACCGACGCCACCCACGACTGACCAGCTCGAGGGCGAATGCACGCCGAACCGGACCGGCGACATCACCCGATGACACGACGCCGCCACCCGTGCACGTCGGCATGTGGCACTGGTGCGGGGTTCTCCCTGCACGAGTGCATCCGAGCCATCTACAACGCCCCGAAGTAGCCGGATCCGGGGACGACAGATCCGGTGCGGGCCTATTGCTCCGCGGTTGTCGGCGATCCGGTGCGCGCAAACATCGTGTCGCGCAAGATCGCCGGTGTCGGCTAAAGCTTGGGAAAAGGCCCGGATCAGTGGGCTTTCGGCGGCCGTGCGCCACACCAGCGCCCACCGGCAGATCGGCGCGTCGCGAATCGGAACGAATGCCAGGCCCGGCCACGGGTAGAAGAGCGCGGCCTGTGCGGCGACGGCGGAAACGCCCCGTCCGGTGGCCACCCCACAACATCGGTCATGGCGCCTTGTGCCGCCGGTGGTGCGGATTTTCATCTCGCCGATCTGCATTTGCCTGAGGTTTGCGACCCGGCTTGCTCACACCTGCTGTGGGTGTTTACTGAAAGAGCGTCTCAGTTGGCCCACCCTCCAATGGCAGTTCGAGGTGCGTATGCCGGTATGGCGACTGCGTGAATTCCGCGACGATGATCTGGATCAGGCAATCGAGATCTGGGAACAGAGCCGGGCGATCGGCGAGGAGCCGGTGTTCGCGTTGGCGGAGGTGCTGGCGTCCGCGCGAGCAGGGCAGCCAGCGGTGGTGGCCGAGGTCGGCGAAGAAATCGTCGGAATGGCGGTTGCCCAGATCCAGAACGAGCGCGCCTGGGTCCTGTTGGTGGCGCTGGGTACGCAGTGGCGGCGGCGCGGTATCGGTAGTGCGCTGCTTGCCGAACTGGAGCGGCGGCTGCGGTCGAATGGGGTGCGGCGGATCTGCACGCTCCTCCCGCAAGATGCCATCGGGTCGGTCGCGTTCGAGAATTCCGGATATCTGCGCAGGACGGGTTTGGTCTACTACGAACTGCTGGAACCGTTGGCGCCCGCGCAGTCTTCTTTGCTGACCGAGCTGGGTGGGCGGCTGCTGCCACCCGGGTTGTGGCAGTCGATGGGCGGGATGGACCGGGAGAAAGAAATCATCGAACAACGGATCGTGTTGCCGTTGGCGAACCCGGATGTCGCGGAGCGCTATCGGGTTCGGCCGCCCAAGAGCGTGATTCTGTTCGGTCCGCCGGGCACCGGAAAGACCAGTTTCGCGAAAGCGGTCGCGTCGAGACTGGGGTGGCCGTTCGTCGAGTTGTTCCCGTCTCGGTTGGCCGCGACGGCAAGCGGCGGGCTCGCGGCGTCCTTGCGTGAGGTATTCGCGGACTTGGCCGAACTCGACGAACTTCTATTGTTCATCGACGAGGTGGAGGAGATCGCGGGCGCCCGCGAGGGGACGGCGACCAGCGCGGCGCACGGAGTAACGAACGAGCTGCTCAAGCTGATTCCGGCATTCCGGGAGGATTACAGCCGCCTGCTGATCTGCGCCACCAACTCGGTTCGTTCGCTGGACTCGGCGTTCCTGCGGCCGGGCCGCTTCGACTACGTGATACCGGTCGGTCCACCCGACGAACCGGCCCGCGCGGCGATCTGGCGGCGCTACCTCGGCCCCGTCGCCGAACACATCGACCTCGACCATCTGGTGCGCGCTACCGCCCACTTCACCCCCGCCGACATCGAGTACGCCGCCCGTGCCGGTGCGCAATCGGCGTTCGAACGCGCGATGCGCGAGAAGACGAACGAACCCGCCAACCTCGCGGACTACCTCACCGCCACTGCCAACACCCGCCTGACCTTGACACCGGACATCCTGACGGCGTTCGAACACGACCAAGCGAACTACACCAGACTCTGAGACCCGCCGCCTCAGTTCAGGCTCGCGGTCATCCGACGCCGATGAGAAGACGGCGGTCCGGCAGGTCGGGGCGCCGGGAGCTCTACCACGGGACTGTCTCCCCGTGGCGATCGAGGAATTGCAGGCCGGGGGCGCCGGCCTGCGCTTCGAGGACGTCAGCGACGGCAGGGATGCTCTCGCGGGGTGTGAGGGGCGCGTCGGGTCCGCCGAGCCGGGTCCGATTGTGGCCGGGGTCGATGAGCAGCTTGGTCTGACCGTCGTCGGCATGGCGGGTGGCGTAACTGCGCATCAGCTGGTTGAGCGCGGCCTTGCTGGCCTTGTAGAGCTCAAAGCCGTCCTCGGTGTTTCGCGAGATGCTGCCCTGCTCAGAGGACATGACCGCGACGGTCCCGCCGGGCTCGACGAGTCCGCGCAGGGCCTCGAGGGTGCGCAGCGGGCTCAACGCGTTGGTGGTCATCACTTCGGTGAACATATCGGTCGAGACCTCGCTGATCGGTAGATTGCCTCGGTCGATTGCAGCGTTGACGAAAAGCAGATCGAACCGACGGCCGGCCAGGCGCTCGGCCAGCTCGGCCAGCTGGACGGAGCTTGTCATCTCCAACGATTCGACCTCTAGCCGTCCGTGCGAGGCATCGGCATTCGCCTGCAGCTCGCCGCCGCCGCGGCGCGTCGTGGCGATGACTCGCCAGCCGCGTCGAGCGAGTTCGTTGGCCAGGACGAGCCCCAGCCCGCGAGAGGCACCGATGATGAGAGCTCGGCGGTCGGACGTGGTGGACACATTCACTCCTACAGGGTTCTTTAGTCTAGACGCAACGTTGCGACTAGACTACATGCCGATACCACCGATGGGTATGGTGTCTCGCATGCCCGCCGCGAACTCCCAGCCCCGCAGGGCGCATTCCGGCCCTCGACGCGACGAGGCCGCGCGCCTGGCTGTGCTTCATGCCGCCGACGATCTGCTGGTCGAGCACGGATTCGGTGCTCTCACCATCGAGGCGATCGCGCGTCGCGCCGGCGTCGCAAAGCAGACGATCTACCGCTGGTGGCCCTCCAAGGTCGAGATCCTGCTCGACACGCTCATCGAAGACAGCAACAAACACCTCGCCGTCCCGACGGAAGAGCCCACGGCCGAAAGCATCCGTGGCTACCTGCGCCGCTTCGCGCGATTTCTTGCCCGCGACCCCGCCGGCAAGGTCCTGCTCGCCCTCATCGCCCAGGCGCAGCATGATCCCGACACAGCCGAAAGCTTGCACAAGCGCTATCTCGGTCCGCGCCGTGACCAGGAGCGCGACATGCTCACGCGCGGAATCGACGCCGGCGAGATCTCGCCCTGCCTCGGCCCCGACGCCACGATCGACGCTCTTGTCGGTCCGATCGTCTATTGTGCCCTGACGGGGTCGAGCATCCCGCGTGAACTGGTGGACACCCTTGTCGAGAACCTGCTCAGGCCCCGCGGAACTCGAGTGTCCGCTCAGCAGCTCGCCGAGCCGACCAGCCAGGTACCGACCAGCGAATCACCGCAGATGAACGCGCCTACAGAAGGCGCCAGGTGACCAAACCGGCCCGCTGCCGAGACGCACGACACGCGGCAGCGGCTTGTCTGCTCCCTACCGGCTGATCTGACGCGGAACCGCCACCGCGACGAGTTTGTCCGGGTTGCGGATGGCGTAGAAGTTGGTGATCTTGCCGTCGACGATCTCGATCAGGAAGACCCCTTCCAGGCGGTCGTCGCGGTAGACGACCATCGCGGGGGCATTGTTGTAGTTGACCGTCTCGATTCGCAGGTTCGGCGTCCTCCTCGCGCTGTGGAACAGGTCCACGAGGCATCGGGCCACCTTCTCCGCGCCCACCACCGGCCGGCGCGCCGCGATGGCCTTGCCGCCGCTATCGGCGGTCCAGGTGGCGTCCGGGGCGAGGAGCAAGAGCAGGCCCTCGGTGTCACCGGTGGCCGCCGCTGTCATGAACTGCTCGGTGATCTGCGTGATCCGCGCCGCGTCGACGGGCTCGAAGCGTTTACGCCGCGCCTGCACGTGCGCACGGGCGCGGTGCGCCACCTGGCGCACCGTCATCACGGATTTGCCCACCGCTGCGGCGATGTCGTCGTAATCGAATCCGAATACCTCGCGCAGCACGAACACCGCTCGCTCGTCGGGGGACAGTGTTTCGAGCAGCACGAGCATCGCCATCGACACCGACTCGGCGAGCACGACGTCTGCCGACGCGTCGTGCTCGTCGAGCAGCAGCGGCTCGGGCAGCCACGGGCCGATGTAGTCCTCACGACGGCGCGCGCTGGCGCGCAAGGCGTTGAGCGCCTGACGGGTCACCAGCCGTGCCAGATACGACTTGGTGTCCCGCACCGTCGCGAGGTCCACCTCGGCCCACCGCAGATAGCTGTCCTGCAGCACGTCGTCGGATTCGGTTGCCGCGCCGAGGATTTCGTAGGCGATCGTGAACAGCAGCGGCCGCAGCGCGGTGAACCGCTCGGCATGCTCGTCGGTTGTCACGAGGAGGTGACCACCGGCGCAGCGGCGGCCGGCTGCTCGGGCCGCGGGCCACCCTTGGGCCAGATCAGGGAACCCGGCTTGCGGGCCTCGCGGCGGATCTTCCCTACCCCGATCCTGCAGGTCACCTCCTTGATCCGCGCGCCAATGCGGCCGCCGATGTAGAGGTTCACCGAGGTGTCGTCTTTGCGGGCGAGCTGTCGGATGCCGACGCGCCGGCCGAGGCTGATGCACGTCCCCATGACCGCCAAGTTGATCACCGCGGGTTCGGTCCCCGCAATGTGGCTCAGCACTGTGTTGGCAGCCTGCGCCCCGAGCGCCCCCGCAGCCTGGGAACTCATTCGAAGCGGCTGGCCCGACGGTGCGGCGGCGTCGCCGGTCGCGACGATGCGGTCGTCGTCGATACTGGTCAGCGTCTCGTCGGTGAGCAGTCGGCCGAGTGCGTCGGTCTGCAACCCGCTTGCGGCCGCCAGCTCCGGCACGCCGAAACCGGCCGTCCAGATGGTGAGTGCGCTCGGACGCACCGCTCCGTCGGCGAAGACGACCGCATCCGGCCGGACCTCGGTCACCACGTCGGCTTCGAGCACGGTGACACCGTGCCTGGACAGCCACTTGGCGACGTACCGGCGACCCGGCGCACTCAATGACGGCATCAGGGTTCCGCCGCATACCAGCGTGACCGTGCGTCCTTGTTCGGCCAGTTCGGCGGCCGTTTCGATGCCGGTTGGTCCGCCGCCGACCACGGTGAGCGGAGCATCGAGGGGCAACTCTGCCAGATCGGCGCGCAGCCGCTGCGCGGACTCGAATTCAGCAATGGGGAAAGCGAACTCGGCCGCGCCGGACACAGACGGTGTCGCTGCGGTGCTGCCGACCGCGTAGATGACATGGTCGTAGTCGAGCACGCGACCCGACGCCAGCCGCACCGTACGGGTGGCGGTGTCTATGCGCGCGGCGCTGTCGACAACCAACTCGATGCCCTCACCGAGCAGCGTGCCGTAGTCAATTGTCGCATCGCCGGTGCCGGATACGAACTGGTGCAGCCGGATTCGATCGACGAACTTCGGGCGGGGATTGACCAGCGTGATATCGACATCGGTGCGCATCCGCAGATGGTTGGCTGCAAGTGTTCCGGCATAACCGCCGCCGATAACGGCGACCTTGTGGCGTGTGCTGTGCTCAGTCATGCCCTCGAGACACCGCGGATCGCTGAAACATGACACGATCCGATGTGACGTGCGTCACTCCGCTCGAGCGGTTCCAGCCGAGCACCCGATGCGCCTTCTCGCTCGACGCGACACGGGTCGCCGGGTCGCCCGGCCGTCGGTCACCGACTACCACCGGGAAGTCACTACCGCAGCCGATCGCTGTCAGCCGTCGCCGAAGTTGGTGTCTGGCAGCGCGTTCGGATTCGGGGATGCCGAAAGACAGAAGTCGCCAGGCATCTCCCGGGACCATCTGGCGGAATCCGAAGATTCGCGGGTCGCCGCGGGCGAACATCGCCAGTGCGGGCCCGGTCAACGCATAACCCGCATGGTCCGCTCAGTAGAGCAGTGGGCCGAGCCGAGCGGCACAGTCGCGCGCTGAATCACGATGGGTTTCCAGCACGGTGAGGCGATTGCTCGGCCCACTCAGGCAGAGCGCTCCGGTCAGCGTGCCGGAGGGTTTGTAGATCGGTAGCGCGAGGCAGGCGATGCCGGGAATGAGTTCGTCGATGGCTGTGGCATATCCGCTCTCCCGGATGAGCTGCAGATCACGGGCGAGCGCACCGTGGTCGACCTTGGTGCGCGCGGCAATCCGCACCGGGGTGGCGACCATGGTCCGCCACTCCGTGCGGGAGGACAGCAGCAGCTTGCCCGCGGCGGAGGCGTGTAGGTGCCGCGCCAACTCTCGTGCACCCGGAATGGGGTGGTCCGGGTCTTCGCTGATCACTTGGACGGCGGCGGGTCTGAAGTTCATGAGGTGCACCGCGAATCGGGTCGAGCCGCGGAATTCGTCGAGCAGCGTGCGCGCTGCGGTGGGCACCACCGGGACGTTGATGGCGGTAGCGAGCCCGCGCAGGCGCGCGCCGAGAGCGAAACCACGCAGATCTGCGGTACGAACCAGGTACTCATCGGCCACCAGCGAATTGAGCAACCGGTAGGTCGTCGCCGGGGCGATGCCGAGGCGCTCGGCAATTTCCTTGGCGGTCACACCGGCTCCGCAGTCGGCGACGGCCTCCAGTATTGCGATCGAGTTGGTTACGGTATTCGTCCGCCGGGAATCCTTCATGCGTCGCCTACCGAAAGATCGTGCTCTGTAAAAGATCGGTCGGCAGCGGTTCGTCGTAGATCCCGATGCCTCGCAACCGATCCGGCGCGAAGACTCGCAGGCCGAGTGTGAAGACCGCCGAAGCCAGCAGCACGACGAGGTACACGGCTACCAGCACGATATTGTTGCTCTGCGTCGAGAATGCGGACGTGATCATGAGAGCGCCGAGTACGACTGCGGTAACAGCACCGAGAATCGTTATCCCCATACTAGATTCACCGATCCGACGCAACAGCGCAGGGGCGGCCAGGCACGCCGGAAGGTATGAGCCGAGGTATCCGAGCGCACTCAGTGTGAGGAAGGACCGTATCCCGTCCTGCGGTTCGGCTCCCGACAGCAGATAGACGACCGCACAACCGGCCACCGCGCCGACCGCCGCGACAATGGCGGCCGCGGGCGTATGGAACCGTGGATGCGCTCGGCCGACCGCAGCCGGGGCGATCCCCTCACGGCCCATGGTGAACAGCACTCGCACCAAAGCATTGACCGAGGCAACGGTGCATGCGAAGAATGATGCGGCCACGCCGAGATCGAGTACGGCACCGAGCACCCGGGAGTTGTCCTGAACGAATAGCTCGGTGACCGGCGTCGAACTACCCGATACCGCGTCGGGCGCGGCGGCCAGCGCCACCGCCTGCGCGCACACCGCGACCAGATAGATGACGGCCGCCGCGATCGGTGTCCATATCAACGTCCGCGGCACCGAACGGAACGGCCGGTAGGCCTCGGCGGACAGCGTGGTCGCACTCTCGAACCCGACGAACGCACTGATGGCGACGACCGCTCCCATAGCGAGATCGCCGGTGCCACCACGCCATGCGAATACCCGTCCGCCACTGACATCATCTCCGGATCGGGCCAGCAGGTAGACCATGAGAGCAAGCACCGTCACCACCGAAACACATTCCACCAGCAGGGTTGCCGAAGCCGAGAGACGAATCCCGCGCACCATGAGGACCAGCGCCACGAGCGCGGCGACCACCAGTAGTCCAACGATGGTGGCCGTGCCACCGAATCCAGCGAGCCCGGCGGCCACAGCGATCTGATCGAGATAGGTTCCCACCGCGATCAGACCGGCGACACTCACACACCCGTACCCGACAATCGCGGACCAGCCGACCGGCACGGCGACCACCGAACCGAGCCCTTGCGCGACATAGGTATACAGCCCACCGGTCACGGCCAGCCGCTGCGCCATCGGCCGGATGACCAGCGCGACGCACCAAGCCAGCAGCGCCGCCGCCAGAAATGCGGCCACACTCGCGGCGCCCCCCGCGGCGGCGATCACGAATGCCGGTGTTACCACGGCTGTCCCCGATGGTGCGATAGCTGCCACCGACTGCGCGAACACCGGCACGAAAGGTAACTCCCGGCGCGTCAATCCGCGGATCGAGGAGCGCCGGACCACCACGGGTGGACGCGGCGGAGCTGATCTCATCGGCCCTTCCTCCTACTCCGGATCTCGGGCGCGCTTGCGGCGCCCGTTCTGTCGATTTGCCATAGGGTCGCTGATCAGCGTTTCGCCGACGTTAATTCCGGTAACGCCGCTTTGTCGCGACTCGAGACAAAGCCGCTCCACACTTTCTCGTCCGCGGTCACCGTCGGATGCCGACGCCGTTACAGACCGCCGATAGCGTTCCGCGCTATCGAAAACCGAATCGCCCCGGGTCTCTGGATACCGACAAAGCGTGGGTCCGACCATCGGCCACCGCTGAGCTGATCACCCCAAGATCCGAAACCCGTTAGTAGAGAGATGGATTCATGACACAGCAGATCGATCGCGCCCCCAGCGCGACATCACCCGGCGACACGCCGCCCGATGGAATCCATCGGCTCAAACCGAATACGGTCGGCTTGGTCGGCGTGGTTTTCATGGCCATCGCCACCGCCGCGCCGATCACCGCCATGACCGGCAATGTGCCGTTCATGATCTCGGCGGGAACCGGGACCGGAACGCCCGCCGCATTCTTGATCGCCATGGTGGTGCTCGCGGTGTTCTCAGTGGGTTTCACCACCATGTCCAAACACATCACAGCGACAGGCGCGTTCTACGGATTCATCTCCTTCGGCCTGGGCAGGTCGATCGGCTTGGCGTCGGGGCTGCTGGCAACCCTGGCGTACATGGTGTTCGAAGGGGCGCTCGTCGGCATCTTCTCCAGCTTCGGCGCCGACACCGTTGCCGCGCAGTTCGGGGTGGACGTGCCCTGGTGGGTGTTCGCGGTCGCCATGCTCGCCATCAATGCGGTCGGCACCTGGTTCGGCGTGGCCGTCGCGGAGAAACTGCTGGTCATCCTGCTCGCAACCGAGTGTCTGGTGCTCGCCGTGATGGCCGTCGCGGTGGCGTTGCACGGCGGCGGGCCGCATGGGTTCTCCTTCGAGCCGCTGAATCCGATCAACGCCTTCACCGGGCCGTCGGCCGGCTTGGGCCTGTTCTTCGCTTTCTGGTCGTGGGTGGGCTTCGAATCGACCGCGATGTACGGAGAAGAGTCGCGCGATCCCAAACGGATCATCCCCAAGGCCACCATGATCGCGGTGGTCGGCGTCGGCGTGTTCTACGTGCTGGTGTCGTGGATGGCCATGTCCGGCAGCGGCATTGCTGAATCGGCCACGTTGGCCGGGTCGGACAGCCCCATGGATGTGTTCTTCAATCCGACTCGAACCTATGTCGGGCACTGGGCAGTCAGTGCAATGCAGTGGCTGATGATGACCGGATCGCTGGCCTGCGGTATGGCATTCCACAACTGCGCGGCCCGCTATCTGTATGCGCTTGGACGAGAAGGGGTGTTCCCCGTGCTCAAGCGCACGGTCGGGCGCACGCATGCTCGGCATGGATCGCCACATATCGCGGGGTTGGTGCAGAGCATGATCGCTGTGTTGCTAGTGGCCGGCTTCGGCATCGCGGGTAAGGATCCGTACACCGGGACCTACACGCTCCTGGCCATTCTCGGCACCATGGCGATATTGGTCGTGCAGGCGGCCTGCTCGTTCGCGGTGCTGAAATACTTCCGCAGCAATCACCCCGAGACCCGACACTGGTTCCGGACCTTCCTGGCACCACTGGTGGGTGGGTTGGCCATGATCGGTGTAGTGCTCCTGCTCGTCTTCAATATGGGCACCGCCGCCGGTAGTGAATCCGGGTCGCTGGTGTTGAAGGCGACGCCGTGGCTGGTCGGGCTTATTGCGTTGGGCGGCTTCGGATTTGCCGAATACCTCAAGCGCCGCGAACCCGCCCGGTACGCCCTTATCGGCCGCACAGTCCTAGAAGAGACACACGAACGCTGACCCCTCCGTGCCGCGCCAGGGCCGTTACTCCCGCATCGGGAGTAACGGCCCTGGCGTCCAGTTCGCGTCTCCGAGGCAGTCAACTGGGTCACCTGTCGGAATCACTCGCCTCCAGGACAAGCCCATCCGCTGAGTTCAGCGAGCTGCTACCAGACGTGTCCTTGAGATCGACGCCGGACCGTCCCAATCGCCGTGCCCCATTGATCAATCCCACCGCCACCTGGGCGGCCCGCTCGTACCCGAGACCATCAGGCGGATGGATGTTGGAGATGCAATTCCGCTCCGAATCCGCCCGCCCCGGCCGTGGCAGATGCGTCAGATAGATGCCCAGACTGTCCACAACGGAAAGACCGGGCCGCTCACCGATCAGCACCAGCACCGTCGAAACCCCCAGTGCCGCACCGATATGATCTCCCAGCGCAACACGCGCCTGGGTAGCGATCACCGGCGGGGCCAGGGTGTATCGCTGTCCCAGTGCGGCAACGAGTGCAGCGAGCATAGGCACACCATGATCGGCAAGCGCCCGAGGCGACAACCCGTCTGCCAAGACGAACCCGATATCCGCGCCGACCTTGGCAGCAGCCGAGAGGTCTTGTTCGACAGTAGGATACGAGATGGCATCGACCGATTCGCCGAGCAACCGACCGAGGTCCGGCCTGCGCAAATACTCCGAACGATCGGCTGCACGGCTGCGGACGTGGAACGGCTTGCCCAACCCGACCGCCGCGAGCGCGTCGGCAAAACCAACCACTTCGAGTGGATGATGCACCGCATCCCGTGCGGCCGCATGCGCGGCTCGGAAGGCGAGCACCTCCGCGGTTGCCAGCGTGTCCCCCATCCGGCCGAGCCCGATCCGGGCCTGGGTTGTCCGCCGCAGCTCGGTCCAGAAGTTCTGCGCGGCAATGTCTTCTGCACCGTCACTGCACGCGGTGCGAGGAGTCGCTGGCATCGTGTTCAAGCCACACCTCCGGAAGCCAGCGCACGCAGCGGAGACGACAATGGTTCAACAGGGAGGATGCGACCGTCGGTGTCCATCATGCCGAGACTGTCGAGCCAAGCGCCGAACTCGGGCGCGGGGCGCAGACCGAGAACTCTTCGTGCATAGAGCGCGTCGTGGTAGGCGAGGCTCTGGTAGCCCAGCATGATGTCGTCGGCACCGGGCACGGTGATGACGAACGGACAACCCGCGGCGGCGAGCAGAGTGAGGAGTGTGTCCATATCGTCTTGGTCGGATTCCGCGTGGTTGGTGTAGCAAACGTCCACGCCCATGGGGAGACCGAGCAGTTTTCCGGTGAAGTGGTCCTCCAGTCCGGCGCGGATGATTTGCTTTCCGTCGTAGAGGTATTCGGGTCCGATGAAGCCGACAACGGTATTGATCAACAGCGGGTCGAGGTCTCGCGCGATGGCGTAGGCGCGGGTTTCCAAGGTCTGCTGGTCGACTGGTCTGCCGCCGACACCCAAGTGCGCCCCCGCCGAAAGCGCAGAGCCCTGACCGGTTTCCAGGTACATGACATTCTCACCGACGGTGCCGCGCCGTAGTGCGCGCCCGGCCTCGTTGGCTTCGCGCAGCAGCGAAATATTCACGCCGAAACCTGAATTCGCCCCCTCGGTGCCGGCGATGGACTGGAACACCAGGTCCACCGGCGCGCCCGCTTCAATGAGTCCCAGCGTGGTGGTCACGTGCGCGAGCACACACGATTGGGTGGGAATGTCGAAGCGCTGCCGCACCTCGTCGAGTAGGTGCAGCAGGTCCGTGGTGGCCTTCGGCGAGTCGGTCGCGGGATTGATGCCGATGACCGCGTCACCGCAGCCCAGCAACAGCCCGTCCAGAACCGCGGCGGCAATGCCATGCGGATCGTCGGTGGGATGGTTGGGTTGCAGCCGGGTGGCCAGCGTGCCGGGCAGGCCGATCGTGGTCCGGAATCCGCTGCGCACGCGCACGGCGCTCGCCACAGCGATCAGATCCTGATTGCGCATGAGTTTGCTGACAGCCGCCACCATTTCGGGGGTGAGTCCGGGTGCGACCGCCGCCAGCGTGTCGGCGGCGTACTGCTCGGCCGCCACGGTGAGCAGCCAGTCACGCAGCCCGCCCACGGTCAGATGCGAAATCGGTTGGAACGCGGCGCGATCGTGGGTATCGATGATCAGCCTGGTGACCTCGTCGGTCTCGTACGGCACCACAGGATCGTTCAGGAAGGTGGTGAGCGGCACCTCGGCCAGGGTCCACTGGGCCGCAGCGCGTTCGGCGTCGGAATGCGCCGCGCATCCGGCGAGTTCGTCGCCGCTGCGCCGGGGTGTGGCCTTCGCGAGCAGATCGATCAGACCGTCGAAGGTATAGGTCGTCCCGCCGATTCGCTGGTGGTACACGGTCATAGAGGTTTCCTTTTCAGCGCGGACAGTCGCCGCTCGGAAAACCGATAGTCAGCACCGTGTATTTCTGCAATGTAACCGACGCCTACCTGCCGCGTTAATACACGTAACGCCGCCTGACCCGCTCCGAATCGTTTGCTACCTCGCGCCGATGCCGTCGCGGAAGAAGTCGCCGAGCTGCTCGCCGAACGGCTTGGCGATCTGGGTGTGGTAGTCGTTCCAGCCCTCTTGCTGTGCCTGCTGCAGGTAATCGGGCAGCGGTCGGTGCAGTTCTTCGCTGACGGCCTGGTCGTGCAGTCGGCTCATCACCTCGCGCAGGCTCCCGCCCGCCGCGGCGGTGTTGTCCAGTTCGAGTTCACCACCGCGGGTCGAGTAGTCGTAGAGCTCGTATTCCTCCTCGAGCGACGGGTCGATCTCCGCGGAGCCCTGCACCCAGTGCGAATAGCGGACGTACTTCGCGTCGGCGGTCCGGACGGCCACCACATGGCCGGGTGCGTTGTGGTCGAACAGCACCGCGGCTTCCTCGATGGAGTGTTCGTCGGTGGTGTGCACGATCCAGGGCCGCCCCGGCGCGCGCGGGTCGCGGCAGACCGCGGCGATGTCGTGTCTGCCTCCCAGATGGGCGTAGCGGTTGTCGCCGCGCCAGCCGTTGCCGCCCGCGCCGATGGTCAGGAGCAGCGGGGCGAGGTCGACGCTGGAGGTCAGCTGGGTGCGGGTGCCGGCTGCCGGAGTGAGGTCACCGCGCGGGTCGTAGACGAACAGCGGCACCCGGATGGCCTCGTCGTAGGCCCCGCCGCCCTTGCCGTGCAGGCCGTGGGAGCCGGCGTAGTCACCGTGATCGGAGGTGAACACCACCACGGTATTGGCCGCCACCTCCGGACGGGTCGCCAGTTCCGTCAGTACCCGGCCGATCTGGATGTCTACCTGCTGCTGGAACCACAGGTAGAGATTGAGCAGGTCGATCCACTCCTGGTCGGCGTCGGGCGTGCCGTACGGGGCGACGCCGAAGGTCGCCGCCGACACCTGCACCAGGGCCATCTGCAACCGAGGCTTGCGCGAGAGTTGTTCGAGGGTCTCGTGATTGGCGGGCAGGGTGTCGATCCAGCGCGGAATGTTGTTGAACGCCAAGGTGCGCCGGGTCCAGCGCGGCCACCACTGGACATCGTGCGGGTTGACCAGCGACACCGTCGTGCACCAGGGGCCTTGGCCCGCATCGGTATTGAACCAGTCGACGAACTGGTCGACGATCCGGCCGTCCATCTGCAGGCCCTGCTCGGGCGTGCCGTTGGGCGAGGGGTAGGTGCCGCCGTCGAAGCCGTGACGCGCCAACCCGCCCGGCGTCGTGTCGGCGTCGTGGCCCAAGTGCCATTTGCCCCACCACGAGGTGCGGTAACCCTGTTCGCGCAGCATCGATCCCCAGGTCGGGAAGCTCGGCGACAGCTGCGAGGTCGAGGTCGACAGACAGCCGGTCTGATGTGAGTACAGGCCGGTCACCAGCGCGCCGCGGGAGGGCGTGCAGTCGTTGGCGGCGGTGTAGTGCTGTTCGAACGAGACCGACTTGGCGCGCAATCCGGCGATGTTCGGCAGGATGGTGTCGAGCACGGCCTGGTCCGGGAACCACATGGGGGTCCGCATCTCGTCGACGATGACGACGAGAATATTCGGCTTGTCGGGGTGAATGTCCATCCGCGGCTCGGCGGATGCGCTCGGGCTCCCGGTGGCCATGGCAGCGGTCGCCATGGCGGCGGTCGCCGCCGCTCCGCTACCGAAGAACCCACGCCTGCTGATCGACACGTGCCCTACTGCCTTTCGGTCGGGTGCTGAGAAGAAGCGTCCATGAAGTGGTTCACCACCGATGCGAGCCGAGGACCGCTGTCCTCCTGTAGAAAATGTCCAGCGCCCTCGATCACCGTGTGCGGTTGACCGGCCGCTCCGGGAATCTTGCGCTGGAAGATCTTCTCGCCGCCGGCGGTGATCGGGTCGCCATCGGAGAAAGCGGTGAGAAACGGTTTGTCGAAGCGGGCCAGCTGCTCCCAGGCCCGGCGGTTCGCCGCGGCGGCCGGATCGTCGGGCCGGGTCGGGACCAGTAGGGGGAAGGCGCGGGCACCGGCCTTGTAGCTCTCATCGGGAAACGGAGCGTCGTAGGCGGCCACCGCCTCGGGGGAAAGATTTGTCCGGCAACCATTTTCGATAATGGCACCGACCGGGAACTGCGGCGTCTCCTGGGAGAACCGCTGCCAGGCGAGAAAGGCGTCGGTCAGCTTTGCCGTTCCGTCGGGAAGTCCGGTGTTGGCCGTGACCACCCTGGCGAAGCGATCGGGATGTTCGGCGACGAGCCGCAGCCCGATCAGACCGCCCCAGTCCTGGCAGACCAGCGTGATGGACGCGAGATCCAGGTGGTCGAAGAGCGCTTCGCGCAGCCATTCGACGTGGCGAGCATAGGTGTAGTCGGCTCGGTCGACGGGCTTGTCGCTGCGGCCGAAGCCGATCAGATCCGGCGCGACACACCGCCGGCCCGCCGCGACGAGCACCGGAACCATGCTGCGGTAGAGGAAACTCCAGGACGGCTCGCCGTGCAGCAGCACGACGACTTCGCCGTCTCGCGGGCCTTCGTCGAGATAGTGCACCCGCAGGCGGGTGTCGCCGCCGTCACCGGCCGCAACCTCGACATAGTGCGGCGGGAACGGAAAGTCGGGCAGGCCGGCAAACCGTTCCTCGGGCGTGCGCAGTGCGTGCATGGTCCCGACCCTAAATGTTCTTGCATCATGAGTGCAACTTTTTCTCCGGCTTGTTAAGGTGATCCGCGATGGATGGACGCACCGCTCGGGCGGCAAGGAACCGTCAGGCGGTGCTCGATGCCGTGCTGGCGCTCACCGAAGAAGGCAATCTGCAGCCGACCGCACGGGCCGTGGCCGAGCGGGCCGGAGTCGCGACCAGGTCGGTGTTCCATCACTTCACCGACCTCGAGTCGTTGTATGTCGACGCCGCGCAGACGCAAATGGAGCGACACTGGCTCCCCCTGCTCCGACCGGTGACCGGCGATCCGGGTCATCGCATCGAGACCCTGGTCGAATTGCGCGCCGAACTGTACGAGCGCATTTCGGGCACCCGCCGCGCCGCCGTGCTGCGTGAGCACGAATCCGTCTTCCTCGCCGAGCGTTTACACGAAAGCCGCGCCGCCCTGCGCGCCCACCTGCGCGCCAACCTCCCCGAACTCGAGCGCCTCGACCGCCCCGCCCGCGAGGCCGCCTACGCCGCCGCTTCATGGGAGACCTGGGACATACTCCGCCGCCATCAAGGCCTCTCCGCGGAGGCCGCCCGAGCCGCCGTCGGCGCTACCCTTACCGCCCTGCTCGCCCCCGCACCGACCACTACCGACGGAACCCAGAAGTAGGAGCTACCGCGGTCAGGCTCGTCGACCAGGATGATCTACAACGGTCCTGACCGCAGCGCCCCATGAGACTCCTACGGCCTTCGGGGCCTTCAGCAGTGATACCGGTCGATGGAATGGGTGTCAGACAGGTGTGATGTCCGAGATGAGCCATTGGTCGGCGACTTTCGTCATGATCACTCGAACCCGGCTGCCATCCAGGCGTGGTCCCTGGTACTTGGTGCTGGTGGTCTCCTGATCGAGGAACAGCAACAGCCTGACCTTGCCCGGGTCGGCCGCTACCACGGACGTGCCGACGACTTTCGCGTGCGTGATGATCGAATCACGGTGTGCCGCAGGCACGATGACCCGCGAGCCGAGCTGAGCGAAATCCGCTCGGAACGGGCCGGTGAGATTGTCTGTGGCGGAGGCGAATTCACTGTCCACGGTATTGAAGTCATAGGACAGCACCCGAGGAATACGCGACTCCGCGGAATCCTTGGCCGCCTGCCCGGCGGCAACCGTCGCGCGATGATCAGCCGCACTGCGTTCCAACAGCATCGTGGCTGTTGCCAACGCGACCAACAGGATTCCCAGCACGGCAAAGGTGGCGACAGTGGCGCGGGGGCTCAGGGTCGATGCGCGCTGAAGCCAACCGCGTGGACCGCGCGGTACCGGCCTGACGGGCGCGGACTCCACACCGGTCGGAGCGGCGGTGTCGGACTCGGGTTCGTTGTCATCGCTGGAGCCGATGGCGCCGGTGGTATCGGTGCTGCTGGTGGTCATGCGACGAACTCCACGTTCGAGACGAGCCATCGACCGTCGTTGTGGTCGAGGGTCATCTTCATGCGGTAGACCCGCTGCTGCCCCTCGGGAGCTTCGGTGTTCTTGACCACGGAAGTGACCGCGGTCAGCACCGTGGCATGGTCATCGTCGATCGCGACGATGCCGGATTCCTTGATCTCGCCGGTGGATTCGACCTGACCGCTCTGCAGCACCGACGCGAAGTTGCCGGAGATCTTGTCCCACTGGTCGCGGAACGATCCCGTCGAATCGGCCGCGATCGTGTCGAGATTCTGCTTCGCCGAGGTGTGGTTGAGTGAGACCAACTGAACTGCGATTCGACGGGCGGTGTCCGCAACGGCCTGGTCGCGGTTGTCGTCGCGCTGGTTATCGCGGACTTCGAGCGCGAGGTGCACACTCACCACACCCAGCGTCAGCACCGCGATGGTGAGCGCGATGATCGCCCACGCTCGCCACCGTGGACCCGGCGGATTCAGCGAATTCACCGACTCGGTACTGGATTCCACCTCGAATGGGGTCGCGACCTCAGCTACTTGATCAGTAGTGACTGCCATCCCTGGTACTCCTTTCCTTGGGTGGCGAACTGGGCTGATTGCCCCAGGACGTAGGTGAGACCGTCGGGTCCCCGGAACGTTCCATCTCCTTCGGCGTAGGGGGCGGTCACGGCCGCCGCCGGAGTGTCCGGAGCCCGCAGCGGAGCCGCGGCCGGAATCTGCGGCGGTGCCGCACCAGGAGCGGGCGGTGCCGCGGCGGGAACCGGTTCGCCGGGACGGGCCAGCATCTCCGGCCAGGTAGAGGGCAACCCGCCGGGGCAGTTCGCGACATCGGCGGTACGGACGGCCGGATCGGTAGCACACGGCACGTTTCGAGCGCCTCGCGCGACCTTCGGATTGTCCGGCGCGACTTTGCAATAGTTGTCGCGCGGGACTTCAGCCGGGCTGGTATCCGACGGGTCGCGCCGCTGGGTGGCTTGATACCCCTCGGTGCACGGCGGCGGGTTGAGTGTGTCGCCCAGTTTGACATCCAGCGCCGCCGCCGGCGCCCGCAAATCGTCGTCGGTCTGAAATCCAGCGCCCACGACGCTGTAGGCAGTGGCCGTCGCAAGGGCTGGATAGACGACGAGGATCTGGCGCAGTTGCGGCACATTGACCCGAAGTACCTGACCGACGGTCTGCAGATCCGCCAGCAGCACCGGCAGTGGTGTGGTCAGGTCGGCGAGTGTGCCCGTGACGGTGTCGGCGGCGAGCGGCCCCTGATCCAGAATGTCGCGAACCTGGGCGTCGTTGCGCACGAGCTGTTCGGTGAAGGATGCGAGATCACGTGTCGCGGCGGGGATCTCGGTACGCACCGAGTTCCCGGTCCGGAGCAACGGCTCCGCGTCGTCGAGTAGCGCGATGGTCGGGCCGATATCGGCTTGCGCGAGATCGAGCAACTCGGCCGAGGACTCGATCAGCGATGCCAGCGCCGGCCCGGTGCCATTGACCGCCTGGTAGGTCTCGTCGAGCGCGGTGCGCAGGGAATCGGTGGATACGCTGCGCAGCAACATCTGTGTCTTGTCGAGCACCTGCCCCGTCGGAATCGGCACGGTGGTCTTCGTGCGGCGGATGACGGCTCGGTCCTCGAGATAGGGACCGTGGTCCTCGGACGGAACAAGATCCACGTACTGCTCACCGATGGCGGACATGCTCTTGATCGCGGCCGCGGCACTCGCCGGGATATTCCGGCCGTGACGCAACTGCATCCGAACCAGGACGGAACCGGAGTCCAGGTCCACACCGCTGACCCGGCCGACCTCGACGCCGCGGTAGGTGACCACCGCGGACTCGTAGATCCCACCCGCGTCGGCGAACTCGGCTGTCACCGTATACGTTCCGAGCCCGGTGACACGCTGGACGCTCACGTAGTGGATCGAACCGTAGACCAGGCTGACCACCGCGAGAATCGCGAAGACGATCAGCTGACCCCTGACCAATCGGGTTTTCATCACCGTCCCCCGTTCTGGTCGCCGGTAGCCGGTGCGGGCAGGGTCGGCGCGACCAATGGATCCACCGCCCGGTTCGACATCGGCACCAGGTCCTTGAACGGGATGCTGCCGATGATCTTCTTGTCGATGGCCTCCACACTGAGGTCGAGGGTGAGGAACAGGTTGACGTAGTCACCCTTGATGGCTTTGTCGGCAACGGTGACCGGGAACGGGAAGGTCAGGCCGACGAGCAGCGCGCCGGTCAAATCCGAACCGGCAGCGGCGAGTTGGGTCAACGCTGGTTCCAGGCTGTGCAGGTCGGCGGTGAGGTCGGCCCGGCTGGAACGCAGCACCTGAGCGGCTCGGTCGCCGAAGTTGCCGACGCTGTCGAGCATGGTGACAAGTTGTGCCTTCTGATCATCGAGAATGGCCAGCGCCGGCTGGATCTGTTCGATGCCGGTGCGGAGTGTGTCCTTCTGGTCGGCGAGTTCCCGGGAGAACGCGTCGAGACTGTCGATCGCGCGCACGATGCTGTCGCGTTGGACATCGAGCCCGTTGACGAATGTCGCGATTCGCTCGAAGGACTTGTTGATCGCACCTTCCCGACCGCCGAACGCACCGTTCAGCTCGGTCATGATGGTCCGGATCTGTTGCAGCCCACTGCCATTGAGAACCAGCGACAGCGCGGCGAGCACCTCTTCGGTCGCGGGGTATTCCGCACTGGCGGCGAGGGGAATCACATCGCCATCGCGTAGTTGCCGATTTGTCCTGCCGTCCTTCGGGGTGGTCAGCTCGAGATACTGAGCGCCGAGCACACTGGTCTGCGCCAGTTGGGCTTTCACATCGGCGCGCAGGTGGACGTTGTTGTCGATCTCGACGGTCGCCACCGCGATGTTGTCGTGCACCGCGATCGAGGTGATCGTGCCGACGGCGACGTTATCGGCTTTGACGAACGAGTTGCCGACCAGATTCTGGATGTCTCGCAGTTCCACCCGCACGGTGTACGAGCCGTTGTGGATCGAGTTGCCCGGCAGCGGAATCGAATTGGCTCCATTGAACCGGCAGCCAGCGGACAGTAGCGCGCTGAGCAGCAGTACGCCGCCGGCCCGCAGTGCTGTCGAGGGTTTCATCGTCCTGCTCCTGGAATGAGTAGCTCGGTGAGCCCGGGAATGGCTGGCAGACCGGGAATACCGGGAGCCGCCGCGGCGGGACCGGGCGCGGACCCCGAACTGCCCATTGCCGCACGCGCGGCGGCACCGAAGAGGTCGCCGAAGTGTGCGCTGGCGCGCGAGCATTCCTCCTGTGGCGCATCGACAGTGGTGAGCAGCGCGCAGATCAGCGACATGGGGTCGGGGAAGTCCGGAAGTGCGACGTTGCCGGTCAACGAGTTCGATTGGGGGTCGTAGATGTTGTAGAGGTTGTCTACAACTGTCGGCGCGAGATGCAGGATCTGGGCGAGGTCGTCCGCACGGTTCACCAGCAGCGAGGTAATGCGCGTGAGCGATGCGACGTCTTTGTTGAGCGCGTCGCGGTTGTCGGCGACGAAGCTGCGGATCTCCGGCAGCATCGCCTGCATCGACTGCAATGCCGCGTCCAGCTGAGTGCGGTTGTCGTTCAACAGATTCGACACTCCGGCAAGCTGGTTGACGAACATCCGAACCTGACCGTCGTTGGCCGCGAGCGCGGACACGACGGCTTGCAGGTTGCGTATCGTCCCGAACAGATCGGGACCGCCATCGGCAAGGGTCCGCATGGCCTGCGACAGGTTCATCAAGGTGTTGTTGAGGGTTGCGCCGTTGCCGCCCAGGGCTTTGGCGGTGGCATCGGTGAACCGGGTCAATGTGCCGGTGGGGTCGCCGTCCTTGGGGCCGAGTTGATCGGCGAGGTCGGTGACCTGCCGCTTGATCTGGTCGTATTCGACGGGCACCGCGGTGCGCTCGAGTGGAATCACCGCTCCGTCCCGAAGTTCCGGCTCCGTCCCGTGCTTCGGCATGAGCTGGATGTAGCGGCCCGACACCAGCGTCGGTGCAACGATCACCGCGTGCGTGTCGGCGCTGACCGGATGCGACGAGTCGAAGTGCATGGTGATGCGGACGCGGTCACCGATCGGTGTGATGTCGTCGATTTCGCCGACCGGAACGCCACGGATCGTCACCCGGTCACCGGGATAGACGCCGACCGAGTTGGTGAAGTACGCGGTAACCCGCACCGTGGCGGCCCGGGCCAGCCAGGGTGTGGCGCCGACAGCGATGACCGCCAAGGCGATCAGGACGGCGAGAATCCGTCCGGGCAAGGGTACGCGGGACAGGCTCGCGCGCAATGCTGTCATCGGTGACTGTCTCCTCCGGGGCTTCCCGGCTGTTGTCCGTTGAGATTCGCGGGAGTGATGTTGTGCAGCAGTGCCCCGAAGAACGGCCCGCTGGCAACCGCCTCGCCGAGCTGGGTGAGGTAGGGCCGCAACCCGAGGATGGCGGCGTTCAGATTGTCGTAATTGGTGTTGAGCAGTCCTAGAACTCGATCTACCTCGGCAAGCATCGGAGCGGTAGTGCCCTTGTTATCCCGGGCCAGTCCGTGCAGTTCGTCGCTGACCGCACGGACATTGGCCAGCAGCGTACGGATCATTGCGGCGCGGTCGTTGAGCGCGGCGAACAGCGATCCGCCGTCGGTCATCAGTGCGGTGAGGTTCTGGTTGCGTTCGGCGAGGATGCCGGTGACCGAATTGGCGTGGGCCAGCAGATCCCGCAAGGCACCGTCGCGGGAGGCGATGGTGGCCGACAGCCGCGAGACACCATCCAAGGACGAGCGCAGATTGTCCGGGAGAGTATCGAGCACGCGCGACACACTGTCGACCGCATCGGCGAGCTGCTTCTTGTCGGTGCCTGCCAACCGGCTGGTCAACTGGTTCAGTGATTCGGTGATGTCGTAGCCAGAGGTGGTGTGGTCCAACGGAATCCGGTCACCGATGCCACCGTCACCGTCCGGACGCAGCTCCACGAACCGGCGTCCGAGAGCGGTTTCGACCTTGATCGCCGCAGTAGTTCGCCTGCCGAGGGTTCGACCGTGCGTGTCGACCCGCATCGCGATATCGACGTGGTCGTCGGTCAGCGTAATGTGTTCGATCCTGCCGACTTCGATACCCGAAATCTGCACGGCATCACCAGGTTTCAATCCGCTGGCATCCGCGAATTCGGCCACCATCGACTTCGCGCCGGGCCATCCTGGGATGCTCTCGTAGTTGAACGCCAGGACGAGCAGCGCGAGGACGACACCGGTGCCGATGAGACTCATCCGGACCGGGTTGCGTTCCGAGAACGGTTTCATGGCTTGCACCTTTCGGCGGGCGCGGTGAACATCGGCGTGTCCTGATGGCCGCCGCCGATCGCCGGGTAACGAATCGCGAGTCCGCAGACGAACCAGTTCACGAAACTTCCGTAACTACCGACGCGGGTGATCAGCGGGTACGTCGTGGGCAGCTTGGACAGCAGCAGCGCCAGCGTGTCCGAATCCGCGTTGAGATTGCCGGCCAACTGCTGTAGTTCGGTGATGTCGCCGGCAATAGCGGGCCGGTTGTCCGTGAGAATCTGCGCCACCTCGGCCGTGCCCGCGTCGATCCGCTCCAGGCCCGTGATGAGGGTGGCGCGGTCGTTGTCGAGGCCGCTGACCAGCGACTGCAGGTTGACGACCAGTTTGTCGAATTGATCACCGGTCTGATGGATCGCACCCAACGCGGTATCGAGCCTCGCAATGGTCTCGCCGATGACCTGGTCGCGGTCGGCCAGCGAATTGCCGAGTGTGCCGATCTGTTCCACCAGTGCGGCGATGTTCTGTTCCTGGCCGTTGAGCACGGCGATCAGCGACCCGGACAATTTATTGGTCTGGTCCGGGTCGAGACCTTGCAGCAGGGGTTTGAACCCGTTGACGAGGCTATCGATGTCGAGGGCAGGTTTGGTTTGCGCCGCCGGAATTGGATCGTGCTCGGATCTGATACCGGAACCGTCCGGCTTGACGGTGACCTCGAGGTAGCGGTCGCCGATGAGGTTCTTGTATTTGATGGCGACGGTGGAACTCTGGAGCACATCGATGTCACGGGAGACGGTGAACGCGACCTCGATCAGCTTGTCGTGCGCGAATGCCACCGACTTCACCTTGCCGACCGGGACACCGGCGAGCTTCACATCGTCACCGGACTTCATGCCCGAGGCCGAGGTGAACAGCGCACGGTAGCTGCGTGTGGGGACGAAGCGCAGGTCACCTACGACCACGACGAGCACGGCGGTGATGATCGAGGTGATCGTCAGGAAGATCACGAGCTTGATTCCGGAGTGACGGGCGTTCATCGGGTGAGTCCGTAGATCAGTGCGGCGAATGGGTTGCCGAGCAGGTCTTCGGGTGCCCGTACCGGACCGTAAACTGTGGTGCCGGTGTTGAAGTCGGTGTGGCCGGGGGGTGTGCTGCCGGGCCCGTACGGGTATCCGAAGCAGCTCGGCGGGTTGTCGGCACCGTTCACGGGGAGGTCTTTCTGGTAGGTGTACGGCGGGTCGCCCATCAGGATCGTGCCGAGGGCGTTCAGGCCGGGCCTGCCGCCGCCGAATGCCCGCTCGAGATACTTTCGGTCTTGGTTGAGGGCGGACAGGAAACACGGGAACGACGGCGACTGCTCGGCGAGCAGCCGAGTGGTCGGTTCCAGTGCCTCGACGGCACCGATAAGTGGTGTGGCCGAGGAGTCCAGGAACTTCTCGCCGGTATTGCCGAAGTTGGTGAAGGAGAGCAGGAATGCGCTCAGGCTCGCCTGCTTCTCGACGATGGTGTTGCTGGTAGTCGACAGATTCCGCATCGTGGTCAGGAAATCGGGTGTGGCCGCGGCGAAGGTATCCAGATTGTCGGCGAGCAACGGAACATCGCGCTGTAACACCGGGATCGAGTCGTTGAACTGTCCGAGGTACCGATCCAGGGCGACCATCAGGTCACCGAAGCGGCCGCCATGCCCGTCGAGTGCGGTGCTGAGCGCGGTAAGGGTGGCGTTCACCTTCTGCGGCTCAACGGTTTTCAGCACTGTCAGCAGCGCCTGGAAGATGTCGTTGATCTCGACGGTCACCTTCGAGCCGTCGATCACCGAGCCGGCGGACAGGTTCGCCGAGACCGGTTGCTCGGGCCACATCAGGGTGACGAACTTGCGCCCGAACAGTGTGGTCGGCGTGATTTCGGCGCCGACATTGGCCGGAATCTGTTGCGCCAGGCCGGGATTCAGATCGAGGGTCAGCTTCGCCCGCTCGTTGTCGAGGTCGACCGCGCTGACCCTTCCGATAACGACGCCGTGCACCTTGACGTCCGACCCTGGCGCCATCAACAACCCGGCCCGGTCGGCATACATATAGACGCGCATACTCGCGACGAACGTCCCACTGCAGGACGCGACGGCGCCGGATACGGCAAGAACGAACGCGGCCAGCGCGCTGATGCCGAGCAGAAGTGCGCGACGACGGGAGACCTCGAGCTTCATCCGGACACCCGCACAGTGGAGTGGATACCGCCGTAGACGGCGATGCCGATGATCAGGTCGATGATCATGATCGAGATGAGCGAAGTGCGCACCGCGCGACCGACGGCGATACCGACACCGGCGGGGCCGCCGGAGGCGTGATAACCGTGATAGCAGTGCACGGACATGATGACCAACGAGAACGCCACCACCTTGACCAGCGACCACAGCACGTCGCCCGGCACGAGGAAGATATTGAAGTAGTGCGTGTAGGTGCCCTGGGATTGATCGGAGAGCACAATGCTGACGAATTCGGTTGAGGCGTATCCCATGAACAGCGCGATGCCGTACAGCGGCACGATAGCGATGAGGCCGGCGAGAATTCGAGTGGTCACCAGGTACGGAACGGCGGGTATCGACATCACCTCGAGCGCGTCGATTTCCTCGCTGACCCGCATCGCCCCGAGCTGCGCGGTGAAGCCGGCGCCGACCGTCGCGGTGAGCGCGACGCCGGCGACCACCGGGATGGCCTCGCGGGTGTTGAAAAAGGCGGAGATGAACCCGGACATCGCCTCCATGCCGACCCGGCCCAGTGAGTCACTTCCCTGCTGTCCGACCTCGTATCCTGCTGCGGCGGTGAGGAATCCGACGATCACGACGGTGCCGCCGATCACCGCGAGCGCACCGGTGCCCAAGCTGACCTCGGCAATGAGGCGGACGACCTCGCGACGATAGCGGCCGAGCGTCCGCGGAATCCAGCCGATGCTGTGCAGATGGAACGAGAGCTGATCGCCGAGTCCGACGACGCCGTGTACCGGGCTCGCCGCAGCCCGAACGGCTTTGCGTCCCAATGATTTCCGACTAAGCGCCGCTACGGCACCGTATTCGCTAGTGGTCATTTCGTTGATCCGTTCAGCGCAGCGACAGGGTGGTGATAACGGAGTTGGCGAGGAATAGCAGGACAAAGCTGAAGACGACGGTTTGGTTCACCGCGTCGCCGACGCCCTTTGGGCCGCCCTTCGCGTGCAGCCCCAAATGACAGGCGACCAGTGCGGCGAGCAGCCCGAAAACACCGGCCTTGAGCTCGCTGATCAACAGGTCGGGGATCCCGGTGAGGATCGGGATCGCGGTGATGAACTGCCCCGGAGTCGCACCCTGCAGGAACACGGCATAGAGGTATCCGCCGGTGAGGCCGACCGCGGTCACCAAGCCGTTCAGGAAGAGCGCGACCACCGTGGAAGCGAGCACCCGCGGCACGGCCAGCCGCTGCAGCGGGTCGATGCCGAGCACTCGCATCGCATCGATCTCCTCGCGGATGGTGCGTGAACCCAGATCGGCGCAGATCGCGGTGGCACCGCACCCCGCGACCACCAGCACCGTGGCCACCGGGCCGATCTCGCGGATGACGGCCAAGCCCGCGCCTGCACCGGACAGATCGATGGCGCCGACCTCGTTGAGCAGCACATTGATCTGGAAGATCACCATGACGCAGAACGGAATCGCGATCAGCAGGGTGGGCACAATCGAGACGCTGGCGATGAACCACGCCTGGTCGATGAATTCGCGCAGCTGAAAAGGGCGGCGTGGGACCATCCGCAAGGTGTCCAGTGTGGTGCCGTAGAACTGCCCCACCGCCCGTGGGGCGATCTTCGCCTTCGCCAGCATCGTGTCCCAGCGCGTCTGCGATGACGTCTCAACGGACGCAGAGCTGTTCACCGTCATCGAGCCTTTCCGCTCCGACTGTGGTCGATCGACCGACAGTTTCATTTGCTATTGACTGGAATCAGCCCGCGCGGCGGCCCCGGTTCCGATAATCGAAAATCTCGACTCCGGCGCCGCCCGCCCGGGCGTATGGGAAATCGGTCCACATACGCCACCTCGGCCTTCGCCCCGCACGGCGACTCGTTCGGTGCGCGGCCCACCTGGCCGATGCCCAGCTGGGCGAATATTCACGGAAGTCGCCGACGACATTTCCGGGACGGACGGAGCTGCGCCGCGGTCAGTAGGGTTTCGCGCCCACGATCACGCGCGCAGCTACTGAGTTCTGTCGAGCCCGCCGACCTGTTCCCGCAGGAACGGCACGACGAACTTCGCGACCTTCTCCGGTTGCTCGAGCCAGGACCAGTGGCCGACGCCGGGCAGCGTCTCGATGCGTCGTTCCGCACCGCCGAAGCCGGGCATGTCCGAAGCGATGACCCGCGCGCAGGTCGCGACCTGTGTCAGAAGCGGCATCCAGTCGCTGCCGGCGTCCGGATTTCCGTGCACGAACACCACCGCTTCGTCGGTGCCGTCCGGGCCACCGACCAACACGGGTGAGCGCACATCGCCGACGAAGATTTGCCGCTGCTCGAGCATCGCGGCATCGGTCATCGGCCGACCGGCCATGGGTCGGTCGCGATCAGATGGGTGCTCTCCAGCGCTGCCGCCCGGTAGGGGTGGGCCTTTTCCTGGTAGTCCTGGCTGGTCACCATGGTGACGAACGCGGTCCGTGAGGGGTACTGGACGACGACGATCGCATCCCACCACGCCTTGTCGACGTCGCCGGCCACGACGTGGCTGGCGTCGCCCGCATACAGAATGGTGGCGCCGACGGCGTCGAGATGGGGCTGTACGGCCTCGGCGTATTGCTGGTAGGTGGCCGCACCGTTGTTCTCGTCGAACTTCAACAGGTTGATCATCACGACCGGGTCGCTGTTGTCGGACGCGGCCGAAAACAGGGTTGCGATCTGGTCCGGGTTCGGTTCGATGGCGCTCATCGCTCAGGCCTCCCAGCTGCGCAGATCGCGCGGGTAGCTGACGTCGAGTTGTTGCACGGACTGCATGATGGCCCTCCATTGGGTGCGCTGCGGGGCCGAGCGGCCCGCTGCGCAGCAACGTTAAGAGACCCAGGTCACATTCTCTCAGCGCCGGGCAACAACGTTCGCCGCGCTCGTTGTGCTCACGTCACAGTTCGTCGGGACGGGGACGCGCGAGGCCGGGTCGAGCGGGGAGCATCGCCAGCGCGACCTGAAGGTCCAAGGAGTCGTTGGCAACGCTGCGTCCGAGCAGTGCCTCGGCCTGGTGGACTCGGTAGCTGACCGTGTTGGGATGAACCATGAGACGCTCGGCCGCGCGACTGCGGCTGCGGTTTTCGTCGAGATACACCGACAGCGTCATCGCCAGCCGGGAGGTGGCCTCGTCGGCGGCGGCCAGCGGCCCGAGCACCCAGGTAATGAACGACAGTGCGTGATCGCGGTCGGCGGTGCCGAGCGCCGCGACGGCGACGCTGCGGTAGCGAGTGATCGCTGCCCCACGCGGCCCCACCAGCGACGCAACCCGCCGCGCGTGGTCTGCCTCGAGGTGCGTGCGGCGAAAGCCCTCCAGGCCTCGGCCCGCCTCGCCCACCGCGATCCGCACGCCGGGGATCACACCTGGTACTTGTTTGCCACGATCCACCGCATCGAGGCTGTCGGCGGTGAAGGCGTCTCTGCGGCTCATCCAACTCGCGACCGCAAGCGAGCCCAGGGAATGGATGAGGGTGCTCTCGGCACCCAGCGTCTGGGCGAGCCCCGCGAGAGCCTCGCCCAGAGCTGCCTGGGTTTCGCCGCCCTCGGAAGCCTGCTCGACCCACGCGATGGCCCCGACGTGGCGCCGGTTCACGTCGTAGCGCAGTCGTTTCGATGCCCGCTGTGCATTGCGCTCACGGTCGGCCAGAATCTCCTCGACCGCCGCCGCGCGGACTGCGGCAGCGCTGCGCAGCCAGGCCTCGCGCTCGATCTCATACGCTTTCTCGGCTCGGACCATCGCCTCATCGACATAGGCGAACAGCCAGCCCGTTGCCAGATCCAGCGCTACCGCTTGATCGGCGGCGTCCGGCGCCTTGTCGACAATGTGTGCGAACATCCACTGCCACACCCGTTCCTGAGCCAGCCGGTAAAGCCGCATCAAATCCGCGAGTGCGACCTGTCGGTGCACCGCTGACCGTGCGATGGCCAGGGTTGACGGCGGTAACTCGACCTGCCGAGGGTCGCCGGCGAGTTCGATGATCTGAGCCAGCTGCCGCAGGCTCGCCTCGGTGCTGACCAGGTTCTCCTGGACGTTCTGCGGATCGGAGAACAGTTCTGGCAACTCGGTCTGCATCCGGGCGACCGACCGTTGCGCGAGGTCACTGGCGGAGACACGCATCTGCGTGCCCATCGGCCGCAATATCTCCCGCCAGACCCGTTGCGCAGACGGCTCACGCACCGGCGGCCATTCGACCTCCATGACGGCCGAATATAGTCACAGTTATCGCCCCGCGACAATCAGCCGCGACCAAGCTGGCATCGAGTGCCCTGCCCCAACTGTGATCGCGCCGGGTAGGACAGCTCGGCCATCCGCTACCCCCGCCGGTGACCATAGGCCTTGGTTACGACGCGACCGGTTGCGTTCGGCCGGTGAAGGGGTTATAGACCGGGAGCGGCTTGATGAGCGGGTTGAGCAGTCTGCCGGACTGCTCGACGGTGAGGACCTCACTCGGGTCGAGCGGGATGACTTCGCGGAGCGATTCGTCGTATTCCCAGACGTCCTCGCCGACCAAGCGGCCCTCATCGTCGTAGGGCCAGATCATGTGCTCCCGGGTCTTCATCAAATAAGTGGCGTCGGGGTCCACGTCCAGACCGGCCTCGGCGAGGATGCTTCCCGGTGTCTGCTGGTACAGCGTGGCCGACGAGACGATCATGTCGTCGCTCACCGCCAACTTCTCGTCGCCTCCGGTGTAGAAGACGCACTGAGCCGTGCCGGTCCACTCGCGATAGACCCCCTTGACGGCCTCGGCCCCAACGAGCGTGGTGATCGAGCCGAACAAGTTGAAGTGGTAGACGGGCTCGGCGACCGTCATATCGGGCGCGAAGATCTCTTCGAAGCGGCCCGCCATCTCCAGATAGCGGTGGCGGTTATAGGCGTGCAGGAGATAGAGGTGGCGGGGGTTCTCCGTGGTCTCGATCAGTCGCTCCACGGCGATGTTGGTCTGGGTGATATCGAAGCGGCTCATTTATTGATTCCTTTGTGCCAGATCATTGTTTGTTGTTGAGCCCGGGTCAGGCTGATGGACCGGCCGCCAAGAACTCGACGATGTGCCCGGCGAGTTCCTCACCGGAGTCCTCCTGCAGGAAATGACCGGCTCCGTGAATAACCGGATGTTCGATGCCCTGAGCGCCACGCATCTCGCTTTGCAAGACGCCCGCCATCGGACCGGTGATCGGATCGGCGTCGCTGAACGCCACCAACATCGGTGTCGTGCTCTGGCTCAGCACCGCCCAGGCCGCCCGGTTGGCCGGCGCGGCCGGGTCGTCGGTCGAGGTGGGCACCAGGCCGGGCATTACCCGCGGGCCGGCGCAGTAGCTGTCGTCGGGGAACGGTGCGTTGTATCCGGCGCGTACCGCGTCGCTCATCACCTTGGTGCAACCCCACTGGATGAATTCGCCGATGTCGATCGTCGGTTGGCTCTGGATGGCCTCCCGGAACTGCCACCAGATCTCGGGCATCGGGAAGTCACCGGCCGGCAGACCACTGTTGGCGACCACGATGCGCGAAAACCGTTCCGGGTGTTCGGCGGCCAGCCGCAACCCGATCAACCCACCCCAGTCCTGGCCGACCAGGGTGACGTTGTGCAGGTCCAACGCGTCGAAGGCGAGCGCGCGCATCCATTCGACATGCCGGGCGTAGGTGTGATCCTCACGGCGGGTCGGTTTGTCGGAGCGACCGAAGCCGACCAGATCCGGGCAGATGACCCGATGGCCGGCGGCGGCCAGGATCGGGATCATCCGCCGGTATAGAAACGACCACGACGGCTCGCCGTGCAGCATCAGGATCGGGTCTGCGTCTTCGGGCCCGGCCTCGACCCACGCCATCCGCAGCGATCCGCCCTCGGTGTCATCGACCTCGCAATACCGAGGTTCGTAGGGAAAGTCGGGCAGCTCAGCGAACCGCTCCTCGGGGGTGCGCAGCGTCAGCATGGCCGAACCTGACCGGCCTGCATGTCCACGGTATGCATCGAATCTCCTTACTTCTGTTTCACGGCGGCTGTTGGCCGCGGACCCGAAGTTAGGTGGCCGCACACCGGTTGTCTCGGCGCTCTGCGCCAAAGTTCGGTGCCAAGGTTGTGCCCGCGCCACTAGCGCCAGCGGATTTGGGTGAAATGAGGTTCCCTCGCTCTAACGGAGGCTCTGATCGTGATCCGATAGGACAGGAAGAAGTGTTTCGCGGCAGCTCCCGCTGCTCGGCCCACACCGCCATCCGATTAGCAAATAGGTTGGCCGACAACGGAATTGCGCAATCGATGGACTCGGTCGGCGACCGTTCAGCGGGGAACCTCAACATCACCGGGCAAGAGGTTGGACGTCGAAATTCGGGATCTAGATGTGAGCATGGCCGTAAGTTAGAGCGCTGTCGTATTGGTGGCTCGTGCGCCCACTCCGGTATTTACGTCCTCCATTGTGAGCCTGCCACAGTTCCTAGTCGGAATTGGCTGGCCGGCCGGGCGCGGATGTGTGATGCGAGCACAATTGACATCGGGAAGCTTGTTGTCCCGCGACGAGCAGATTGTGAACTGCATCTCTTACTGTGGCGTGTCGTGGCCGATCGGTCACGTTCCCTTCGGAGGTCGCACGCAGATGTCCTGCGGCCCGCAGACCTTCGCATTACGCCGCGGATCGGTGGCAGGAAGGAACCGCGACATGAGCCGGTTCGACATCACCAAGACCAACCTCGCTGTGGAGCGACTGATCGAGGTCACTGACAACCCGCGCCACCTGTACCTGCTGCACGCTTACAACAGGCACCGCTACCTGGAGATGGCCGGCCGCTGGCGAGAGATCTTCGCCCCGGAGATGACCGTCGCGCACCCCGTCTACAACTTCAACGTGTTCGGCATCAGTACGGTCTTGGACGGTGCCGAAGCAGTGCAGGCCGTGTACAACGAGTGGTCCGGCACCGGACAGTGCATCTTCTACGTCGATGACGAAAAGCTCGCGGTCGGCGACAACACGATCTGCTCGACCGCGGCGATCTATCAGCAGACACCCGGCGTCATCCTCGCCGAGGCCGGCGCGGACGTGGACCCGGAGGCGACCTTTCTCGTCAAGAACGTCGAGCACATGATCTGGCCCTACGACGACCAGGGCCGTCTGATCGGTGAGGACGTGTGGGAGATCGACGAATCCAAGCGCGAGATCATCAAGCTCGACCCGTCGGAGGTGCTCACGGTTGAGCAGTCCGAAGTCCTGCTGGCCCCGCTGATCAAGCCGCTGCCCGTCCGCACATTCTGAACGCAGACGACAGGCCGGCCGAGGATGTCATCGCGTCAGCGGGCGTTCCCCGGTGGCCTGTTGCGCCCAGATCATTCAGGAGTTGTACGTGATCAATGGACTGACCATGGATGACTATCCGCTGTCGCTGACCGCGGTGGTGGAACGCGCCGAGCGCTTCCACGACAGAGCGAAGGTCGTCTCACGCCGCCCCGACGGCAGCGTTGAGCGGACCACGCTCGGGGCGTGCGCCGTACGCGCGCGCCAGCTGGCCTCGGCCTTGGCAGAACTCGGAGTCGGCGACGGCGACCGGGTCGCGACGCTGTTGTGGAATCAGTCCGAGCACCTCGAGCTGTACTTCGCGGTTCCTGCGATGGGGGCGGTCGTACACACCCTCAACCCCAGGCTGCATCCCGACGAACTCGCCTTCATCGTGGGAGACGCCCGGGACCGGGTGATCGTGGTCGACGAATCCCTCCTCGAGGTGTTCGAGACCTTCCGCCACGCGCACCCGTTCGAGCACATCATCGCCATCACCCGCGATGCCCCGACACCGGACGGGATGCTCGGCTACGAGACGTTGATCGACGCCGCGGAGCCGATGGTGTGGCCGGTTCTCGACGAACGACGCGCCGCCGCAATGTGTTACACGTCCGGCACCACGGGCCGACCGAAAGGGGTGGTGTATTCGCACCGGGCGCTGGTGCTGCATTCGCTGGCCGCGGCACTCCCCGATGCGCTGGGGGTATCGGCACGGGACACACTGCTGCCGGTCGTACCCATGTTCCACGCCAACGCCTGGGGTCTCCCCTATGCGGCTGCACTGCTCGGGGCCGGGCTGGTACTGCCCGGATCGCGGCTGGACTCGGCCAGCGTGCTCGATCTGCTCGCCGCCGAACGGGTCACCATGACGGCGGGGGTCCCGACCGTGTGGATGGCGATGCTCGACGCACTCGACGCCGAACCGCAACGCTGGGACCTCAGCTGCCTCGACCGGCTGATCGTCGGCGGTGCCGCGGTGCCGCGCAGCATGCTCGAGGGATACGACCGCCACGGCCTCACGGTCGTGCAGGCGTGGGGAATGACCGAGACCGCGCCGCTGGGCGCCGTCAGCCGTCTGCCCGCCGACCTCCAGGAGAGCAGCACGGATGAGCAGTACAAGTTCCGTGCCCGGCAGGGAGTCGCTATGCCGTTCTTCGACATTCGCGCACGTAGCGAGACAGGTGAGTTCATCGAGTGGGACGACCGCGCCATGGGTGAACTGGAAGTACGCGGACCGTGGGTGGCCGCCGCATATCACGGCGGCAAGGGAGCGGACAGTTTCACACCGGATGGCTGGTTCCGCACGGGGGACATCGTCCGCATCGACCACCGTGGCTGCATCTGGATCTGCGACCGAGCCAAGGACCTGGTGAAATCCGGCGGCGAGTGGATCTCTTCAGTGGACCTGGAGAATCACCTGATGGCGCACCCGGCGGTGGCGGAGGCGGCGGTGATCGCCGTTCCCGACTCGCGGTGGGGCGAGCGCCCGCTGGCGGTCATCGCGCTGCGCGACGGTGCGACGACGGATCCGGACCAGTTGCGCGAGCATCTGGCGGCGGAATTCGCCCGTTGGCAGCTGCCGGAACGATTCGAGTTCGTGTCCGCGATTCCCCGGACGGCCACTGGAAAGTTCAAGAAAATCGCTTTGCGCGAAAGGTTTTCGGCTGCCGATCGGCCGTGACCTGCAATCCTGTTCCATGGTCGGCACTCGGCAGGTGACGGTCGGCTCGGCGCCGTCCGTCCGCCCGCGGTGGCCGGTCGCCACTGCGGGCGGCCTCCGTCGGCGCCGCAGCAGGCGGCTACCGCATGTCCCGCTGGGCCGCCACGACCTCGCTGATGGTGCGCTCGGCACTGGAGCCGCGCTGTGCCTTCTCCGCCAAGCCGGGGAACTGCCCGGCGAGGGCGCTGAGTATCTTCAATTCCACCGGCGCGACATTGATTTCGCACAGATCGCGTTCAACGGCCCGTACCACCCCCGTCACCACCTGGCGCGGGGACACCATGCGCACGCCGGTCGGCGGGGTGGCGCCCGTCGCGGCGAACATGCCCACGTCGCGTACGGCGCCGGGCTGGACCAGAGAGACCCCCACCCCCGTACCGTGCAAGTCCTGGCGGAAAGAGAGCGCGAAGCCGCGCAGCCCGAACTTGGCCGCGCTGTAGAGCGAGGAGTACTTGGTGGCCGCCTTCCCGGAGATCGAGCCGACGAGGACAATATGTCCCCGGCCCGCCGCGACCATCCGGGGCGCGAGCGCGTGGGCCAGCATGACGGGGGCGCGCAGGTTCACCGTCAGCGCGCGGTCGATCTGCTCGGGTGTGTAGTCGAGTAGATCGCCGGTGGAGGGCATAGCGGCGTTGGCGATCAGAATGTCCGTGTCGGGGACGGCCTTGGCGAGGTGGTCGAGCTGATCCGGGTCGGCCATATCGGCGGTGACCGCTCGCGCACCGAGCTCGTCGGCGAGCGCCTCCAGGGCGTCGGCACGGCGCCCGGAGAGGACCAGCTTGGCTCCCTTGGCAGCCAGTTCTCGGGCGATGGCCTGACCGATGCCGCCCACGGCACCAGTGAGGAGAACGGTTGATCCTGCAATGCGCATGTGATTAGCCTCCTGAAAACTGTTCGTTCGAACGAACGAACAGTACGAAAGTTGGGTGACCATGTCAAAAGCAGCTCACGCGTCCGCCTACACCGCGCGATCGGCGGCATCCGCGGCGCGTACAGCATCCCGCTGACCTCGGCGACCGCCGTCCTGATCCCGCCCCGCACCGGTGGCACAATGGCCGCTATGTCCAAGTCCTCCGGAACCCGGCAGAGCATCATCGACGCCGTCCTGCGCATCATCGGTGAGGACGGCGTCGCCGGGGTCACCAACCGGCGGATCGCCGAGGAGGCCAAGGTCTCCCTTGGTTCGGTCACCTACCACTTCACGACCCAGCACGAGATGCTGCGTGAGAGCCTGCTGCACTTCGTCGCCGAGGAGACCCGGCGCTTCACCGAGCTCGCCGACCAGTGCGGGACCGAAGGGATGGACATCGATCGGGCCTCCGCCACGGTCGGCCAGGTCGCCGGGTGCACGCAGTCCGACGGCAGGTACATCGCACCCTTCGAGCTCTATGTCCAGGCCGGCCGCGACGAGCGGTTGCGCACCGCGGCCGCGCAGTGCTTCGCCGCATACGACCAGCTGGCCGCGCGGATCCTCACCGGTCTCGACGTACCGGACGCCGAGCGGCTGGCGAGCACCGCTGTCGCGCTGGTCTTCGGACTGCAACTGCGCAGCCTCGCCACCGGCCTTCCGGCAGAGGAACTGGTCGACGCCCTGTTGCTGCTGGCACGCGGGGCGCAGCAGGCCTGACCCGCCTGCCGGTTCCGGTCACACCAGGCCCGCGGAGCGCGTGACACTCGGACAGCATGCCGATCACGCCTTTGCCGTCGCGTCGTTCGCGACGTTCGTCATCGCTGTCATAGCGGCGATTGTCGTCTTCCTGCTGTCGAAGCGGCCAGCGGCCCAATCCTGAGCGCCAGTCATGGCCGGGGCTGCGGATGAAGCGGCCCCAGCCGTGGCGACGTCCGGGCAGGGCGGTAGCCCGGACGTCCGGGCAGGAAATCACCGAATCCTCCAGTGCCCGAACGGCAATCACCGTCGATCGGGCCGGTTTGCCAACGACGGCGACGAACCCGCACGGCGTCACCGGCAGCTGCGCGACCATTTCGGCCGACCGCGCACGATCATCGATCCACTCGGTCATCGGATCATTGACCGGCACAACGCGGTGCGGCGATCAGCATCCGCTGTCGCGCATAAGAATCGACCCTCGAGACGTTGACGACGCACCCCATGATGTCCACCACCGGACGCCGCACGATCGGCGCACGGCAAAGGGTTCGCCCCGTGCGTTCGGGTTCAGTAGCTCTGCCCGGGCGGCGGTATCCGCCACTGACCAGACGATGGCGGTAGCACCGCGGTGTCAGCGGTCGGGTCGGCCCGCAGGAAGCGGATGAACCCATCCACGGTGAAGCCGGCGGCAAGGATCTCTGCGAGCAACCGCGCAGCGGCGTTCCTCGAATCCATGCGCTACATAGTCACCCGAGCACGCCCACCGCAACCAGGAAATCACGCGAATAACAACAAAATTCCACCACACAGGTGGCGATGGGTAATGATTCGGCAACCCCGGCGCGGGTGGCGCGACGGCGCCCACCTCTAGGCAGCCGGAGGGCTCCACAACCCGCGCTGGTCACGACGCGCGTGCTGTGGCGCGGGTACACGGTGGTCTCGTCTTTCGCGCAGAGATGGCTGTTGTCCGGGTGGACAATGGGAAGATGCACCCGCACGGGACGGTGCCCGGCTCGGGAAAGGGTCTGAGCAGAGCCGAACTGCTCGCCGCGATATCGCTTGCGATCGACCTCGGTCTGGGTCAGCCGATGGAACACATGCTTCGGTCATCCTTGATCGCGACACGGATCGCCGAGCGGATGAGGCTCGACCTGCAACAGCAGGCGACCGTGTACTACGCCAATCTGGTCGGGTGGATCGGTTGTCACGCCGACTCCCACGAACTCTCGGCGCTCTTCGGCGACGACATCGCCTTCCGGGCCGACACCTACACGGTGGACACGGCCGGCCTGCCGTATCTGCGGCTGATGATGAGTCATGTCGGACGCGGATTGCCGGGCTGGGAGCGCGGCATCCGCGCCACTGCCTTTCTGGTCACGGCTCGCAGCCAGGTCGCCACACTGATCCAGTCCCATTGCCGTTCCGCCGGGGTTCTCTCCGATCGGATGGGCTTGGACGAGCAGGTCGGAAAGGCGCTGGCCTACGCCTTCGAACGCTGGGACGGCCGGGGGCTGCCCAACGGTTCTCGCGGAGACGATATCCCGGTCGAGATCCACATCGCGCACGTCGCAGACGTCGTCGAGGTGCACCTGCGCACGGGTGGGCTCGTGCATGCGAAGGAAGTTCTCCGTTCTCGGCGCGGCAGTCAGTTCAGCCCAGCCGTGGCGGCGGTGTTCGATCGCGACGCGGCGGCGATCGTGGACGGTTTGCTCGAAATCGATGTCTGGACCACAGCATTGGCCCAAGCACCGGATCGTGACCGAACCATGACGGCCGAGGAGAGCGACGAGTTACTCGAGGCCATGGCCGATTTCGCCGATCTCAAATCTCCGTTCACTCTGGGGCATTCGCGTGGCGTCGCGAATCTGGTGGCCGGGGCGGCCCGACACCTGGGCATGTCGCCGTCGGACATCACGCATCTCTACCGTGCCGGCCTAGTGCACGGCCTTGGCAAAATGGGAGTGTCCAACCGGATCTGGGAGAAGAAGGGTCCGCTCACTACGGCTGAATGGGAACGGGTACGGATGTATCCGGATCTGACCGGCCGGATACTAAGTCGAGTCAACGGCTTGGAGTCGGTGGTGCCCATTGCGATGAAGCACCGGGAACGGATCGACGGGTCCGGCTTTCCCCGGGGGATCGCCGGCGCGGAGTTGACCGCGCAGGACCGGTTGCTTGCCACGGCGGAGGCTTATCAGGGACTGCTCGAGCCGCGTCCCGACCGGCCGCCGCTCGATCCTCGCGGCGCTGCCGATCAGCTGCGAAAAGAGGCGCGCGCCGGACGCTTCGACGCCGAGTCGGTTGCGGCCGTGCTTGCGGTGGCCGGTCCGCGGAACTCGCGGCGAACGCCCTGGCCGGCCGGGCTGACCGACCGCGAAGTCGAGATCCTGCGACTCGTCGCGCAAGGCCGATCGAACAAAGAAATCGCCGCCGAACTGTTCATCGCCGAGAAAACGGCACGCAACCACGTCGAACGTGTCTACGCCAAACTCGGCGTCAACAACCGCACGCAGGCCAGTCTCGCCGCGATCGATCGGGGTCTGGCTGGGTTCCCGGTCAATGCGGCCGTCCGAAATTGAAACATCCACTGCGCCAGGTACTTCAGCTCGGCAACCACCAATGATGCTGCCCGGGTGCGCTATTGACGTCACATGGCTCAGCGGCGTAGTCGATGCCCGTCCGGTGGACGGGCAAGTCGGGATGCGGAGCGCGCCGGAGACCCGGCTGATTACGCACAGTCGGGACCCGGTACCGGGTTGGCCGAGCCGACACCGGGACCGACTGCGTGGGCCCTTCATCGCCGGGATGCGCTGGGCCGGGACCGCCGGTCCAAGACCCATATCGTGGCCAGCATGAGGCCAACGGCAAACGAGGCGAGCGCGATGAGACTGGCGCCGGTGCCTCCGTGGAAGGTATCGCCGTAGGCGGACATGGCCGGCAGCTTGGCGGTGTACCGGTCGAGTTCCAGGTCGCGACCCAGCGCTTCGAATGCGTGGCGGTTGGACAGGCCGAGACTCATCAGGCGTCCCGGTAGGGCCATCTTGTCAACGGGGACTATGGCGCCACCGAACAGAACCTGCGGGAAGCAGAGCATCGGCAGGGCGAGGGCGGCCTGCGCGGCATTGGAGACCGCGGCCGAGGCGAGCAATCCGAGGGCCAGTGCCGAGATCGCCTCGATCACAATCGTCACGAACAGAAAGGCGGACACGTCCCATCCGACGGCGGGGAGCCGACCGAGCGCCCGTAGCACACCAAGGAGCACCGCGCTCACTCCAGCCAGCACCGGAAGCAGCGCTGTCACCTTGGATGCCACGTAGGCGCCGACGCTGAGCCCGGCCAGGCGCTCGCGCCGGAAGACGGCCATCTCCCCGACGATCTGGAGCAGGCCGTAGGTAAGGCCGAAGAAGAAGCCTGCGAATGCGATCCAGAACACGATCTGGGCCGGGCCGAGGTCGGCTTCGCTACGCGGATCGAACGCGTCTCGCTTGAACAGCGTCGCCATCATCGCAGTGACCAGCACCGGTGAGCCGAGCAGGACCGCCAGGGTCAGCCGGTTGCGTAGGAGAACATCAACATTGCGTCGGGTAAGTAGCCACCATTGCCGGACCATGTCTGTGCGCTTGACGTCTGAACGGGCGGCGGGGCTGGGCAGTGGAGCCGAGCCAGGCCGGGTTTTCGACTTCCCACCGCTGTCCGCGAATCGCTCCGCCCAGATCTGCGGGGTGTGCTCCCGAGCCAGCCGGTCGTACACCTCGGCGAGATCCTTGACGCCGAAGTAGCGCCGCGCCTCGGTCGGGCTGCCGGTGAAGGCCAGGTGGCCGTCGCGTGCCAGGAATACCACCCGGTCACACCGGTCGATGGAGTTCGGCTCATGCGTGGTGAGGACGACTGTGACCCCGCGCTGGCTGAGTCGGCGCAGCAGGCGCATCACGTCGGCTGCGGTCGACGGATCGAGCCCGGAGGTGGGTTCGTCGAGGAAGAAAAGGTGTGGCCGGGTCAGTAGCTCCACGGCGATACTGGCCCGCTTGCGCTGACCGCCGGAGAGCGCACGGACCGGCACCTCGGCCCGATCAGCCAGGTCGAGGTCATGCATGGTCTCTTCGACTACCCGGTCCGCCTCGGCCGCCGATGTGCCCGCGGGCAGCCGCAGCCGCGCCGCATAGCGCAGCGTGCGGCGCAGGGGCATCTCGAGGTGGATGATGTCCTCTTGGGGCACGTAGCCGATACGGGAATCGGCGCTGACTCGGGCCCCGCGAACGACGCCGTCATGCCGAACCTCCCCGGCAGACGGTGGTCGCAGTCCCGCGAGGATCTCCAGCAATGTGCTCTTTCCTGCGCCACTGCCGCCGGCAATGGCGACCAACTCGCCTGGTTCGACCGACAGCGACAGCTGCTGGAGAATCTGCCGCGCCCCGACCTGCCGGCTTACGTCGACCGCATCGATTCGCCCGCCGTTAGGTGCGTGATCTGAAGTGCGCGTACCGAACCGCTCGACGGTCGGTGGTTCGAATGCCAATTCGGTCATGACCGGTAACCTCCGTGATTGCTGAATTCGCTTGGTCATGCCCTGATCATCGGTCCGCAGCCTCCGTGGTCGCATGAGGCGTTTGCCTCAAATCGCGACCACCGCGAAGCGATCGCCGCACCCGGGCAGCGGGGCCACGCGGTGGCCTGAGCAGCAGGGATGCACGAGGCGACCGTGTTACACCGTCATCCGAACAGACCCCAGCGCGACGCGGGATCGGTGCCACGGCTCTTGCACCACGCCATGCCGACCTCAGTCTCCGAGCGTGGCGACACCCGCGCGGGCGTATTTCTCGTCCAGATCACCACTGGGTGCACCCGCTACACCGATGCCGGCGATCGGTGTACCACCCGTCGCCACCGGGACACCGCCCCCCAGGAACAGGGTGCCGGGAATGTCGGCCAGCCGCGGGGTCTTGTCCAGACGCTCGGCCAGCTGAGCGGTCGGCGCGTTCCAGGAAACTGCGGTGAAGGCCTTCCGCTCCGCGGACTCGTAGGACTGCGGTCCCGCGCCGTCCCCGCGCAGCAGCACGATGGTATTGCCGTCACGGTCGACGACAGCGACGCTGACTCGCTGATTCTCCTGGCTCGCGGCGGCGAGCGCGGCCTGCGCGGCCTCGGTGGCGGCAGCAAGCGTGAGGTGATCGGTCTGCCGCAGGTCGGCTGGCTCGACCCTGCCGGCGAGCACCGGTTGCGCCGCCGGGCCCGCGTCCACGCCGCCTACCGCGAATGCGCCGATGGTGCCCGCGGCGACGACGGCGAGTGCTCCGCCGACGAGGGCGCCGGTGCGCTTGCCTATTTTCTTGCGAATGTCCATGGTTACGTTCTCCTTTGGCTTATCGATGGCTGCTGGGTAGCGAGATGGCCATCTGCTGGCTGATACCGTCCGTCGCCATCGCCACAGCGGCTGCTTTCGGCGGGCTGTTCGGACGGCTTGCGCATTGGGGTTCAGTTGGCGGTTGGAGCGCCGGCGACGCGACGCTCGCCGCCGTTCGCCTCCTGCCAGAGGCGGTACACGTCCACCGCTTCGTCGCGGGGCTCATGGCGCATGGGCAGGCGTCGCTGGTCCCAGGGTTTGGCGAACTCGTCGTAGAAGGTGTTGAGCTCGAAGTACTTTCGGTCGTCGACGTAGTGCGGTTGGTAGGCGTCGCGGGTGGTGAGGAAGACGACCGCGTCGGGTGAGCAGTAGTACAGCGCGCCCAGGCACATCGGGCAGGGCAGGGCGAGGATGTAGATCGTGGTGCCGGTCAGGTGCTCGGTGCCGAGCTTGGTGCATGCCTCGCGGATGGCAAGGATCTCCGCGTGTGCGGTGGGGTCGTTGGTCTGCGCGACCCGGTTCGGGCTCTCCGCCAGAATCTGGCCGTCCTTGACGACAACGGTCGCGAACGGACGCCCGCCCTCGGCGACATTGCGGCGCGCGAGGTCGATGGTGTGGCGTGCGAAATCGGTCATCGGTTGTCTTCGTTTCTCAGAACGGCTTGGTGGGCAGGTACTTGCCGTCGAGGGTGATGACGGCGCGCTCGCCGCCCTCGGGGTCTGCGACCTTCCGCACGTCGAGCTTGAAGTTGATCGCGCTGATGATCCCGTCCCCGAACTGCTCATGGACCAGGGCCTTGAGGGTGGTGCCGTAGACCTGCAGCATCTCGTAGAAGCGGTAGATCGTCGGATCGGTCGGGACACCTCCCGGGATGGATCCGCGGGTCGGGATCGTCTGGAGCAGCATCGCTGCGTGGTCGTCCATCCCCAGCAGTTCGGCAACCGCCGTCGCGGCCTGCTCGGGGAGGGCGTGTTGGCCGAGGACCGCGGCGGTCACGAAGGCCACCGAGTAGCCGGCGGCATCCGCGATCTGCTGCCAGGTGAGATGTTTCGCGGTCTTGGCCTCCACCGCCGCGGCGGCCAGTGCCAGGCGGGCGGTGGGGTCGAGCTGTGCGTGCACCATTTGTGCGCTTCCTTTCTGGTCGAATACCGACCCGACGCAAGGGTGGGTCGGCGTGCTGGAAGGTGATTCCCGCGCGGCGCGCGGAGACCGTGACTATGCGGTCAGGCGGCCGGTGCGGCTTCGGATCCGGAGGCGTCGAACACCGTGACCGCGCCGGTGCCGATGTCGAACACCCATCCCTCGACGGTCACGGTGCCGGCGTCCACGCCGCGGGACACCGATGGATGGGTCGACAGGTTGGCCAGCTGCGCAACGACATTCGATCGCATGGTCCCGACCGATCCCACCATGCACAACCTGTCGCTATAGAGTCCAATACTTGTTGCCCATCGTGATTATTGGTCGCATCTATAGTCGATTCGACTGCGATCCGACTTTTGTTGGTGCGGCTCGCTCAGTTCGACCGTGTGGCTGCCTGGGCGATCGCGGCGAAGGCGCGCGCGGCTGCCGAGTGATAGGTGCTACTGCGACGCAAGAGTTCCACAGTTCGGGTGGGTAACGCGGGGGTGAGCGCGGTGGGCAGCAGGTCCGGCTGGGCACGCGTGATGGCGTCGGGTAGGACGGTGGCGAGCCGACCTCGGCGAACGAACTCGATCAGTGCGCCGATGGAGTTGGCCTCGACCCCGATGCTCGGCGTGATCTCGCATTGATCGAAGTAGGCGTCGATGTGGGCTCTGGTTGCGAAGTCGCGACTGAGCAAAGCCAAGGGGTGGTGTGCAAGTTCCTGAACCGGCAGCGGCTTCGATCGCGCGGCGAGGGTGTGGCTCGATCCGACCACCAGGCTGAGGTTCTCGGTGCACAACGCGGAGTTCTCGATCCCGGCGGCGTGGGTGCCGGTGAATGCGATGCCGAGATCGACGCGGTCGGCGAGCAGGTCCGCCTCGATCCGATCCTGGGTGGTCTCCACGACGGTGAGGGTCACGCCCGGGTGCGCGACATGGAACTGATGCACCAGCGGGCCGATGAGGTAGGCGGTGATGGTCGGCGTCATCGCCACCCGCAGGTGCCCTCGGGACAGGTCCTGCACGTCATGAATCGCGCGCTCGCCAGCGTCGAGGTCGCGCAGGGCGAGTCGCGCGTGATGCGCGTAGGCCGCGCCGGCTTCGGTGAGGCGTACGGTGCGGCCGGACCGGTCGAGCAGCTCCACTCCCAGCGCCCGCTCGGCCTGCCTGACCTGCTGCGACAAGGTGGGTTGGGAGATGTGCAGCGCGTCGGCCGCGCGGGTGAAGTTGCCGTGATCGGCGACCGCCAACAGGTACCGGATGTGGCGCAGTTCCATGACCGTTCCTATAGATGCAATCTATCGTGATGATGGAAAGTAAGTCTTGGACTCTATCGGACGCGCTGGGCATTGTGGAAGTCAGCAACCAGTCAGGAGATCTCAGGTGAACAGGCGTCCCCTCCGAATAGCGCCGCGCTGGACCGCCCTGCACGAGGCGATCGTCTACGGAGACGGATCCGAGCGATACCAACAGGTCGTGACCGCCCTGCTCGACACCGGCGCCGACCCGTCGATCCGTGACGGAGCCGGCCGCACCGCGCTCGACAATGCGCAGCGCCGTGGGCCGACCGCGATCGTCTCGATTTTGCGTGGCCGCGCATGAGTGAAGGAACGGCATGATCAAGGACGAGGAAACCCATCTGCGGCGGGCGATCTCGCTCGCCGAGCACGCCGGTCACGAGGGCAATCGCCCGTTCGGCGCCGTCATCGTCGCGGGCGGAGCGGTGATCGCCGAGGGTCGCAACCAGGTGGCCAGCGCAGGCATCGTCACCGCTCACGCGGAGCTGGTCGCCATTACGGCCGCGATCGAGGCCGGGCACGCCGGGGAGCTGATCGGCGCCACGATCTACGCGAGTGGTGAGCCCTGCCCCATGTGCAGTGCGGCGATCGTCTGGGCCGGGATCACCCGCGTCGTCTTCGGCGCCGCCGAGCCGGATTTCACCGCGATCATCGGCGGGCACCCACGATTCACCCTGCGCTGCGCCGATGTCATCGGGTCCAGCGACACGTCGGTCACCATCTCCGGACCGAATCTCGGCGATGCGGCGCTCGCGCCGTTCCGGCGCCACGCCGCGAATCCATGACCGCGTCTACCGAGTTCGACTGCGCGCCTTGCGATTCGCACATCCACGCCGACAGCCAGAACTAGAGCCGAACACACTCGAGGTGCCATCCGGTCACCCAGTCGCACTCTGACTTGGCGCAGCTCGCTGTCGACGCTAGGAGGTTCACCCGCGACGGATGTCAGTGTGCCGATTGTCGTGTGAAATATCGGCTGTATCCCGCGAACATGGATCGGTAGATGTCCGCGAACCAGGCTGCCGCAGCCGAACTGGCATCCGGTTGTGTCGCGTCGAATTTCGATGCGATGTGTACCACACAACCTCCGTCGGCTAGATCGTCGACATACGTGGTGGCGACATATCCTACGACGTGCTGATTGTCAGCCTTGATGTAGTGGATTCGCCGTGTTTCGTCGTTCTGGTAGAAGATCGTTTCCTCGACGACTCCGCCATCGCTCAACACCATTCGCCGGGTACGGGGTACCGATCCCGGTGCGCCGACCAACTCGCAACTGATCAGTTGAGGGCCTTGGAGTCCACCTTCTTCGGCAGGCAGCCACCAGCGCGACATACCGGCCCAATCGCAGATCAGCTCCCAGACTTGCTGCGCGGGCGCGGATATCTCTATCGAGTCGTGTAGTGCTACCCGGCCGCTTCCGCGCTGGTCGGGTGAGCCGTCGATTTCCATCAGTGGATTACTTCCTCGAATTCGAAGATCATGCTGCGAAGCATGTCGGGCTTGGTCAGGTTCTCCACGTCGCGCGCGGCCGCCTCACCCTCGGGCGAGGTGAATGCCGCTTTCAGGGCTGCCATGTCGTCCCATTCCAAGGACGAGACCCAGAAGTACGGCTCACCACGACCCGGTGTCGGAGAGTGACCGAAGTCGAACCGGCGGAGTCCAGGCAGCACCTTGATCAGCGGAATGTGCGACTCGCAGTAGTGCCGCTCGAATGCAGCGGGGTCCTTGGGTGTTGCGTACAGCACGAGGTAGCGGACCATGTCTCGTTCATCCTTTTCGGTTGCGGATCGGTCTCAGACGCTCTCGATGGGCAGGGTTCGGGGCATGCCGAACCGGGGGAACAGGCCGGTGTCGAGGAAGGCGGTGAGTTGAGCGATTCGGGTGCCATCCAGCGTCAGCACCGTGATCCCATGTGCGTGGGCTATGCCTGCGTGGTGATCTCGCAGATAACGCGCGAATGCCGGCTGGCCGTTGGCTCGGGTGGGTATGAGCCGGAATCGCCTTGTGCCGTGCGCGAAGCCCCACTCGGTGAAGAAACCCGCGATGGCGTCACGGCCCTGGTATTCCTGTGTCAAAGGCGGCATCGAGAATATCGCGTCGTCGGTGAGCAGCTCGACCATCGCTGGTACATCACAACGCTCGAACGCGGCGACAAAGGCGTCGACGACGCGCCGCTCGGCAACAGAATTCGGCAGCACCGGGCGCTGGGGTGCCCGCTGCCGGGTCGAGAGTGCCTGTCGGGCTCGTTTCAGTCCACTGGCGACCGCGTCCGACGTCGTGTCAAGCAGGCCCGCGACCTCGTCTCCTCGGTATCCGAGCACATCGCGCAGTACAAGGACGGCCCGTTGGCGAGGCGGCAGCGTTTGCACCGCAGCCACGAACGCCAACGACACGGCTTCACGGCTCTCCAGTAGCGCCTCCGGGCCGGGCTGCGCATCAAATCCCTCTGCCGCGTCCGGGTAGGGCTCCAGCCACGGCACCTCGCACAGCCGGCCCGTCTCGGGAAGCTCGTTCGACGAAGTCGCGGTGACCTCTTGCGCGCGGCGGCTGTGATCGCGCAGGGCGTTCAGGCACCGATTGGTGGCGATCTTGTAGAGCCAGGTACGCAGCGAGGAACTCCCCGCGAAACGGTCCATTCCCCGCCACGCCGCCAACAGCGTCTCCTGAACGAGGTCCTCGGCTTCGGCAACCGAACCGACCAGGCGATAGCAGTGCACCTGCAGTTCTTGCCGATATGGCCCGGTCAATTCACCGAATGCCTGCCCATCGCCCTGCCGCGCTTGCCTCAGCAAGAAGTCGTCCATCATCCCGTCCTTACGATGATCGGGCCTATTCATCTCCCACTTGTATAGACACCAACTACCCAGAAAACGGGGCGCGCCGATCTCGCACCGCACTGCCGCGTCCGGCAGCGCCGGGTGCTGCGGGTAGGTGGCGGCTTCGATGCTCTCCGGGTGACGACTCGCGACGAGGCGAATTCCGGCTTCCTACTCAACGGACCCGACGCCGGGCGGCCGGGTCGTTGTCGGCGTGGAAGCGCCGCAGTCCTTCGTCGGACACCTGCGCGTTCTCCACCAGGCTGCGCACCGACCGCTGCCCGGAGATGCAGCGAGACTGTGCGTTCCGCTTGGGTCGGGCAGCCGGTTGTCGGTCCGTCGAAGGCCCGGTTGCCGAAAGCGTCGCTGTCGCACCGGAATCAATGGTTCCGGCCTCGCCCACGACGCATCGCCCACCACCTCATCAACCACAGCAAGAGTCTCAAAGATGTTGCGCGGCAAGCCAAAGCGACACGCCATTCATTCCGAACCGAGTTCTGACCACAGTGCACACCATTCATCTGCCACGGCGCAAAGCGCTCGGGCAGATCCCGCCACGGGCGGCTGGTGCGCAACCGATACAGCATCCCGTTCACCACCAGGCGATTGTGGTGAAGTTGACAACAGCATCATCCAAGTTGCACCGCGGCAGCCCGCTCGAACCACTGGGCCGACGCGCACGGGCATCGGCTGGTCAGCGCAGCAGGGATCGCGCCGTCGGCGCCAAACGCAATTGTTGTGCCGGCTCCGACAGTCGCTTCGACAGCTCTGGCCGCACTTGTTCCACCCACACTTGCGAACGAGCGAGCGCATTGAGGTGCTCATCGAGCCGGTCCGCATTCTCGAACAACGCGAACGAAACGAACACAGTCTCGGCGCGAATCGGAAGCATTGCGAAGGTATTCGGCGCTGGCTCGGTGACGTAGCTGCCGATCAGCGCTGCCCCGGTGGCGGCAAGAACGGGCTGCACTCGGCTATTGAAGAATTCGGCGAACTCGCCGGTCGCAATGTCGGGTTTGTAAATCGTGGCCAGGACACGCGATCGCGGCAACACCGTCGCTTCTACCCCGGGGCGATCGGCAGGGAGCGAGAATTCGGAGGTCGACGTCGCCGGGCGCAGTAGCAGCGCGTTCGTCGTATCGACCATCGTGGCGCGGGCGGCCGCGGCGTGCTCTCGCCACGCAGCTCCATCGATATAGAAGGCCGTCAAACCCGCAGTGCGGGAGGTCATGTCACGGAAGGCACGTATCCAGACGAAGCGGTCCGGATCATCCTCGTCGCGGAACTGGGCAATTACGCGGATACCCACGGCCTCTTGGGTTTCTACGAACTCTCGATCGAACAGGTCGATGAGCACATCACGGCTGCCTGGTCGCAGCGTGTACTGCCTGAACTCGACGACCGGCCAGTGGTTTTGGGTCACCATTCCCACAATGCCACTGTGATACGCGCATCGCGAGCGGTTGGCCGGCCCCGGGGAATCGAACCCCTGTGGTGCACCCTTTCTACCTGCGGCAACGGGTTGTCGCACCGCTCTGTCCTGCGGTTACTCGGGACTAGGTCGTGTCTCCTAATGGTGTTGACCGATTGGCCCCGCGGAGCGGGGCAGGTCGTGCATCATGTTCGCCGTGGCGACGCTGACCGGTGATCG